>JAEXBA010000068.1 GCA_023457935.1 Bacteroidota bacterium | reverse complement strand
CCCATATAAGACAGTTGTGCGCCGTCTGTACCGCCACGAATCGCTTTTATTTTTGGTTCTACATTGGCATCCTTCATGGCCTGAGCTGCGATATCAATGATGTGCATTTTGCCTTCAAACTGCTGTTTCATGTTGCGGTATTGTTCTTTTACCTCAATTTCTGCAGTTCCTTCACCGTATTTTTTATTTAATTCATCCACTTTTTCCTGAATGAATTTTTTTCTGGCCTCAAATTTTTCTGAATCGTGGTCGCGGATGATATACTGCAGCTTGGCTTCGGAAACATCTGCGGACATCTCCGTCAGGTGGAAAAACCCTTCAAAACCTTTGGTTGTGGCTGGGGTTTCATTTTCGGGCAGCGTTTTCACAAATTCAGCAGCCAGAAGTGCTGCATTAACCATTTTCCCAAAGGCATAACCGGGGTGAACGCTCAGCCCGTGGATTTTCACCACCGCTCCAGCGGCATTGAAGTTTTCGTACTCCAGTTCGCCGGCTTCGCTGCCATCCATGGTATAAGCCCATTCTGCCCCAAATTTTTCAACATCAAATTTATGGGCGCCGCGCCCGATTTCTTCGTCAGGCGTAAAGCCTATGGCAATTCTTCCGTGTTTTATTTCAGGATGTGCGAGTAAAAACTCCGCTGCGGTGACGATTTCTGCAACTCCGGCCTTGTCATCAGCGCCTAAAAGTGAAGTTCCATCCGTTGTAATGAGGGTTTTTCCAACATAATCTTTTAAGCTTTCAAATTTATCTGGCGAAAGCGTGAAGCCGGTTTCTTTGTTTAAAAGCAAGTCACCACCGTCATAATTGTCCCAAATTTGTGGATTGACATTCTCACCGTTAAAATCGGGTGAAGTATCGTAATGCGCGATGAAACCTACGGTCGGCTCGTCATCATGTTCAAGATTTGAAGGAATATAGGCATTAATATAGCCATTCCCGTCAAGCTCTACATTCTCAAGTCCGAGAGATTTCAGTTCCTCGAAAATATATTTGGCAATATTCCACTGCTGCCCGGTAGAGGGCGTGCTTTCACTCTCCGGATCGCTTGTTGAGTAAATTTTTGCGTAGTTGATGAAACGGTTTTGTAACTTAAGTTTCCATTCCAGGGTGAAGTCTATCGTCTGCATATTTTTGAAGTTTTCGTTTGTAACAAAGGTAGGAAAAAGCGGGAAGACGGCAGATGGAAAACAGAAGATTCCCGGTTTCATCAATATTGCAAGGATGAGTTAATGTAAAGTTTGGTGTTCAACGAAATTTATTTATTATTTTAAAACTTAATGATCACATGCGTAATCCGTTTTCCATTTTGGTCTGCCAACTTCCATTTTCCCGCTTCCAACTAAAAATATTATCTTTACGAAAACCTAAACAAGTAAAATGTTTCTTACCGAATGTCCTCGTGATGCGATGCAGGGTTGGGGTGAATTTATCCCGACGCAGAAGAAGATCGATTATATCAACTCACTGATGAGCGTGGGTTTTGATGTTCTGGATTGCGGCAGTTTTGTTTCCCCTAAAGCCATACCACAAATGGCTGATTCCGGAGAAGTTGTGGATAATATTGACAAATCTCTTTCTGAAACCCAACTGTCTGTTATTGTCGCCAATATCAGCGGTGCAGAACGGGCTTTGAAGCATAAAAATGTCGATATTCTGGGGTTTCCGTTTTCGATTTCAGAAACATTTCAATACCGCAATACAAATAAAGATCAGGAAGAGGCGTTCCGGCAGATTCAGGAGATCAAAAGGATGAGTGAAAGCGCCGGGCGTGAACTGAACATTTATTTTTCTATGGCTTTCGGTAATCCGTACGGTGAAATCTGGAAATGGGAAGAGGTTGACTATTGGGCAAAAAGATTCTCGGAAATTGGTATAAAAGAAGTTCAGCTTTCAGATACCACTGGGGTTGCTACGGTAGAAACCATTGATTTACTGTTTGATAAAATTCCCCCAAATAATCCTGAAATGAATTTTGGAGCACATTTTCACAACCGTTATGAGGATTCTTATTCTAAATTAAAGGCCGCTTACAACAGAGGTTGCCGGAGGTTTGACAGTGCAATAAAAGGAATTGGCGGCTGCCCGATGGCAAAGGATGATTTGGTCGGAAATATGCCTACCGAACAGGTGATCAATTTTATGGCTGCGGAAAAAATCAGCCATAAACTTAATTTGCTCAATTTCGAAAGCTCGTATAACAGGGCGAAAGATATTTTTCATTTTTATTTGTAATCACCGGAAGTTTTTTGAAATTTTAAAAACCATAACAATATCTCATCATGACATCAAAAGTAACCTATACCGGCGATCTGCGCTGTGAGGCAGAACATCTCCAGAGCGGAACAAAAATTTTGACTGATGCCCCCACTGATAACCATGGGAAAGGCGAGAAATTTTCACCGACTGACCTCTGCGCCACATCTCTGGCGGAATGTGCCTTAACCACAATTGCAATTCTGGGGAAAGACAAAGTAAATATAACCGGCGCTACCTGTGAAATCCAGAAAATCATGATTTCCAATCCGAGAAGAATCGGGGAAATCGTTTGCTATTTCGAATTTCCGGGGGAGTTTTCCGATGAAGAGAAAGAGTTTATCGAATCTATTGCCCACAACTGTCCGGTTGCACTCAGCTTGCATCCTGATCTGAAGCAGACTATGAAATTCAAATACGGAAAATAAAAAAAGCGCTGAAGTTTTCAACGCCGAATGTATCTCAATAAACCTAAGGGCTTTATTAAGCTTAAAAAAGAATTCCTAATTCAAATTTCGCTTCTTCGCTCATCATATCCTTGTTCCACGACGGCTCGAAAGTAAGCTCAAGATCAACACTTTTCACGTTTTCCACGCCTGCCACTTTTTCACGGACTTCTGCCGGTAAACTTTCCGCAACAGGACAGTTGGGAGTTGTAAGGGTCATAACCACTTTTACATCAGCGTCATCTGAAATCTGAACGTCATAAACGAGTCCGAGTTCGTAGATGTCCACTGGAATTTCCGGATCGTAAACGGTTTTAAGAGCTTTAATTATATTTTCGCCGATGTCGGCAATCTGGTCGTCGGTATATTTCATTTATGATTGTATAATGTAAAAAGTACGGTGTAAAATGTATTTTTAAGAGGAAACATTCTACAAGATACATCCCACAATTATTCACTTCTTTTCAGTAAATCTTCCTGACGCATGCGCCGGAAAACATTGGCCAAAGTTAAGACATCTTTTTCACAATATTGAATTATTCTAAATAAGTCTTTTTCTATATGATAGATTGATGCGACCATTGAGCCGTCGATATCGTCTTTTGGCGTTGGAATTCCAAAGACATGGGCCAGCAGTTCCAGCGAAACAAAAGATTTGTAATCGCCGAATTTCCAGAGTTCCATGGTGTCGATATGCGGAATTTCCCATGGTTTTTTTCCGAACATCTGAAAAGGTTGCGGCGGCATCATTCCGTTAATCAGAAAGCGTCGTGCAATCCAGGGAAAATCGAATTCTTTACCGTTATGGGCACAAAGAATAACGTCACGGAGACGCAGTGAATTAAACATTTCGCCAAATTCAACGAGGAGTTTCTTTTCGTCATCACCGGCGAAACTTTTGATTTTCAGGGAATTGCTTTTGTCAAGCATTCCGACAGAAATGCAGATGATTTTTCCGAACTCGGCCATGATTCCGGCTCTTTCCATGTAGAAATCTTCGGCGGTAATTTCATCTTTTCGCTGATAAAAGGTTTTTTTGTCCCATAGTTTCTGTTCAGATTCCGGCAAGTCTTCCCATGCAGATGCATTTGGAACGGTCTCAATATCAAGGAAAAGGATTTTTTCAATAGGAATATTCTGAATCATAATCTGTTTTTTTGAATTAAAATGACAAAACGGGTTAAAGCTTCACTGTTTTTTGGGTTTTATCCCACCTGCATTCCGTTTTTTGTGGGAAGCGAAGTCGTGAGCAGCGTCACGTCATTATTTTCATCGTAAACACCAAGAATCAGACATTCGCTGAAAAAATTTTTGATTTGTTTTTTAGGGAAGTTCACCACTGCAAGAATTTGCTTGCCTACCAGTTCCTTCGTTTTATAAAGATCTGTAATCTGTGCTGAAGATTGCCTGATACCCAGTTCGCCAAAGTCTATAGAAATTTTATAGGCCGGATTTCTTAGACCCGGAAATTCCTCTGCCGCAATAACAGTTCCGGTTCTTATATCAATCTTTTCAAAATCAGTCCATGAAATTTCCGGTTTTATCATTATTGTCTAATTTTTCTGTGTTTTTTGTTGTTTTTTCGCCCCGTTTTATCAATATCTCGTCTAAAAGTGCTTCAACTTCTTTTTTTTCTTCCGCATATTTTTTCTGAAGTTCGCTGCCTTCACCCATTCTTTTGTAATATTCAAGAGCTTTCTGCGCAAACTGTTTCCGGTTGAAGTCCGGCGCATCAGGAATCTGAGGAAATTCTTTATGAAACAGCATTTCTGTATAGGCCTGCCATTCTCTTTCGTTCTTGTCTTCAATAATCTGTCCGGGCGCTTTCTGTCTTACATGAAGCATTTCGTGGGCAATCATGTTGAGTACAACAGTAATATCAAAATCAAACAGATTTCTGGGAATCCTTACTTTCTGCTTCTTCCCGAGTTCCCCTTCAGCAGTAAGCAAAACCGAAGTTGCCGAAAGTTCGTCCCGAAATCCAAAACCGCCGAAATTCTCGTGGTTCAGCCCGAAACTGTCAATCAGATAATCTGCGGCATCCATTATCTGGTCGTGTTCGGTATACGATTTAATATGAAAGTGTACTCCTTTAAGATCCATTCTAATCTGTTTAAAACAAAAATATCAAAAAAGAAATACAAAAAATAGGGGTTTTTCCCTGTTTTTGCAAAAGAGTATTTTGGTAAATTCGTTTTTTCAAAATACACAGATGCTTGTTAAAATTTATGGAAGTGCCATTCACGGTGTTTCTGCACAAACCATTACCATTGAAGTAAATGTTGATTCTCCGGGCGTTGGATATCATCTCGTCGGACTGCCTGATAATGCCATAAAAGAAAGCAGTTACCGTATTTCCGCAGCCTTGAAAAATGTTGGATTCAAGATTCCGGGAAAGAAAATTACAATTAATATGGCACCGGCTGATTTGAGGAAAGAAGGTTCGTCGTACGATTTAAGCATTGCAATCGGAATTTTAGCAGCATCGGATTTAATAAAAGCCGAAAAAATTGCAGACTATATCATTATGGGTGAACTTTCTCTGGACGGTGGTTTGCAGCCGATAAAAGGAGTTTTGCCTATTGCCATTAAAGCGCGTGAAGAAGGTTTTAAAGGAATTATTTTACCCAAACAGAATACGCGCGAAGCCGCAATCGTAAACAATCTTGAGGTTTATGGCGTAGAAAACATTAAGCAAGTTATTGATTTCTTTAATGAAGGCATGCCATTGGAGCGAACTGAAATTGACACACGGAAAGAGTTTCAGGACAGGATTAATGATTTTCCTTTTGATTTTGCCGAAGTGAAAGGCCAGGAAACGGCAAAAAGAGCAATGGAAGTTGCTGCTGCCGGCGGCCATAACATTATTCTCATCGGTCCGCCCGGAAGCGGAAAAACGATGCTCGCAAAAAGAGTTCCCAGCATTCTGCCGCCTCTGACGCTGAAAGAAGCACTGGAAACGACAAAAATACATTCAGTGGCTGGAAAAATAGGAACAGAAACTTCGTTGATGACGGTAAGGCCTTTTCGCGGGCCGCATCACACGATTTCAGATGTCGCACTTGTCGGTGGCGGAAGCTATCCGCAGCCCGGGGAAATTTCGCTCGCGCATAACGGCGTTTTGTTTCTGGATGAAATGCCTGAATTTAAAAGAACGGTTCTGGAAGTCATGCGGCAGCCGCTTGAAGACCGTGTTGTGACGATTTCCAGGGCAAAGTTTACGGTGAACTATCCTGCGAGTTTCATGCTCGTGGCAAGTATGAATCCTTCGCCTTCCGGGTTTTTCCCGGATGATCCGAACAATACTTCAACTACTTTTGAAATGCAGCGGTACATGAACAAACTTTCCGGGCCGCTTCTGGACAGAATTGATATTCATATTGAAGTTCAGAAAGTCGAATTTGATCAGCTGACAGACAAGCGCAAAGGTGAAGGCAGCGAAGTAATCAGAAAGCGCGTTCTGCAGGCTCGCGATGTTCAGACGGAACGTTATAAAGAGTTGGAAATCAGTTATAACGCCCAAATGGGACCCAAAGAAATTGAAAAATACTGCGAACTTGACTCCGATTCCAAAAACCTGATTAAAACGGCAATGGAAAAGCTTAATCTGTCTGCGCGGGCGTATGACAGAATTCTGAAAGTTGCACGAACGATTGCGGATCTTGAAGCCGAGGAACAAATTTCTTCAGCTCATATTTCAGAAGCAATTCAGTACAGAAGTTTAGACCGTGAGTTCTGGAATATTTAAAGTTTCAGAAATTCTTCTTTTGAAATTTCATAATACAGCAAATCCGCCGGATCGTTAGGTAAATGAACAATTTTCCTGAATGTTAAACCGAGCTTTTCGATAAGTTTCTGCGAGGCGATGTTTTCTTTAACAGTAATTGCGCTTACTGCAGAAAGTCCAAAATCCTCAAAACCGGCTTTCAGAATACGGCTTGCGGATTCATAGCCAAATCCTTTTCCATAATATTCAGGCAGGAAACTGAAACCGATATCGACAACTTCAAGACCATCGCGGTGAAAAAGTCCGCAGCCGCCAATTTTGTTACCGGAAGATTTTTCGATAATGGTGAAATTCCCGTAACCGAGCCTTTCAATCTGCGGCAGGTGTTTTTCAGCAATATAATTTCTGGCCTGCTCCAGTGTGCGCACATTCCGGTCTCCCACAAATCTGATGAATTCATCTGTATTCATGGATTTCAAAAGCAGATCGGCGTCGTCAGCTGATGCTGGTCTTAGAATCAGTCTTTCAGTTTCGTAAGTGTAATTCATTTCTATATTCCTTTTTTTCCGGCTAAAATCATTTCAATCATTTTGAGCTGTCGCTTCTCTCTTGTTTCCGGTTTTTTAGCTTCTGTAATCCAGCGTATATATTCTTTCCGGTGCGTGTAGCTCATTTTTTCAAGAAGTTCTTTCGCTGTGGGATTTTCACCGAGCAGTTTTTGTACATCGTCCGGAATTTCCACTGTCCTTTCTTCCAAATCCTGCCAAAGTTCTACCGCAACTTCATCACCGAAGTTCTTTCCAAGCTCTTTCCGTACCGCCTGAGTAAGACCTAAACAGTGTACGCCGCCCATATTGGCCAATGAGCCGCGGTATTCAATTTTTTCATCAAAAAGCGCATGTATTTTCACCTGGCCTTTCTTTCCGAAAAGATCCTGAACAGAAAAAGGAAATTCCACATACGCGGCGTTCATGTCCTTATGCTGAATTATGGGAGCGGTGAATCTTATTTTCGTTGGTTTCACTGGATTTTGTGCATCAAAAATAAAAAAACCGGAAGAAAGTTCCTCCGGTTTTACTCAGTATTTAAGAATGTATTATTTCTTTTTCAGAATTTCTGTTCCAGGAACTTTAGTATTGTCTTTCGTCACAAACACAAGTTCTTCGATCAGTCTTCTGTTTCCAGCATATTTATCCACAATCCAAAGCAGATATCTTACGTCGAGGTTGATGGTTTTCTGCCATTCCGGTTCGAAAACGATGTCTCCGGAAAGTGCTTCCGAGTTTCCGTCGAATGCAATACCGGTCAGGTTTCCGTCGGCATCAATAACCGGTGATCCGGAGTTTCCGCCTGTAATATCATGATCGGTAAGGAAATTCACCGGCATATGGCCTGCTTCATCAGCCCAGATACCGTAATCTCTTAATGCGTGAAGATCCATTACTTTCAGCGGAAGATTAAACTCTTCATCACCTTTTTTGTATTTGGCCACCATTCCGGCCAGGTCGGTGTAATAATTATCGGTAATTCCCTCGTAATTTCTGTCGGTACGCTGAGGCAGACGGTCTACTTTTCCGTAAGTAAGTCTCATGGTTCCGTTGGCATCAGGATAGAATTTCTTTTCAGGAAAAGCTTTTCTTAAACCGTCAAGGAAAAGGCGGTTGTTTTTTGCAAAGTTGGCATCTACTTTTACGTAGCGGTCTATCAGCAGTTTCTGGTCAGCAACAATATCCATCGCCATTCTGTACAATGGATCGCCGTCAATTTTTACTCTGTCCGGGTTCTGAATATGTTCCTTCACCGAAATCTTATTGGCAAAAATTGAAGAGAATGCCTGCAGTGAAAGGTTTTTCGCATCAAGCTTCATAATTGCCGGCAATGCAACATCTTTATTCACTCTTGTCTGATAAAGATTCACCAGCGAGTTCAGCATTTCGCCTTCCAGTTCCGGGTTAAAATCTTCATAATAAGCATTAACCGCAGCGTCTACATCAGGCTTCATTTTCAGACGGCCCTGCATATCCTGACCAGCGTACGTTTTCAGCAGCGATCCCAACTGATACGCAATTGCAAAATACTGTGAATTTCTCTGAAGGTTAAGGCTGTACTGTCTTTCAACGCTTCTGTTGGAAGTCTGCCAGTAATACGCCTGCATATTTTCAAGAACGCCGTCGTAGATTTCGTTGCCCGGCTGCACTGCCCATGAACGGAATTTGTCCTCAATGGCTTTTTTCGCGCTGATGGTACTGTTGGTGTCAACTGCATCAATTGTTCCCTGTCTGTTTTTCCAGTAGTTGGCTACATTGGCGTACTGTGAAGCATAATCAAGGCGTGTGGCGTTGTTTCTGTCCATGTACTTTTTCATGATATCCATGGAAAGTTTGGATGCTTCTACCCATGCCGGATAGTCTTTTGTAACCATCTGCTCGATTCCGTATGAAGTAAGATAGCGGTTTGTTCTTCCCGGATAACCCAGAATCATAGAGAAATCGCCAGGTTTTACTCCTTTCAGTGAAATCGGAAGGAAATGTTTAGGTTTCAGAGGTACATTTTTCGGACTGTATTCTGCAGGGTTTCCTGCTGCATCACCATAAACTCTGAAAATAGAGAAATCGGCAGTGTGTCTTGGCCATTCCCAGTTATCGGTGTCGCCGCCAAATTTACCCAGTGAGGATGGCGGAGCGCCAACCAAGCGCACATCTTTATAATCCTGATATACAAAGTAATAAAATTCGTTTCCGTTAAAGAAGTCTCTTACAACAACAGTGTATTTGCCGTTTTCAGAATTTTCTGCCTGAATCTTTTTTGCTTCAGCATTGATGATGTTCTTTCTTTCCTCTTCAGACATTCCGCTGTTCAGTTTGGAATTGATACGCTGTGTAGCGTCATCCATTCTTACCAAAAATCTTACGTAAAGTCCTTTAGCATTGAACTCGTCATTCTGTCTGCCGGCCCAGAAACCGTCTTTCAGGAAATCTTTTTCCGGTGTGGAAGCAGCCGCAATGGCATCGTATCCACAGTGATGGTTGGTGAAAATAAGTCCCTGATCGGAAACGATTTCACCTGTACAGAACCCGCCAAAACTTACAATGGCATCTTTTAAAGAGGAGTTGTTTACAGAATAGATTTCTTCCGGTGTCAGGCGAAGCCCTTCTTTCTGCATGTCTACGCCGTTAAGTCTTTTAATCAGCATCATCAGCCACATTCCTTCGTCGGCACGCATCTGAACAAAGCTCAGAAGAAATGTAAACAGTAAAAATATTCTTTTCATTTTCATAATATATTTAGATCCGCTAATTTAATAATTTATAACGGTTTTTTGGGAGTGCGGCTGCAATTTCAAAACAGTTAAATACAAAAAAAGCCACCGGCATGTGGTGACTTTTTTCTTTATTCTGAAAACCGGATTATTTTACGATCGTCATTTCATCAAGCAGATAGCCCGCTCCGGCGAACTTGTCAATCACCCAAAGCACAAATCTGGAATCTACGTTGATGGTTTTCTGCCATTCTTCTTCAAAAACAATGTCTCCGGAAAGAGCTTCAGAATTACCGTCGAAAGCAAGTCCGATCAGTTCTCCGTTTCCGTTCATAATTGGGGAGCCGGAATTTCCGCCTGTAATATCATTGTCTGAAAGGAAATTAACCGGAAGATAGCCGGACGGATCTGCATACTGTCCGTAATCTTTCTTCGCTGCAAGATCCAGAAGACGCTGCGGAAGGTCAAACTCTTCATCACCTTTCTTGTATTTAGCGACCATACCGTTAATGTCGGTATAGAAGTTATTGGTAACACCATGGTAATTTCTGTCGTCGCGGATCGGAAGTTTGTCTACTTTACCGAATGTAACTCTCATTGTAGAGTTTGCGTCCGGATAGAATTCCTGGTTTGGATGCGATTTTCTTAAACCGTCGAAATACAGTCTGTTGCTGTTACTGAACTGGTCATCTTCAGCATTATATTTTTCGGAAAGCGACCTGGAATCAGCTATATAGCCGTTTGCTATTTTATAAAGTGCGTCATTTTCAAGTTTGTTGCTGTCCGGGGTGTTCAGGAAGTTCAGTACGGAAGATTCAGTTGCAAAAATGGAGTTCCTGGCAACATCATCCAACAGGGCCGGATTGATATGCTGCAATGCTGGTGAAGCAGCTTCGTTTCTTACTTTATCGCGGTAAAGCTGTACCATTGTCTTCAGCATTTCCTGCTCCAGTGCCGGATTGAATTTCTCATACAGTGAACCCGTACGTTCCGCAATGGTTTTCTTCATGGTTGCTTTCTTGGAAGCATCCTTTTCTTCCATATACGATTTCAGTGCAGAACCTAAACTAAATGCATAGGAAATATATTTTGCGTTTCTGGTCATCTGCGAAGCGTAATTTCTTTCAACGCCTCTGGATGATGTTGCCGCATAATAGTTCTTCATGTCGTTGAGAACATTTCCGTACAGATCTCTGTTCTCAGATTTGTTCGCCCAGTCCTGGAAAGTCTGTTCCACCTTCTGCTTTCCGCCGATGGTGTTGTTTTTATTAACAGATTCAATGGTTCCCTGTCTGTTTTTCCAGTAATTGGCTACCGAAGCATACTGAGATGCGTAGTTCAGTTTTGTCGCCTGGTCACGGTCCATGTACTTTTTCATTACATCCATCGCAGTTTTGGAAGCATCTACCCATCCAGGATAATCTTTGTTTACCATTTGCGAAATACCGTATGAAGTCATGAAACGGTTGGTTCTGCCCGGATAACCGACAATCATCGCAAAATCACCTGGCTTAATCGGCTTGATGGAAACCGGAAGGTGATGTTTAGGCTTCATTGGAATATTGTTCGGAGAGTATTCTGCCGGATTTCCGTTCACATCTGTATAAACACGGAAAACAGAAAAGTCACCGGTATGTCTTGGCCATTCCCAGTTATCGGTATCACCGCCGAATTTACCAATCGAGTTTGGCGGCGTTCCTACCAAACGAACATCTTTAAAATCCTGATAAACAAAATAATAGAATTCGTTTCCGTTGTAAAAATCTTTTACTACAACGGTATATTTTCCGTTTTCAGAGTTTTCTGCCTGGATGGCTTTGTATTCTGCATCAATAATGTCTCTTCTTTCTTTAACAGAAAGTCCGTTGTTCAGTTTTGCATTGATTCTGGAAGTTACATCATCCATTCTCACTAAAAAACGCACGGAAAGACCTTTGGCTGAAAGTTCCTCTTTATTGTTTTTTGCCCAGAAACCGTTCGTAAGATAATCGTGCTCCGGTGTGGAAAGCGCTGCAATGTTGGAGTATCCGCAGTGGTGATTGGTGAAAATAAGGCCTTCTTTCGACACAATTTCCGCCGTACATCCGCCGCCGAACTGCACAATGGCATCTTTTAAACTGGAATTGTTGGCAGAGTAAATTTCATCGGCTGTAAGGTTAAGGCCTTTTTTCTGAAGATCCTGACCTTTAAGTCTCTTGATCAGCATCATCAGCCACATTCCTTCATCAGCACGCAGCTGAACAAAACTCAGCAGGAAGGTGAAAAGTAGAAAAAGCTTTTTCATTATTTTTTGAATTTAAATTTAATATTGCGAAAATAGTGAAATTACTCTTAAAATCGGTCCATAATGGTATAAAAGTGGCTCTGATCCGTGAAAAGTTTTTTGGTATGAAAAGATTTTCTGTGATGCTGTTTTCTCTTTTAATTTTTGCTGTTCTGGCTTCATGTTCAGGTCAGAAAGTGCCGCCGGAACTGTTTCAGCGCCAATGGATGTTGACGTCTTTTAAAAATTACAGTTACGATTTCCTGGTTAAAAACCGTGCGCAGCTGGATCTGGCTCCCACTAAATCGGAGAACCACCGCTACAATGCTTTTCTGGGCTGCAATAAGCTGTTTCTCAATGCTATTTTCAAACCTAACGGCAAAGCAGTATTCTCTGATGTCGGAAGTACTTTAATGTTTTGCGAGGGAGACGCCATGAAACTGGAAAACGATTTCGCCCGCCAACTTCCAAAAATGAACCATTATAAAATTGAAGGTCATCAGATGACTTTAACAGACAGCGAAGGCAACACCATGAAATTTGTAGCTGCAGACTGGGATTAAATATAAATGAATCGCGGCAGGATATAACTTTTTCTGTTCATAATTGCTTTGATTTGTTTTTACAGAACAATGCAATATGGACTTCAACCCGGAAATTATAGGTTTTATCGCCGGAGGACTTTCTTCGGCACTTTTCATCCCGCAAATCATCAAGATTATCAGGGAAAAATCGGCAGAAGAACTCTCGCTGGTTACCTGCATTATCGGTGTTGTAAGTTCGGGACTTTGGCTATGGTACGGTTTTCTGAACGATCACATTTCAATGATTGTTACCAACAGTATTTCCGTAATCGCCACCATTATATTATTGATTCTGAAATTCATTTATAAACAACAAAAAAGCTAATTTTGTAAAAATGCCGTTGGAATGTCTTCGGCGCAGAATGCAACTGAAATTTTATGCTGGAAAAAAAAGAACATATTTACGAAAGAGCCGTTTTGGTGGGCTTAATCACTAAAGATCAGGACGAAGAAAAACTGACAGAATATCTTGATGAACTCGAATTTCTGGCCTATACAGCCGGAGCAACCGTTGAAAAAAGATTCACGCAGAAAATGTCGCAGCCGGATTCCAAAACGTTTGTGGGAAGCGGAAAAGCAGAAGAAATCCGTGATTATGTAAAGGAAAACGAAATCGGAACCGTGATTTTCGATGATGAACTTTCTCCGTCACAGTTAAAAAACCTTGAACGTGAACTCGAAGTAAAAATTCTCGACAGAACCAATCTGATTCTTGATATTTTTGCGCAAAGGGCACAAACTTCCTATGCAAGAACTCAGGTGGAACTCGCTCAGTATGAATATCTTCTGCCGCGTTTGACGAGAATGTGGACTCACTTGGAAAGACAGCGAGGCGGTATCGGAATGAGAGGTCCCGGTGAAACCGAAATTGAAACCGACCGAAGAATTATCCGCGACAGAATTTCATTGCTGAAGGAAAAACTGAAAACCATCGACAAACAAATGTCGACGCAGCGCCAAAACCGTGGAAAAATGGTGAGAGTTGCGCTGGTTGGTTACACCAATGTCGGGAAATCTACGTTGATGAATTCGCTTTCAAAATCGGAAGTTTTTGCTGAAAATAAGCTGTTTGCAACGCTCGATACAACCGTTCGAAAAGTTGTAATCGGAAATCTTCCGTTTCTTTTGACGGACACCGTTGGTTTCATCAGAAAACTGCCGACACAGTTGGTTGAGTCTTTCAAATCAACGCTGGATGAAGTTCGTGAAGCCGATTTGCTGATTCATGTTGTGGATATTTCGCATTCAAGCTTTGAAGATCATGTGGCTTCAGTAAACCAGATTTTACAGGAAATTGATGCACACAGAAAGCCGACAATTATGGTTTTCAATAAAATAGATGCTTTCGCTTACGAGAAAAAAGACGAGGACGATTTAACGCCGCCGGAACGTAAAAATATTTCTCTTGACGAATGGAAAAAAACGTGGATGGCGAAATCCAAATTTCCAACGGTTTTCATTTCGGCATTAACTAAAGAAAACTTCCCGGAAATGAAGAAACTGATTTACGATGAGGTTCTGAAAATCCATATTTCCAGATTTCCGTATAATGATTTTTTGTTTGAATATTATGATGATGAGGAAGCTTGATGACGTAAAGTCGTAAGTTGTGAAGTCGTTTGTCGTAAAGGTTTTAGTTTAGAAAGTCATTGTGATGGAACATGTTTACTATTTTGAAAAATTAGATGTTTGGCAGAATGCACGTACTTTTGTGAAGAACATTTATTTGACGACTGAACATTTTCCGGATAAAGAAAAATTTGGAATTACCAATCAAATCAGGCGAGCTGCTCTGAGCAATACTGCAAACATTGCGGAAGGTTTTGCCAGAAATTCAAATCTGGAGAAAGCACGGTTTATTAATATTGCTTATAGTTCGTGTATCGAGGTTATTAACTTTCTGATTCTTTCGCTTGATTTGAATTTTATTGATGAAGAAAAATACCAGCAACTTCGAATGGAAGCAGAAAAAATTTCCAACCAACTAAATGCACTTCACAAAACTTTAACCAAATAGATAGAACAGAACTTTACAACTTCACAACTAACGGCTTCACAACTAACGGCTTCACAACCAACGACTTCACAACCAACGACTCAACATGGTTAACGAAATAAAATCCGCCCTCGAATTCCTCTCCATTCCAGAAAAGAAAGAATTTTTTCCGCGTTTCTTCAAAGCCGGAAAAGGAGAATATGCAGAAGGCGATGAGTTTGTCGGCGTTACTGTTCCCGATCAAAGAAAAGTTGTAAAAGAGTTCTGGAATAAAATTTCGCTTGATGAATTGGACGAACTGCTGTCTTCAAAATTTCATGAACACCGCCTCACTGCACTTTTAATTTTGGTGACTAAATTCGAGAAATCCAAAGATCCGAAAGAAAAGAAACAGATTGTTGATTTTTACCTGAAACACAGAAAACACATCAACAATTGGGATTTGGTGGACAATTCCTGCTACAAAATTATTGGACGGTACTGTTTTGAAAATCAGAATGATACCATTCTTAAAAAACTTTCCGAAGAAGATAATCTGTGGAGCAAAAGAATGGCGATTGTTTCTACAATGTGGCATGCAAGAAAGGGAAACAGTTTTGATTTGCTGAAAGAACTCGCTCTGAAAAATCTTTATCACGAACACGATTTAATGCACAAAGCGAACGGATGGCTTCTCCGCGAAATGGGCGAAAAAAATGAGGAAGAGCTGATGAAGTTTCTTACAAAGCATTATCATAAAATGCCAAGAACCACACTCCGTTACGCTATTGAAAAGCTCGACGAAGAGGTAAGGCAGGACTTTCTAAAAGGAAGAATTTAATGGAAGAATTTTACATCCGCGAGATTTTTCATTATTTTCTGCACCTGATTTTTCCAGGATTTCTCGCATATTTTTTCTGGAGAAAAAACTGGCGTTACGCTTACCTGATTTTGGTTGCGACAATGTTAGTGGATCTTGATCATATTTTTGCTGATCCTCTTTTCGATCCGAACAGAAACAGCATAGGCTATCATCCGCTTCATACGTATCCGATGATTGTACTTTATTTTCTCGGAACTGTTTTTCTGAAAGGAAAGTGGAAAATCATGGCGTTCGGATTGCTTTTCCACATGTTTACCGATTTTCAGGATTTTTATTTCTGGAACTGGATTAAACATTATTAATACAATCTCTTTTAAATAGCGAAACCGATAGATTAGTTGTATATTTAACAAAATTTTCTGATGAAACTGAAATCACTTTTACACTATACCGTACTTGTTCCTGTTATTGCGTCGGTTTATTATCTTTCCGGCGTTCTGGATAACAGCAGTGTCACACAGGTCATCGGCGGTCTGCTGCTGTTTGGGAGTGTTTTGGCTGCGGTTCATCATGCTGAGGTAGTTGCCCATAAAGTCGGCGAACCTTACGGAACCATTATTCTTGCAATCTGTATTACGATTCTTGAGGTTGGGCTGATTATTTCCTTCATGCTTTCCGGTGGCGACGGTGCAATTACCTATGCCCGGGATACTATTTTTGCAGCCGTTATGCTTATTCTGAACGGAATTCTGGGAATCTGTATTCTCATCGGCAGTGTAAAATACAGCGAGCAGTTTCTGTCGAGAAGTTCTGCCACAACCTATCTCGTTAGTTTGTTGGCGATTCTTACGCTTACGCTCATTCTTCCAAACTATACTTCCAGCGCCCGCGGACCTTTTTATACCGAGTCGCAGCTGGTTTTTGTGTCCATCGCTTGTCTGGTAATTTACTGTACGTTTCTGCTGGTGCAGACAGTGCGTCACCGCAACTATTTTATTGTTGCTGAGGAAGACCATACAACACATGAAGCCGATCCGCCGTCTTTACCGCAGACTTTCCTGAGTTTAGGCCTGCTGATTGTCTGTCTTGCGGTAGTGATTTTTATGGCGAAAGGACTTTCACCGGTAATTGAAAATTTTGTAGAGAGTATGGGCGCGCCGCGAGCTTTGGTTGGTGTAATTATTGCGTCAATGGTTTTGCTTCCTGAAGGTTTGGCGGCAATCCGTGCAGCAAGAAACAACCAGATTCAGTCGTCGATAAATCTTGCTTTGGGTTCAGCGCTGGCGTCTGTCGGTCTTACGATTCCTGCTGTTTCGGCGGTATGTATTATTTACGATATTCCGTTTGTACTTGGGATTGATATCAAATCGGTCATACTGCTTGGGCTTTCGGTAATGGTGGTGATGCTTTCCTTAAGCCGCGGAAAAACCAATGTTCTGTACGGAACTGTTCTGCTGGTGAATCTTGCGGCCTACATTTTTGTTACCATTGTGCCTTAACCGTTGTTTTTATCCGAAAGCCGCGTTGCTGTTTCCATTTTGAAAGCCATCAGGTTGGCTATATTGGTAGCTTTGTAAATCGCCAATTCTGCAGTTTCACCACTGAAGTTTTCCTCAACGGTTTCCGTCCAGAGTTTCAGCCAGTGTTCAAAATGGTGTTTTTCCATCGCCTGAATTTCATTGATCGGAAAATGCACCGCCATCGGATTTCCTTTGTAAGAAACCTGCCCGAAAAGCAGTGTTTCCCAAAATTTATACATTTTCGGCAGGTGTTCGTTCCAGTTCACTTTTGCAATGTCGTTGAAGAAAAAACCAATCGTAGCGTCTTTTCCCACTTTACCGTAAAATTTATTCACCAGAAGTTCAATGTCTTCGCGCGATTCCAGTTTTTTCATATTTCAAAGATACCGAAAATTAGCAATGCCTTTTATGGTAACATTTATTTGGGCGGACATTTCGCGCTATCCGCTCATACTCCTCGTTTAGCCGCTCCGCTTCGCTCCGCGGCTTCACTGCGGGGTAGCCGCTTCTATCGCGGCCGCAGATTCGTTATCCATTCAATTTCGGTTATAAAAACTAATTTTGCATCTGTAAAACGAGCATTTTGGATTTAGAATTCTATAAAAATCAGGCAATACAGAAACAGAAGGAACACAAAAAATTCCTGGACGGTCTGAAGAAAAAACCGCCTAAAAACCTGGATTATATTGTTCAGGAAACACATGATACGGTTTTCGAGGAAATCGACTGTCTGAAATGCGCCAACTGCTGCAAAACAACCGGACCGCTTTATACCGAAAAAGATATCGAAAGAATTTCCAAACATTTACGGATGAAAGCTGCAGATTTCGAAGCAAAATTTCTGCGTACAGACGAAGACAACGATAAAGTCCTTCAGAATCTTCCCTGCTTTTTCCTCAACGCGGACAACACCTGTTCTATTTATGAAGTCCGCCCGAAAGCGTGTCGTGAATATCCACATACCGACCGGAAGAAGATTTATCAGATCAATAACCTGATGTTAAAAAACACAGTAATTTGCCCGGCTGCACTTCTTTTTTTGGAAAAATTAACGAAAAACCTTCAGAAGTAGGTTCAGTTTTCGTCAAATAATCCTAAACTCTCTTAAAATCTGCAAATTGAAATAATTTACAAAGCCAGACTCCGTTTTAAGGTCATCAATAAATAAAAATTTGAAATTATGAAAAAGTTACTTCTCACCGGAATTTTTGGATTCGCCGGAGTTTTTTTCGCTTCTGCGCAGGAAGTTAAAACTGAAACAAAAACCGAAGTAAAGGAAAGCAAAGTGGTTACTGCTGTATCCAATGCTGCAGAAAAAACTGAAAGTGCAGTGGACAAAGCGCTGAAAGCCACGAAAGAAACCGGAAAAAAAGTGGCAGATTCGGCTTCGTCCAAGTTTAAAACGGCGGTTCAGGCAACAGGCCAAACGTTAACGAGAGCCGGTAATGCACTTCAGAACAAAAAAGAAGAGAAAGCTGTTGAAGTAAAAACCACAGAAACGAAAGCAGAACCGGTACCGGGAAAAGCAGAAGTGGAAGTAAAAGCAGAGCCCTTAAAAGCCGAAACTGCAGTAAAAGCCAAAACAAAAATAGAGTAGTTTGCTCCGAAAAGATACAAAAATAAAAAGCACTGAATTTCAGTGCTTTTTATCCTTTCATTTTACTTTTTCCCATTAACCCGGGACAGGATTTATCAAAGATAAAAGCCCGGAAACTTCCGGACTTTCTGTTTTATACTACACCCTGAGCCAGCATTGCTTCCGCTACTTTTACGAAGCCGGCGATGTTTGCTCCTTTTACATAGTTTACATAGCCGTCGTCTTCTTTACCATAATCTCTGCAGGCTTTGTGAATTCCGATCATAATTTCCTTCAGTCTTGCGTCCACTTCTTCAGAAGACCAGTTCAGACGGATGGAGTTCTGTGTCATTTCCAGACCTGAAGTTGCCACACCTCCGGCGTTGGAAGCTTTTCCTGGGCTGAAGAGTACTTTATGGTCAAGGAAATGATTGATTGCGTCCAGTGTTGAAGGCATGTTGGCAGCTTCAGTTACACACATTACACCGTTTTCAACCAGTTTTTTGGCATCTTCAAGGTGAAGTTCGTTCTGTGTTGCACAAGGGAATGCCACGTCGCATTTCACTTCCCATGGACGTTTTCCTGCAAAGAATTTTGCACTCGGATATTTGGAAACATAATCTTCAGCTCTGTTATTGCCGGAAGATCTCAGTTCAAGCAGATATTCAATTTTTTCCTCGGAAATGCCGTCTTCGTCATAGATATAACCATCGGGACCGGAAATGGTAAGCACTTTTCCTCCAAGTTCGGTAAACTTCTTCACTACGCCCCAGGCCACGTTACCGAAACCGGAAACAGCAGCTGTTTTACCTTCAAGAGATTCTCCTTTGGTTTTCAGCATCTGTTCTGCAAAATATACAACACCGAATCCTGTAGCTTCAGGACGGATCAGCGATCCACCGTAAGCAAGTCCTTTTCCGGTAAGAACTCCTGTAAATTCGTTTCTGACTTTTTTGTACTGTCCGAAAAGATATCCGATTTCTCTTGCGCCAACTCCAATATCACCTGCAGGAACGTCGGTTTCAGGACCGATATGTTTGCACAGTTCTGTCATAAATGCCTGGCAGAAACGCATGATTTCCATATCGGATTTTCCCTGAGGATCAAAGTCTGCTCCGCCTTTTCCGCCGCCCATTGGAAGCGTTGTAAGCGAATTTTTGAAAGTCTGCTCGAAAGCAAGGAATTTAAGAACAGAAAGATTCACTGTAGGATGGAAACGGATTCCTCCTTTGTATGGCCCGATTGCAGAGTTCATCTGAATTCTGAAACCTCTGTTTACCTGAATTTCCCCTTTGTCATCAACCCATGGAACTCTGAAGATAATGATTCTTTCAGCTTCTGCCATTCTTTCTAGAAGCTTCATGCCGTTGTATTCTTTTTTCGTGGCAATGAACGGAATAACTGTAACGGCAACTTCTTTAACTGCCTGTAAAAATTCCGGTTCGTTTGGATTTTTCGCCTCAATTTTGGCGATAAACTCCTGGATTTTTTGTTCTACATTATAGTGTTCCATAAAGGTTGATTATTGTTATCAACAAATTTAATTTTTTTTTCAAGACTCGCAAGCATTGTTTTAATCTTTGTGAATAATTTATATTTTTTGACCTAATTTTTTATTAAATCTACAATTTATGCTAAAAAATTATGGAAAACTAAATGTTATCAGAAAAACAATGAAATATTAAAAAACGGTTAATTTTCAGATGGCCAAAAATTGCTTCCCGGAAAGTGTTTTCACGTACCCGGAAAGTTCAAGATTCAGTAAATCCGGTAAGATTTTGTGAGAAGGCAGCTCCGTTTTTAATGAAATTTCGTCTAAAGAAATATTGGGATTATTTTTAATAATAGTATAGATTGTTTTTTGATTTTCAGTTAATTGCGGGCGCAGTTCCGAGGCAGGGAATAGTTCTTCCATTTTATTCACATTGGTTGAAATGCCTAAATCGCGCACCAGATCTTTAACCGTGGAGATAGCTGATGCCTTGTTCAGCATAATGATATGGTTGCACCCCTGGCTGTACTTATCTGTAATTTTTCCCGGGAGCGCAAAAACATCCCGGTTGTAATCATTCGCAAAAGTTACCGTAGAAATAGATCCGCCCCCGAAAGCGGTTTCTACAACAACAGTTGATTTTGAAATTCCGGCAATAATCCTGTTACGCTGAATGAAGTTTTCGCGGTCCGGTTTCTGTGAAGAATTGAACTCGGTGAACAAAGCGCCGCCGTTGTCAAGGATTCTCTCTGCCAGTTTACGGTTTCTCGAAGGATAAAATGTATGAAAGCCGTGTGCAAGAACTCCAACGGTAGGAATTCCGGTTTGCAGGGAATGTTCATGCACTTCTGCATCAGCGCCGAGAGCCAGTCCGCTGACAGAAACAGTTTTGGAGCCCTTTATTTCATCAAAAAAATCTTCAATGAATTTCTTTCCGTAAGAGGTGATGTTTCTTGTGCCAACGATGCTAACTGCTTTCCGGTCTTCGGGATAACTGCCTTTTGAATACAGAACGGCCGGCGCATCATCGCATTGCTGTAAAAGGTGTGGAAGCCCGTTTTGGTGACGGAGCAGAATGTTTATTCGGTTTTTTTCGCAGAATCGGATTTCATTTTCAGCGAACCGCAGGTGTTCATCATTACCGATGTCGGCCACAGTTCTGCTTCCGAAACCTTCCAGTTTTGAAAGCGTTTTTCTGTTTGTTTTCCAGGTTTCCTCTGCTGAGCCTGTTTCGCGCAGCAGTTTGTAGAAGTTGATGTCGCCGATAAGACTGCACCGCCGGAGTGCGATGGAGTAAAGATGCTCGTCCGAAAACATGGTTGTGTTTTCATCAAAGATATTAAATTTTAGCGGCTGTTTTTCCTTATTTCATCAAGATGTTTCCAAATGTCCTCTTTCTTTTTCTGAGGCATTTCCTGAAAGTCTTCCGGATGGTTTTCGCGGTATTCCTGCCAGAGTCTGTCATCTTTTTCGCTGTAATAATTAGGGAACTGCCAGATGAATTTTTTTCTTTTTTCGCCAACGTTCCGGAAGATGAAGGCCATTGTTATGCCGATGGCTGCCCCGGAAAGATGACTTTGCCAGGAGATATTGCTTCTGTTTTCTGGCATTACAAAAAATTCTTCAGGAAAAACGCCCCAGATTAAACTCCCGTAAGAGAGCGCAACAACCAGCGAGATGGCCATGAGCATCAGATTTCTTTTGAAAACACCGCTGAAAAAAAGAAAAAAAGCTAAAACATATACAATTCCGCTGGCTCCGATGATGCACGAATTTACGTACTGGCCAGTAAAAACATCTATTGGCGGAAGCAGCCAAACCAGAAAACCGGTGAGCAGCCATCCGAGCACAAAAACTTTTCCGGCCACTTTCGGATAAAACTGATAGAGCAGAAACATCAGTACCGCAATAGGAACGGAATTTCCGAAAAGGTGTTCGAAATTACCATGCAGCAGCGGCGAAAAAATGACTCCCTTAAGACCTTGCGGTACGAGCGGAATAATGGCGCCCCAGCATCCTTCAAAAACACCGTGAAGCTGCAGAAAGTAGCCACTCCACATTGCGAGAAGCATGAAGAGAGGATAGAGCAGTGCTTTTGCTGAAAGTGCTTTTTTGAACATGACAATGATTCAGTCAAATGAAGAGCCAACTCACATAATACGAAAAAATGGCCGTATTCTGTTGAAAATTCGTTCAAAAACAGACAAATTGTTATAAATATTGCGACAATCCTGGAAAGAGGTTATTTATTTATACCTTATTTTTGCAGCGCGAACCCCAGTTCAGAAGTTATGCAGAGATTTTTGTTATTTGTCGCTTTCTTTTTCCTCATTATTGTTAATGCCCAGAAAAGCCCAAGGGAAATTATCGATTCCATTAACCAGGCAAGATGGAACCGTACCGTTCCCGATCTGGACAGCTTGGACAGTCCCAAGCTGATTGAGCTTGAGGCGCCTTTCAAAGACACCATCGTAATCAAGGATGATCTGGTGATTCCTCATCTTACGGAAGAACTTCCTGTAACACCTTTCGTTCTGAACAATTACAAGGCGCCACAGAAATGGTATTTTTTCGGCCAGAATACGCTGGTTTTCAACCAGGCGTCATTTGCCAACTGGAACAGTGGCGGTAACGATAATATCGGTGTAATGGGAAAAATTAATTACAATTTAAGTTACCGTAACCGAAAGCATTATCTGGAAAACATTCTTCAGTCCGGCTACGGATTTATGTCGACAAAAGGACAGTCACAGCGCAAAACTGAGGATTTCATCAACCTGATGAGTAATTACGGATATGATCTGGGCCGCAACTACTATCTGTCCACAGGTTTTCAGTTTCTTTCCCAGTATACGGCAGGTTATAATTATTCTGCAACGCCGGATCCTGAGTATGAAGACCGTATTTCGAGGTTTATGGCCCCGGGATATCTGAATGTCGGGCTCGGTGTTTCCTATAATCCTAATGAAAACCTTCAGATTATCTTCAGGCCTGCCAACGGCAAATTTACTTTCGTAAAGGATCCTCTTCTTCAGAAGGCCGGGCGTTATGGTCTTGAACGCGATGGACAAAGTGTAAGAACCGAATTGGGAGCCCTGCTGAACATTATTTACCGTCTGAAGATTTATAAAGATATCAATCTGGACAACCAGCTGAATTTCTTCAGCAATTACGTTCATCATTCAGAAAGAGTGGATATCGCTTATACCGGAACGCTGAACATCCGTTTCAATAAATTTATTTCAACAGTAGTGACGCTGGATTTGCTTTACGACCACGACCAGATACAGAAACTTCAGCGCAAGCAGACTTTGGGAATCGGGTTTTCCTATAATCTCGGTGAACAGATTAACCAAAAAGACACCAGAAAAAAAGTAATCAAGCCGTTTATAGTTAAATAATTACCGGAAAAAACAGGTTTCAGCGAATTTTCGTAATTTTGCGCCTTTAAATTTCAAATATGAAAAAACTATTATTTTTATGTTTAGCGCTAGCTGGGTTTTCAGCTTCCGCGCAGGAAGTAACTGAAACTGCGGTTGTAGATTCCACAAAGCATTGGTCTGTTGTTGGTCAAAATACCTTAATGCTGAACCAGGCAGCGTTTTCGAACTGGGTTGCCGGTGGAGTAAACAACATCGGTTGGATCGCAGGCTCTAACTACAACATGACCTATGAAAAAGACAAGGATCTTTGGGAAAATATTGTGATTTTGGGTTACGGACAGTCCAATACTAAAGGATTGGGTACCAGAAAAACACAGGACATCATCAACCTTTCCACTAATTACGGTAGAAAAATTGCTGAAAGCTGGTACGCTTCCGCCGGAGCAAGTCTATTGACGCAGTTTGCGCCAGGTTACGATTACGACAATGCAAGCCCGATTATCAGTACAGAAACTGATTCAGAAGGTCACAAAAAGATCTCGAATTTCATGGCTCCGGGTTACGTAAATGTAGGTGCCGGTTTCACATACAGACCGAATGAAAACTTAACCGTAACACTTCGCCCTGCTAATGCAAGATGGACTTTTGTGCTGGATAAAGATCTTCAGTTTGCCGGAAATTACGGTTTGAAAAACGACGGTGATACTTCTCTTTTTCAGTTCGGTTTCCTTGGAACGGCAATGTACAAAGTGCAGTTGATGGAGAATATTTCTCTTTTGAATACCGCTTCTGTATTCTCCAACTATCTTGATCATCCGGAAAGACTGGTTGTTTCCTATGGCGGAATTCTGAACATGAAAATCAACAAGTACATTTCTTCTGTGGTGACGCTTGATTTGCTGTACGATCACAATCAGATTAAAAGAACTCAGCTAAAACAGACTTTGGGTGTCGGTTTAGCTTATAATATTGATAACGGTGTGAAAAGGTCTGATAACAAGAACAATCAGAGCTGGAAATAAGGAAGGTTCTAAAAAAAAAAATAATAAAGTCAAATCCGGATCGTGAGGTCCGGATTTTCATTTATGATATTAGTAGTAGAGTGGAAATTTCTAAAAGCGGTAGCCAGCACCAAACTTAAGAAATGCGTGGTGGTGCATAAGGCCAATTCCTCCTTTTATGTAGATGTGATCCTTCATGAATTGCGAATTGTAGCCGGTTCCAATTTCAACTGCAGATGTAGCATGTGTGCCGGAGTTTTTCCAGATGGTGCTCAGTCCCAGGTTAGTGTAGAAAAGGATGCTCCGTGGTTTTTCCAGATTCACATATTCACCGTTAAAGAAAAAAGCAGCACCGTGGATATTCTTAGGGCTCGCGTCCGCATGATAAAAATTTTGGTAACCTACACCTAGACCTGCAAAGAACTTCTCACGAAACATAACGCCATTGATGAAATTTATACCACTTCCGTTTTGTTTGTGGTCCAGATCGTAGCCCTGCCAGTACGGAGTAGGATCCACGGTGAGCGTTCTACCGATATTAATATTTAAATTAGGTTCAATCTTACCGGAATAGCGAATCTGGCTATAGAGTAAGGTACTGCAGCTAACCAACAGAATTAGAGAGGCTTTTTTCATGATAACAATTTATTTTGAATTTCTTAATCAACGCCCGTAACAATCTTTTATTGCTTGAGGTTAAATTATTCTTCAGTACGGTTATTTTGATCGGAGAGGTGGTTAGGGACGAAGTGGGAGGTCGTCGGGAACGAGTATTTTGTGGTCCGGAACGTAGATTTTCCGGTTCGAGATGAGGTATTTGCCGTTGATGGACGTGTCAAAGGTGGTTCAGGACGTCAACAAAGATGTTTGGAACTGGTTTTTGACAGAAATTTTGTTTCGTGCGGGTCCAATCTAGTAAGTAGCTTGAGTTAGAAAGAATTTGAACTAAATAAAAAAATCCGGATGGTTATCTCCGGATTTAAATTTTTTTTTCGATAAAGGAATTAAAACTCCATCTCCACTTCCAGTTTTTCCGCTAGAAGTCTGGATATTTTCATTTTTAGCGGCTCAATATCAATATTCTGCATTGCATCGTTAGCAAAAGCATACAGTAGCAAAGCCTGAGCTTCTTTCTTGGAAATTCCTCTCGCTCTCAGATAAAATAACGCGTCTTTATTGAGTTGACCGACAGTACATCCGTGAGAACATTTCACATCGTCAGCAAAAATTTCAAGCTGAGGTTTGGTGTCGATGGTTGCTCCTTCAGAAAGTAAAACGTTGTTATTTTGTTGATAAGCATTGGTTTTCTGAGCGATTTTATCTACAAAAACTTTTCCGTTGAAAACGCCGTGCGATTTATCCTTAAAAATTCCTTTATAGTTTTGATAACTTTCACAATTCGGTTGATTGTGATGAACTGCGGTATGATGATCAACCAGTTGTTCTTTTCCGATAATCGTAATTCCGTTCATGAACGAGTTGATATTTTCTCCGTCCTGAATGAAGTCCAGATTGTTTCTCACCAGTTTTCCACCAAAAGAAAAAGTATTGACGGTCGCCAAAGAATCTCTTTCCTGCTTAGCAAACGTGTGATCCACCAAGTACGAAGTATCGTTATCGTTCTGAAGTTTATGCCAATCAGCCTTTGCATTTTTCCCTGCAAAAATTTCAGTAACTGAATTCGTAAACACAAAATTGGAGTCAAAATTATGGTGACTTTCAATCACTTCCACTTTTGAACCTTCTTCCGCAATCAGCAGATTTCTTGTGTTGTAAAAAGTGTTCTCTTCCTGATTCTTAGAAAGATAAAAAACATGAATCGGTTTTTCGATCACTACATTTTTGGGAACTTTCATGAAAAATCCGTCACGCGCATAAGCTGAATTCAGATTTACGAAGGCGTTGTCCTGATCTGAAAGTCTGTTGAAATATTTCTCAAAAACTTCTTTGTGATTCGCATCGTTCAGCGCATAGCGGAACGACAGAAATTCTACGTTCTCAATCGAAATTTTTGAAAATTCTTTGTGCAGTTCACCGTTGATGAACACGATAAAATCGAAATGTTCTTCACCCAAATGAAGTTCATCCAGCTGCTCTTTCGTGATGTTGTGATGTTCGGAAGGGAAAAAGTTGTATTCTTTTTCTATGATTTCCCGAAGATTCGTGTATTTGTATTCCTCGTCTTTTTTGGTCGGAAAACCTGCTTTTTCAAACTTCTGAAGTGCAGTTTTTCTTGCCTCATTCAAAAAAGAATGCTGCAGTTTTCCCAAAAATTCGGAGTGATTGTTTAAAATTTGTTCGTACAAAGCCATTAGCTTAATTTGAGATTTGAAGTTTGAGATTTGAAATTAAGTCCGTAATATATTCAACCTCAATCTTTTCTATTAAATTTATTTCCTTTATGTTCAGAGTTTTTGAGATAGTTTATAAATCCTGAAAGCATTTTTGATATTGCTAAAATTTCCTGATTAAGTAATTCAAAAGTCTCATCTTCCAAATAGTTTCTGTCTTTTGCTCTGATTAACTGTGAGCGAACTTCTCCGGCTGATCCTTTGGACATTGTTAAGAAGTTGACAAATTCTTTATTCCCTTCTCTTTCAAAACCTTCAGCAATATTATCCATGATGGAAGAACTCGCTCTATCTATTTGAAATTTGTCATGCTGATAGAACTTGGAATTGTGCAGACAATGATTATCAATCTGTTGACAGAATAATCTTGATTTCTGCCAAATTTCCAAATCTTCAAAATTGTTTATCGTTCCCACAATCTCAAATTTCAAACATTCAATTTCAAATTAATTGAGCAGCCAGTCGTAACCTTTGTCTTCCAGTTCCAAAGCGAGAGATTTATCACCGGTTTTGATGATTTTTCCATCCGCCAAAACATGAACGTAATCCGGTTGAATATAGTTCAGAAGTCTTTGATAGTGAGTGATTAACAGAACAGCGTTTCCTTCGTTTCTGAATTTATTCACGCCATCTGCAACGATTCTCAAAGCATCGATATCTAAACCTGAATCAGTCTCGTCCAAAATTGCAAGTTTTGGATTCAGCATCATCATCTGGAAAATTTCGTTACGTTTCTTTTCACCTCCGGAAAATCCTTCGTTCAGCGATCTTGAAAGGAAATCTTTTTTAATGTCCAGAAGTTCTGATTTTTCACGGATCAACGCCAACATTTCTTTTGCAGACATATCTTCCAAACCGTTTGCTTTGCGGTTTTCATTCATCGCTGCTTTGATGAAATTCGTCACAGAAACTCCCGGAATTTCCACCGGATACTGAAACGACATGAAGATTCCTTTGTGCGCTCTTTCTTCCGGAGCATCTTCAACGATGTCTTCACCTTCAAAAAGAATTTCACCGTCGGTAACTTCATAATCTTCTTTTCCGGCAATAACAGAGGAAAGTGTGGATTTTCCGGCACCGTTTGGTCCCATAATTGCGTGAACTTCGCCCGGTTTTATTTCAAGGTTGATTCCTTTTAAGATTTCTGCGCCGTCTTCAATTTTGGCGTGTAAGTTTTTGATATTTAACATATTGCTGATTTGGAAATTTGGAAATTTGTCTATTTGAAAATGCCATTCAACACTTTTCCAATCCTATTTGTTTTTTGATGTTATGATTATTTTATTGACAATCTTTGAAATGGTCTCTAGTTTCAATTTTAACTCTTCAGTTGAAGGATAGTTCTCTGAAAATTCGCATAAATCAATCCAATAAAATGTTTCTTCTATTTCTTTCGCTGCAATTTTGAATTTATGAATAAAATCGGCTTTACTTTCAGCATTTTGTGCTTCTCTTATATTTGCTCCAATGGAAGTTCCGGATTTTAACAATTGATTTGAAATTACATATTTCCTGTCCGATTCAAGAATCTCGCAGTATGAAATTATTTTCAAGGCAAATTCGAAACTGAGTTTTACAATAATATTATCAGATGCTTCACCTTTCATTTCCAAATCTTCAAATCAACGAATTTTCAAATCTATTATCCTACGCTTCCCTCAAGAGAAATCTCCAACAGCTTCTGTGCTTCAATTGCAAATTCCATTGGTAATTTATTCAGAACTTCTTTACTGAAGCCATTCACAATCAGAGCGATGGCTCTTTCTGTGTCGATTCCTCTTTGGTTGCAGTAGAAAATCTGGTCTTCACCGATTTTGGATGTTGTTGCTTCGTGTTCCAGTTGTGCAGTCGGATCCTTGATTTCAATATATGGAAAAGTGTGTGCTCCGCATTCATTTCCCATCAACAAAGAATCACACTGCGAAAAGTTCCGCGCTCCTTTTGCAGAAGGCATTACTTTTACCAAACCGCGATAAGAATTATTTGATTTTCCGGCTGAAATTCCTTTAGAAATTATGGTTGATCTCGTGTTTTTTCCAATGTGAATCATCTTCGTTCCGGTATCGGCGTACTGATGATTGTTGGTTACGGCAATCGAATAAAACTCTCCGATTGAATTGTCACCTTTTAAAATACAGCTTGGATATTTCCAGGTGACAGCGGATCCGGTTTCAACCTGAGTCCAGGAAATTTTTGCGTTGTTTTCACACAAGCCTCTCTTAGTCACGAAGTTATAAACACCTCCTTTTCCGTTTTCGTCTCCCGGAAACCAATTTTGAACGGTAGAATATTTAATTTCTGCATTGTCCATTGCGATGAGTTCCACAACTGCTGCGTGAAGTTGATTTTCATCTCTTGCAGGTGCGGTACAACCTTCCAAATAGGAAACGTAACTTCCTTCATCGGCAACAACCAGCGTTCTTTCAAACTGTCCGGTTCCGGCCTGATTGATTCGGAAATATGTGGAAAGTTCCATCGGACAGCGAACACCTTTCGGAATGTAGCAGAAACTTCCGTCCGAAAATACTGCAGAATTCAATGCTGCATAGAAATTGTCGCCTCTCGGAACAACTTTACCGATGTATTTTTTAACCAAATCCGGATATTCACGAATCGCTTCCGAAATCGACATGAAAATAATGCCTTTTTCCTTTAAAGTTTCCTGAAAAGTAGTCTTAACGGAAACGGAATCCATTACAATATCCACCGCAACTCCGGAAAGTCTTTTCTGTTCTTCAATATTGATTCCGAGTTTCTCGAAAGTTTTCAAAAGTTCAGGATCCACTTCGTCCAGACTTGCCAGTTCCGGCTTTTTCTTTGGAGCAGCGTAATACTTTATTGCCTGAAAATCAGGTTTTTCGTAAGAAATATTTGCCCAATCCGGCTCTTCCATTTTTTGCCAGATCCGGAAAGATTCCAGCCGCCATTCCGTCATCCATTCCGGTTCTTCTTTCTTCGCTGAAATTGCCCGGATTATATCTTCGTTAAGACCTGTCGGAAAATCCTCATACTCGATGTCGGTATAAAAACCGGCTTCGTATTCTTTGGTTTTCAGATCTTCGCGCAGATCGTCTTCTGTGTACTTCTTCATATTCAAAGTTCAAAGTTCTTTGTTCAAGGTTTGTTGAATTTGGAACCTCTCATTTCTGTATTTGTTAAATAGTTCATAAACGCTCCGATTTTCTTGCTTAAAGTTTCGCACTGTTCTTTCAAATCATCAAATTTAGATTCGGTGATAAAATTTCTGTCCAAAACTCTGTACAGTTGAGAGCGTGTTTCACCACATGAGGCTTTTGAGATTGACAAAAACTGCAAAAATTCTTTGTTTCCGTTTCTTTCAAAACCTTCTGCGATATTATCCATTATCGATCCTGAAGAACCATCAATCTGATTTGCTAACCGATAATTGCTTTTCAAATTGGTGTTTTCAATTATTTCAAAAATTTCTTTGCACAAAATTCGGGACAGCTGCCAGATTTCCAAATCTTCAAACTTTTTAACTGTTGCCATTACTTTGAATTTTGAACATTAAACCTTGAACTAAAGCGAAAACGATTCCCCGCAACCGCAGGTTCTGTTTGCGTTGGGGTTGTTAAAAATAAATCCTTTTCCGTTCAGTCCGCCGGAATATTCCAAAGTGGTTCCTGCCAAATAAAGGATGGATTTTTTATCTACGACGATTTTTACGCCGTTATCTTCAAAAACCTGATCGGTTTCTTCGGTTTTATTGTCAAATTTCAAAACATATTCCAGTCCGGAACAACCGCCGCTTTTCACCCCGACTCTGATATAATCAGTTTCAGGATTAAAGCCGTCTTCCTTCATCAGAATTGCCGCTTTTTCTTTTGCGTGATCACTAACTTTAATCATTGTTTTTATTTAGAATGATTTTAGATTGCAAATTTACACATTAATAAAGTGATTATCAAATCTCAAAATTCTTTTTAACTATAATTGTGATTGGGATGTTTAACTTTGTCTGCGAAACCGAATCAAAAAACTAAATATTCAGCATGACCAAATTCCTGACTTTACTATTATCTCTGATTGCCGGTGTGGTTTTCGCCCAGAATACCCGTTTTGTTTATCAGGTTTCAATGAAAACCGATTCTACTGCAGCTCCGACTGTTGAGAACGCTTATCTGGACGTTTCCGGCGACCGCTCTGTCTTTTACAGCGAAAAAAGTGTTCAGCGCGATTCTTTGATGAGAAGGGCCAGGGAAACCCGGAATTTCGACAGGTCGCAAATGCAGAATTACCGGTCTCAGATAAATTATCAGATTGAAAAGAACCATTCTGAGCAGAAAATTATCTATAAAGACCGCATTGCAAGAGATATGTATTCTTATGAAGAGGAAAGACCGTTCAGCTGGAAGATTCTTCCGGAAACTACGCAGATTGGCGAATATAAAGTTCAGAAGGCAGAAACTGAATTTGCTGGAAGAAACTGGACAGCATGGTTTACACAGGATGTTCCGGTGATGGACGGACCTTATAAATTCTCTGGCCTACCGGGACTTATCGTTAAAGTGGAAGATGCTTCAGGCGATTATTCCTTTGATCTAAAGCAAACCAAGAAAATGGGAGAGCTGCCAACAATACAGCAACGCGGAAATATCATTGCTGTCAAAAGAACTGATTTTGAGAAGCAAATGGATAAATTCCGTAAAGATCCTGCATCTTTTATGACCGCAGCAATGGGCGGCCGGGGAATGAGAATGCAGCAGGATCCACAACGGATGAAAGAAATGCAAAACAGGTTGAAGGAAGAGCAGAGAAAGTACAACAATCCCCTGGAAAAATAAAAAGAAAGTCCTGAATCAGTTTCAGGACTTTTTTAATTCTTTAGAAGCAATAAGATTCCATTTTCTGTCGTAATGTTTATAAAGAGAAACCCTGTCTACCACGAAGTCTTCCTCAAACGTTCTGCTGGAATATTCCTTCCAGGCTTTTTCAAAATTCTCTGAAGTAAGATCGCGGTACGCAATTGTTAAATGTGGATTGAAATTTTTCACATAACTGAAAGAATCCATACTTTCATCCATACTCTGATAAAGTGATTTCAGAGGTTGCGAAATCTCCGGTTCAATATAAATTACGGGATTTTTCTTATTGGGAAAACTTCCGAAGCCTTTTAATTTTAGCAGGAAAGGTGAGGTTTCCAAATGGGTTTTCTGGAAATGTCCTACAACCTCACTTTCATTCTTTTCATCATGACTGAAAGGCGGAATAATGGTTATGTGCGGAAAGTTATCAAAAGCTTTCCTTGCTCCAAATCTGTTGGCAAAATCCTTCTGGATTTCCTTAACGCGTTGGGAAAGTTCGGGCTGCGGTTCTATTGCTGCAAAATATAAACTCATAAAAAAATTCCATCTAAATAATCAGATGGAATTTACGAATTTTTTAAATTTTTCTATCTTAAAAGAGCGTTAAAAGTGTCGCCCTGTCGGATATCTCCGGTTTGGTAACCTTTCATGAACCATTCCTTACGCTGTGCCGAAGAACCGTGCGTAAATCCTTCCTGATTCACATAGCCCTGCGAGCGTCGCTGAATATTGTCGTCGCCAACGGCTTCTGCAGCAGATATCGCAGCTTCAAGATCGCCGGGTTCAAGAAATTTTTCTCTGTTGTCGGTATATCTTGCCCATAGACCAGCATAAAAATCTGCCTGAAGTTCTGTTGCTACAGAAACACGGTTTAATTCTGTTTCAGAATATCTGCCGCTTCTTCTCAGCTGTTCAGTCTTCTGTAAAGTTCCTAATAAGTTCTGTACATGGTGTCCCATTTCGTGGGCCATAACGTAAGCCACTGAGAATTCGGTAACCTGTGCTCCGAAACGCTGCTGCAGTTCTGCAAAGAAACTCATATCCATATAAACCGTCTGGTCATTCGGGCAGTAAAACGGTCCCATTGCTGCCTGCGCTGTTCCACAACCGGACTGTGTTACGCCTTCAAACATTACTACTTTCGCCGGTTGGTACTGCATTCCGTTTTCCTGGAAAATCTTTGCCCAGCTCTGTTCGTTTTCGGCTGTTACCATCTCCACAAACTCGCGGATCTTAAGTTCATCACTGTTAAGTTGACGCTGTTCCGTCTGCGGTGTAGAACTCATTCCGGAAGAAAGGATTGCGGATGGGTCGCCACCAAGAAAAAATATAATTGCTGCAATAATCAACGTGCCGAGCCCGCCGCCTACAAGCATGCCGCCTCCGCCCGTGCCGCGTCTGTCGTCAACATTTTGGCTTCTGTCTTCTGTCCATTTCATAGTTTAGAATAATTAATTGACTGTTTTTCTGATTTCTGGAGCTTTCAATTCAAAATTGAAGCCATGCTGTTCTGTTTTTCTGAATCAAATGTAATGATTTTAAGAATGAAAATCAATTCATAATTTTCACGATATTTTCCAAAATCACATAGGATAAATTTAACTCGGTACGTGCATGCTACGCTCTGAAACCGATATGCGCGGGATCTTTTGAGAGATTCTGCCGGAATTCGATCATTTTCAATGCTGTAACTGCTGCTTCCACACCTTTGTTTCCGAGGTCGCCGCCGCTGCGTGCCACCGACTGTTCCTTGGTGTCATCGGTAAGTACACAGAAGATGGTGGGAACATCTGTATAAATGTTGCAGTCCTTTATTCCCTGTGCTACGGCAGAACAAACGTAATCAAAGTGAGGGGTTTCTCCGCGGATGACACATCCTATCGCTATTACCGCATCATATTTTTTTTCCTTACACAGCTGCATGGAAGCGTAGGTAAGTTCAAAAGCACCGGGAACCGGAAAAACGGTGATGTTTTCCTTTTTTACGCCTTCTTTTTCAAGGATTTCCAAAGCTGCATCGCGCAGGTTATGGGTAATGAATCCGTTCCACTCAGAAAACACAATGCCGATGTTGAATTCACCGGCATTATTAATTTGAAGTGGCTCGTAATCAGAAAGATTTACTGTCGCCATTTATTGTAGTTTTTAGTAGTATTTTACCATTTCGATGTAAGCATCAGACATTCCGTTGTCGTATTCCTTATACTTTTCATCAATTGTGCTGAAATGTTTCTTCGCTACGTCTTTTTTCTTCAGTGCTAAAGCCAGCATACCTGCTTTTCTTGTAAAATAGTAAGAAGTATAAGGGTCATCAGAAGCAGCTACTGCTTTCTCCAGAAGCGAAAGTGCGTCATCATTCTTGTTCAGATTACTCTGTGCGTCTGCCATTGCGCCGTACTTCACTGCCATCATCGTCTTATTGTCGGAAGTGAATTTATCCAAAAGATCGTACGCTTCCTTGTATTTCCCTTCGTTAAATTTGATGATTCCTGCGTTATAGGCAGAAAGTTTTCCTACATGTGTTCCGGAAAATTCTTCATAAGTACCAAGGAATCCAGGATTGGCAGCAGATTTTCCGCCAAGTGCCTCTACATTCTTTCCTGCTGTAAGATTTTTCTGTGCGGAAAGATAAGACTTCATTGCTTCTTCATTCTTCGGAGCTACCACAAACTGCTGGTAAGCAAAGTAACCCAATACCGCAGCGATCAGTGTTGCCAGTATAATGGTAATTATTTTTGAATTTCTTTCAAGAAAACGTTCAGTCTGAAGCGCTTCTTTATCAAGATCCTTAAAAAACTCTACCGTTTCTTTTCCCTGCTTCTCGTTTTTATGAGGATGTTCCTTATGTTTTGCCATAATTGTTAAAAAATTGAAGTGCAAATTTAGCGGTTTCGGAGCGATCTGCAAAATTTAATATTAATCTGTGCAAAATTCTGCGCCAGAAACAGTTAGATTTCCCGAAAACTCTGTTCAGTAATGCAGAATTGAGTAGTGTTCTGCGCCGAATCTGTTGAGTCTTTCTTCACCTTTCAAATCTTTCAGTGCGATTAGAAAACTGAACTGCTGAGCAATGGCGCCCTGTTTTTCGACCAGTTTTGCAGCAGCTTCTGTTGTTCCGCCCGTTGCGAGCAGGTCATCGTGGATCAATATCCGCTGTCCGGGCTTTATTTGTCCTTCACGCATTTCGATTTCTGCAGAGCCGTATTCAAGATCATATTTTTCAGCTACAAAAGGCGGAGGAAGCTTTCCTTTTTTTCGTATCAGTATAAACGGAACTTCAAGCGCTACTGCAATCGCAATTCCGAAAAGATAGCCGCGGCTCTCGATGCCACACACTGCATCTACTTTTCCTCTGCTGAAACTGGCCAGGTCTGCAATGACTTCTTCGTACAGTTTCGGATCCAGAAATATAGGAGTGATGTCTTTGAACTGAATGCCCGGTTTCGGGAAATCGGGAATGTTCTGAATGGTTTTTTCCAGTTTTTGAATGAGTTCAGCAGATGCCATTTTCTTAGTTGATTTTATAGCTTGAGATTTTCCAGTCGCCGTTAACGTTTTTAAGCCCGAAAGTAACTTTCAGAGCAGTTGTTTTCCCGGATTTGTCGGTAACATCATAAGTAGCGTTTACACTTGCTCCGTTCGCACCTGCAGAGACCGGACTGATGTTTTTCACATTGATGCTTTTCACACCGCCAAAGCCGGAAGTAGGATTGGAAAAGGTTTCATACGAGCCCCAACTTGGATTCTGGGCATCGCTGTAAGCGCCCTGTAGATTCTGGTTGCTGAGGTTGTTCAGAAAACGCTGAACTGTAGTCTTGGGATCGCCTGCCGACAGTGGTGGAATACCAGACGAAGGATCAGTTGCTGCAGGATCCGTTACCGGCGTATTTGGATCTTCCTGACCTCCAGCGGGAGTTTGCGGAACAGGTGCGGCTGGTTGGCGGAGTGCTTTCGGGTTAACCGGTACACCGATTTTGGACATTTTGTACGTTTTGTTGGTAGTCTTCACAGAAACAGTAATGTCGATCTTATTATCGGTAATTTTATCTGAAGGTAAATTTGGAAAACGCAGCGTGAAGCCGGAAAATTTATTATCCTGCATGAGGTTCTTGGACGAGTGTACCTTAGTTCCGCTGCTGGTTACTTCCATAACGGTTTCTAATGCCGCACCGTTGAACTCAATAGGTTTTCCGGAGGTATCAACCAGTCTCGGAATTACCTGAAGTGCTTTCGGTCCCAGAATACTGTCGATAGAAATAGGATTTGTGGTGATGTTGAGTCCGGCTGCAGTGATATCGTTCTGGTCTCTTTCCTTGGCGGTTTCACTTTCAAAGATGTTCATTTCACCCAAAGACGGTGCGCCGGTACTTTTCCAGTCGATACCGTTCTGCTGCGCAACCTGATCGGCCATTGCAAGAATTTCCGGTACTTTCTTACCGCTGAGCAGCTTGGAAAGGTTGTGAAGTTCGTCACCGGCATTTTCGCCTTCCACCCCAAATGTTTTCAGAATATAAAGGGCTTCGTTGAATTTATACTGCTGAATGGTGTTCAGAGAAGTTGTCATATCATTGATACTGCTCTGAAAGGTTTTCAGATTGGTAGCATCAACACTGTCCTTCTTACAGCTCGTTAGGACAAAGAACAGCAGAAGCAGAAAAGGCGCAATTTTTTTCATTTTGGATTGGGTTTCTCACAAATTTATGAAAAAACTGGGCACTTCTCGTTTTGCTGAATTATTTTTTTGCAGCGTTTGGTTTTTCTTTCAGAGATTCTTTAAAATAAATGTGAAAAGCGCCGAGCATGTTTGGAAATCCGTTTGCTTTCCAATAGTCAAAAGTATAGGAACTTTGGTCTGGCTTAATTTTTCTGTTGCTCACATTGTTCTTTGGAGCAAAAGAAATTTCAGTTGGAATAAATGTGCTGTAGGTTGCAATTTGATTGTAGTTGGGTTCCGATTTATGTTTCAGGTTTATACTGAACGTCTGGAAAAACTCCTGAAAGTCGCGTAAGTTTTTAGAGTTTTGCGCATAGCTCACTACATTTTGAGTTCTAAGTTTGGACAGACGATAACCGAACAAGCCTCCCTCGATATTATCTGGCATTACGATACTGATCTGCATTTTAGTCTGCCCGTTACTTTCTTTTTCTGTGTAACTTTCGGCCAGGCCTTTCGATTCTTTAAATTTACCTACTATACTGATATCCGGAAGCGCCAGAAAACTGTCGAATACAGCTGTTCCCAGTTTTTTCCGGTCCTGTTTTTCCGTTTGCTCCTTTTGATATGCGCGGTATTGTTCAACCTGGCCGCTCTTCAGTTTTTGAGATTCCATATCGAAAACGTAGGTTGCGATTCCATCAGCATATACATTCAGTTTCTGGTTCAGCACAACATATACATTGAAATGCCCACGGACATAAATGTATTTGTTTTCCTGAGCGTTTTTGATTACTACTGGTTCAATTGTCCGTTCGCGGTCGTTCAGCTTAATGCTTTCTGATTCGAGTTCGCTTGGTTTTACTGTTGCAATCAGATAACCGTCGTAAAACAGATCATATCTTTCCTGGAGCGGCATGAGTTTTTCCTTTTCAACCTGTCCTTCAATATCAGATTTTGCAAGTATGTCTCCTGCAGCGTTCATTACCAAAACGTTGTTAAGAGGCTCTCCGGTATTGGCAGAAATAAATTTTACGGTCTGCGAGTAATAAAACGTCAAACTTAGAAGCGCTAGAAGTAGGTATAATTTCGTTTTCATATTCGTATTATTTAAATATAGGACTGCTTTTTTTGAAAAAGGTTGCCTGATAATCAAGTTTGATAACCTAAAAGGTTACGTAACTGATAGAAGAATCTTTCAATTAATCGTAGGTCCTGAGTGACAATTTCTGCATTTCCTTTCATCTCACGGTCAAAGGATAAATTTTTATTATACGAAGTATTCAAACCTTTCGGAAGCAGAACATCAACATAATAATTCCCCTGATCATCAGGAATTGATGCGATATTTTGAACCCTGCCCTCAATGATTCCATACTCTTGAAAGCGGTAGTTGTCGAGTTTAATTAAAACTTTCTGGCCTTTTGTAATCTTCCCTGAATTGGTTGCCGGCACAGACATTCTTCCAACTATAGCCTTTTTATTTTTGGGTATTACAGAAACAAGAGCGTCACCATTTCTAACGAACTGATTTTCACCCCAAAATTGTTGAAAACTCACGACACCATCTGTTGAGGAGACAATCAGGAAACTTTGTTCCCACAATTTCAAGGACTTTCTGAGCTGTTCAAAAAGCTGTAGAGTTTGTGAAGAAAATGTAATTTTATCTCTTTGGGTGTTGATAGAAGCACCGCTCTTGGTTCTGTTAAGGTTGTTGATATTATCTTGAAGTTGTGAAAGCTGGATGCTCATGCTTTTCAGACTCTGTTCAGCTTGAATGTATTTTATCCTTTCATTTTCAAGCTCTGTTCGGGAAATCACTCCCTGATTGTATAAAGTTTGCGAGCGGTCAAAATTTTCTCTACTCAGATCGAACTTAGCTTGTTCAAGATTAAGCTGCTGCCGCGTAGTGGCAATTCTGCTTCTCGTTTCAGAAATTCCCTGATCAGCGGCTATGTTTTCGGGGGCATAAGGTTGGAGGCTGCTGAAAACTTTTTCGTCTTGAAAGGCTTTGGCAAATGCATTGAAATCGCCCTGAAGTTCTCCAAGTTTCAACAATGATGCGTCTTTCAACGGGAACTGAAACATCTGTCCAGGATTTGTTGAATCAACAAGTTTTTTGAGTTTCAGTACATCTTGATAATTTGCTGCCGACTGCAAAACCATTAAAATTTCATTCTTTTTAACTTCTTGATTGTCCTTAATGAATATTCTTTCAATTTTGGAATCGGTTCGAGACAGAATTTTTTCAGGTGGATTCTGCGATGTAACAACGATTGGAGCGGGGACAAATTCCGGATATTTGATGAAATAGCTCATTACTAAAATCATCATTATAAGCAGGAAAATAAGAGAATTTCCCCATCTTATCATCCAATGGGGAGGACGCGTCAGAATATCCTGCACACTGTCTGAGCGCAACTCTATATTATCTAATATATCTTTTTTAGTTTCCAAGTTCCAGCTGGTTTTTTACTAATCTGTAGTATTCGCCCTTAAGAGCAACCAGTTCAGCGTGATTGCCTTCTTCCACTACTTTTCCTTTATCCAGAACGATAATTTTGTCCGCATGTTTTACAGTGGACAAGCGGTGTGCAATTACGACGGCTGTTTTGCCTTCAAAAAAACGCTCCAAATTTTCCATGATAATCTTTTCGTTATTGGCATCCAAAGCACTGGTTGCCTCATCAAAAAAGATGTATTCAGGTGATTTATAGACAGCTCTTGCAATGAACAGCCGTTGTCTCTGTCCGCCGCTTACTCCAATTCCTTCATTTCCAATTTTCGTGTTGTAACTTAGTGGCAGGCTTTCAATAAAATCTTTAATATGAGCGATTTTAACGGCATTTCGTAATTTGTTTTTATCAATATAGTCTTCACCTACAGCAATGTTTTCAGCAATGGAGTCATTAAATACATAGCCTTCCTGCATCACAACGCCACAATGCTCTCTCCAAATGCGTGGAGAAATATTCTTAAGGTTGGTATTGCCGATTTTTATTTCGCCGGAAACAGGTTCGTAAAACTTCATCAGTAATTTTAATAAAGTTGTTTTGCCGCTTCCGCTGGCTCCTACAATTGCAGTTGTTTTTTGATAAGGGATCTGTACATTCAGATTTTCGAATACGAAACTGTCAGAACCTATGTATCGGAAAGACACCTCTTTAAAGTCGAGATTTTCCTTTGGAATTTCACTGACATACTGTTCATCAATGTTTTCTTCGTCCTGCTTATCATGGATTTCAGCAAGCCGGTCCAAGGAAATATTTGCATCCTGGAACTGTTTTAAGAAATCTATGAGCTGCAACAAAGGTGAATTTAGCTGGCCAATGATATACTGTACCGCAAGCATCATCCCCAAAGTGAGATTACCAGTCAAAACAAGTTTTGCGGAAAGAAAACTTATTAAAATATCCTTCAGGGTATTGATAAAGTTACCACCTACCGACTGCCACTGTTCTAACGAAAGAGATTGAATACGGATTTTGAAAAGTTTGACTTGCAGGAATTCCCACTCCCATCTTTTTTGCTTTTCGGCGTTATGCATTTTAATTTCCTGCATTCCGTTTACAAGCTCTATCACCTTACTCTGCTCTGCAGACACCTGACTGAATCTTTTATAGTCGAGCTCCCTCCTTTTTTTTAGAAAAAAAGTTATCCATAGTGCATACATTATTGCTCCCACTAAAAAAACCAAGAATAGGCGGTAATCGTAAAAAAGCAATATTATGCTATATATTACCAAATTGACTAGTGAAAATAGAGTATTCAACGAGGAGTTTGTAAGCAGCTGTTCAATCCGGTGATGGTCATTAATTCGCTGCATTATATCTCCGGTCATCCTAGTGTCAAAAAAGCTTATAGGTAACTTCATCAGTTTGATGAAAAAGTCAGAGATAATAGAAATGTTTATGCGCGTAGAGAGGTGCAGCAATATCCATCCACGAATAATTTCTATACCCATCCGTCCAAAGAAAAGCATAATCTGCGCCAGCAAAACTAAGTAGATGAAGTTTATGTCCTGATTCTGGATACCTACATCAACAATACTTTGGGTAAGAAACGGGAAAATCAGTGAAAGTAAGCTTCCGCCAATCAGTCCAATGACTAGCTGGAAAACCAACGGTTTATACTTGAATAGATATTTTGAAAGAAATGTAAGACTAGCTTTGCTTTCTTGATCATCGAACTCACTTTTGAAAAAGGCAGGGGTTGTTTCCAAAATCAGTGCGATTCCTTCCTCTGTTTGTTCGTCCGCATTTTCACCTATCCAGTTTTTTATGAATTCTTCTTTGGTGTATTCGATTAAACCATAACTAGGATCTGAAATTTTAATTGTTTGTGCTCTGTTTTGTCCTCCCGATATCTCGTAGACCACAACAAAATGCTGATTGTTCCAATGTACGATGCATGGCAAAGGTACTTCTTCAGCAAGAGTTTTGAAATTCACTTGCACACCCATGCTCCGGAATCCCAAGTTCTCTGCAGCATCACTTAGCCCCAATAATGAACTGCCTTCACGGGTGGTTTCGGAAAGACGTCTTATTTGCTGTAGCGGAATGGTTTTTCCGTAGTGTTTTGCTACAATGCGAAGACAGGTAGGTCCGCAGTCCTTGGCGTCAGGTTGTATATAGTTTGGGAATTTTTTCAATATTTTAGATAGTACGGGTTCAAATATAATAAAAAGGATTTTCTATAATAAAAAAATGCTTCAGTTTCGCTGAAGCATTTTTTATTATCTAATACAACTTTACATTAAACCAACAAGATTGGAAATCAATGTAAAATTTTTCCCTGTTTATTTGTAGATGAAACTACCAATTAGGCCCCAATAATCCTGGATCAGGAAAAGGAGGATTACCAATGCAAAGACTTCTCAAACAAGGACCGTCAACACAAGTTGGTTTACAATTTACCTCGCATAATTGCATATGTCGTGGACAGTAATAACCTCCAACTGGATCGTAATATGGTTCAGAACCTCCTGTAACCTTCTTTAATTCAATTCTTGATAATTTTTTTAAATTTTTCATAATAAAATTTGTTTGGTTTTTTAAAATATAGTTCTCTATTGTTCTCTTTGTATTTTCTATTTCTTGAGACTTATCTGGGAGAAAAGATTCAAAGGGAATAAAGCTAACTGTTATCAAAGGTATAACTAAAAATCATTAAATATACTGAGGGCAAACAACATCCGGACAAATCATTCCGGGACATTTTCTGCGTCCATCAGTTGGGCAGCACATAGGCGAGCAATTTTTGAAAAGCAATGGTCCAGCTCCCCCGGCAATGTTTTTCATTTGGTTTCGAGTTACTTTTTTTAAATTTTTCATTTTAAGTTGTTTTTGGTTTTCCTACTCTTTAAGCTTTTCGGATTCCGCTGAAATTGTTTCACTAAATTATAAATAAAAACGGAATGAACAAATTATTTATTGCATAATTTCGTCATCTTCTAATAATTCTTCAATAAAATAAAAAATATCTTCACGACTGTACATTTCTGGATATTGTCTTCCATTTACTAAAAACAGAGGAGTGAAATTCAGCTGATGTTCATAATTTTCATGCGTGTTTGAAATTATTGATTCAAGACCGGTTGGCTCAATTACCATAGGTATTTTTTTTAATAGCTTTTGATAATCATGGTCCTCGTACCAAATGTCTACAGCATTAAGGAATTTCTCACTTCCATGCTTGTCATATACATTCTTGAAGAATGTGATAAGTTGGGTATACTCTTCGGAGGCCTGTTCAGGAAGGTAGTTGAAACGAATCTGTACTGAAATTTTACCGGGGAACATCTTCAAAAGCTTTTCAACCATCCTGTGTCCTTCTTTACAGAATCCACAATACGGGTTTGAGATTAGTGAAATATGTATAGGTGTGTTCTGATCTCCGATAAAAAATGGAGACTGCGGATTTTTGAACTTTATTAATCCATTTTCGAGAAGTTGTTTCTTAAAGAGTGTATAGTTTCTCTTAAACTTAAGATTATTTGTATTTGATCGACTTAACTCTTTACTCTCGTAGAGCAATTCGTTGATATAGTGAACTGCAGAGAAAGTAAGTAGTATTATTATTAATGCAGCAAGAATATACTTTGAAGATAATATTGAGTTAAAGAACAAGGAACAAATAACTAATTGGAAAACCAATAATGAAATGATGATAAGACAAATCTTGCAGAATGTTTTTTCAACCACAATCTGAATGTACAGTGAGTAACCGATAACTGCTATCGAGCACATTGCAAATATTTTTAAGAGTAAACCAACTTCGGGTAAGAGTAGACCGAGTAATGCTGTAGTTGTAAAGTATATTAAGCTATAGTCCGAAAGTTTTAGACCTAGCAGTTTAGTTGTATCTGATGATATGATTTTTAGGCAACCTTCAGCAGATCCGACAGCAGTATTCCCTCCACAGATCCTGTTCATAACAGAGGATTCATTACCGTATTTTTGTTTAAAAATTTCCAGTGAAATATAGATTCCTGTTAGAGAGAGTATATTATAAACTAAATCATACCATTTTAAATTCAGGAGAGATTGAAGAATAACGATTCCAGCCGCTATGTACAATAAATTTTGGTAATTGAATGAATCAGTACGGTTACTTTTTTCATTTTTCTCGATAAGCATTACGAAATTCTCACTGTTTTCAAGAAGTGCCTGATTAGAAATGCTCTGCAAGTCGTCCGAATACAAGATAATCTTTTCTTCTGTTTTTTTAACAAGAGTAAACTTTCCTCTTGTTATGGAAATAAACTCATTCGGTAATTCATTCCAATATCCCTTTTCAAGTTCATATGCATCGTTCTTAATTCCTAGAAAGTTCAAGGTGTCACTGAATGCAAGAGCAGAAGGATAGTCCGGATGAGAATTAAACTGAAAATAAAATTCTTTTTTATCGGTACCTAAATAATCAATAAGCTTGTCAAAGTTCATTTTTTTTGCTTAAATATAGAAAGATTGACATAATAAAAAAAACCGATTGAATTTACAATCGGTTTTTTTTATTATGTCACTGCTATTTTTAGAAAGGATACTCGAATATTTTTGATTCGTGTACAAAAGGGTTTCCTTCCGGAATCAGTTTCAGTTTGCTGAGTGTCGTCATTACAGTGAAGATGAACAGTCCGCTTACGAACAGTACAGCTCCAACTACAAGAAGCAGAACTTCAGGAGTTTTCCAGTATGGTCCAACCGTTCCCGGCATCACAAAATTGAAGAAATCAAGAATGTGTCCAAGGAATACGATTACCGCCATTGTAGTAACAACAGTATAATTTCTCTTGATGCTTGAACTTACCAGTACCAAAAGCGGAATAAGGAAGTTGATGATCAGCATCGGTAGGAAAGTAGGTGCATAGTACTCGAATCTTCCCCAGAAATAATTAACTTCTTCCGGTACGTTGGCATACCAATAAAGCATGAACTGTGCAAACCAGGTATACGTCCAAAGCATTGAAGTTGCAAAAAGAAATTTACCCAAATCGTGCAGGTGATTATCATTGAACTGCGGTAAGTGTCCTTTCTTCTTCAGATAAACCGAAATCAGAATGATTACAGCAATCGCACTGGCAAGTGTAGATACCATGGAATTCCAGATGTACATTGTTGAATACCAGTGAGGGTCAATAGACATCAACCAGTCCCACGCCCACGCTGCAGAAGCAAATCCGAAGAATGCGATATAACCTACGGACCATCTGTAAAGCATCTGATAGTCGTGTGCATTTCTTGTTTCGTCAACTTTCTTCGACTGGCTTCTCAGTTTCCATGCGAAGAACGATGCTCCCGCAACATAAATAATGGTTCTGATAGCGTAGAAAGGAATGTTGAGGAATTTTCTTTTCTCGTATACAATAGGGTCAAAATGTCCGGATTTAGGGTCAGTCAGTTCCGGATCCATCCAGTGGAAAAGGTGTCCGTTATGCGTGATGTTTAAAATCATAATAATGATCAGAATAAGTCCGCCCCACGGAATATAACCTCCGATTGCTTCCATAACTCTGGTAATGATGATCGACCATCCTGCATGCGCTGCGTGCTGAATACTGTAGAAAAACATTACGGCACACGCAACTCCGAAGAAGAACACTGCTACCAGGTGAATGGCTGCCAGTGGCTGGTTGTGAATCTGCATTTTGGCATGCTTTAGATGTGCTTCATGATCCTGCGGCCCGTGGGTTTCTGCAGAATTCATTGGTATATGCTGCTGACCGGGAAGATGAACCGATTCCATCATGTGCTCAATCTTTGCATCATCCAAGCCGTGATTCATAAAATATCCCGCAGCAAAAAGAACTAAGCCTGCAACGAGGAGTATAATAGATACTAATCTTAATTTTGGTGAAAAACTATACATTATTAATTCTTTTTATTAATTGGTTGCGGTAGAATCTGTTTTAGCGGCAGTTGCTGCTGCATCAGTTCCGGCCACAGCAGTTGCCGGTGCAGCTACAGCTCCACCTTTAAATGCATTCATTACGTACATCGCTACTCTCCAGCGGTCACCAGGCGTAAGCTGTCCGGCGTATGAACCCATGGCATTTCTTCCGTACGTAATAACGTAATGAACGGATCCTGCAGTAATAGCACGGTCAGAATATTTAGGAACACCCGAATAGGCGCCGCTTGTTACGATGGATCCCTGTCCGTCTCCGGCAGTACCGTGACATGCTGCACAGGTCTTGTCATAAAGAATTTTACCTTTTTCAAGGTCTTTTGCAGCGTTTGCAGGATTTAGCGGATTTGCAACACCCATGGACGCTGTATAACCGGCATTGTACTCATCAGGAGTAAGTGCTTTCATTGAGTTTTCATCAATTACACCATCCTGGTTCTGAGAAACTGTTCCGTCAACAGGTGCAAGTCCCGTTGCGCCGTTTTGTTTTACAAAGGCAGGTATTTCGTTATCGTGATCAGAATAGGCATCTTCTGCTTTCTGAAGCGGGTCGTACGCTACAGGAAAATACATATCCGGGAAGTATACCAAAGGTGTATTGTCTTTTGGTCCGCAGGAATTCAGCATAAAAGCTGTGAAACCAAAGATTGCTGTTAATTTTAAAATATTCTTCTTCATATTAAGCATCTTTAACGGTTATTTCTTCAACGCCTGTATCAATAAGAATCTGTTTGATTTTTCCGATTTCATCATCGCTGGATGCTTTGAATTCCATCATGAATTTATCATCCGTTGTTCTTGGATCAGGATTCTGAGGTGGTGCGCCCGGATACATTTTGTTTCTTACAAGAAATGTAAGCGACATCATGTGGGCAGCACAGAATACCATAAGTTCAAACATCGGTACAACGAAGGCAGGCATGTTGTGTCCCCAGTCGAACGCCGGTTTTCCACCGATGTTCTGAGGCCAGTCATGATTCATCATGTACCAGGTTGTCAAAGCTCCGATAGCAACACCGTAAACAGCGTAAATAAAAGCAGCATCAGAGATTCTTGTTTTTTTCAGTTTCAAAGCCTTGTCCAGCCCGTGAACCGGGAAAGGAGTATATACTTCACTGATGTTGATTCCTTTATCCATGAAAGCTTTTACGCCGGACATCAGTTCGTCATCATCGGCATAAACTCCGTATATAGTCTTAGTGGTGCTCATCTCCTTCTTTAGCTTTATAAGTTTCACCTGAAATTTTCAGAATAGATTTCAATTCAGCCTGTGCAATTACAGGGAATGTTCTTGCATACAGCAGGAATAATACAGAGAAGAATCCGATTGTTCCCAGATATACTCCAACGTCGATAATGGTTGGTTTAAACATTGTCCATGATCCAGGCAGGTAGTCTCTTGAAAGGTTGATTACGATAATGTCGAAACGCTCGAACCACATACCGATATTGATGATCAGTGCCAGGATGAATGTTGCAATGATATTTGTTCTTACTTTCTTGAACCAGAACAGCGCCGGGAACACAAGGTTACAGAAAATCAGCGCATAAAATGCCCACCAGTAAGGTCCGGTTGCTGCACCGTGTGTAAGGTAAGCGAAATCTTCAAAACGGCTTCCGGAATACCAAGCGATGAAATATTCGCAGGCATAAGCCACCGTTACCATTCCTCCTGTTACAACGATTACGATGTTCATGATTTCGATGTGATACATGGTGATATAGTCTTCCAGATCACACACTTTTCTTGCAACAAGAAGAAGCGTCTGTACCATCGCAAATCCTGAGAAGATCGCACCGGCAACGAAATAAGGCGGATAAATGGTTGAGTGCCATCCTTTGATTACCGATGTGGCGAAGTCAAAGGATACCGTGGTGTGTACCGAGAATACAAGTGGTGTTGCCAAACCTGCAAGTACTAAGGAAAGTTCCTCAAATCTTTGCCAGTGTTTTGCTTTACCGCCCCAGCCAAATGCAAGGAATGTATAGATTTTTTTGGTCCAAGGTGTTTTTGCACGGTCTCTGATCATGGCGAAGTCCGGAATCAGACCCATAAACCAGAATACTGTAGATACCGAGAAATAAGTGGAAATTGCAAATACGTCCCAAAGCAGCGGAGAGTTGAAGTTCCCCCAAAGAGAACCATACTGGTTTGGCAGTGGGAACACCCAGTATCCAACCCAAACTCTACCCATGTGAATTACCGGGAAAATTGCTGCCTGAACAACGGCGAAGATCGTCATTGCTTCAGCAGAACGGTTTACCGACATTCTCCATCTTTGTCTAAATAATAATAGTACTGCGGAAATCAGGGTTCCGGCGTGACCAATACCTACCCACCATACAAAGTTGGTAATATCCCAACCCCAGTTGATGGTTCTGTTCAGTCCCCATGCTCCAATACCCGTACCGATAGTATAAGCAATACAGCCGAATCCGTAGATGAAAAGAGCCAGTGCAGCGTACATTGATATCCACCATAATTTACCTGCTCTTTCCTCAATCGGTCTTGCGATATCCTCAGTGATATCATGATAGGTTTTGTGACCAATAATTAAAGGTTCCCTAATCGGGGCTTCGTAATGTGACATTTTTTACCTTATTATTATTTAAACTTCTTTTTCTTCTGCTCTGTTTCTTACTTTCGTGTGATAGAACACGTTTGGCTTAGTACCGATTTCCTCAAGAAGAAGATATCTTCTGTTGCTTGTGAACAGTTTTCTTACGTGGGAACCTTTGTCATTCATATCACCGAACTGAAGCGCTCCGGTTGAACATGCCTGTGAACATGCGGTGTTGAATTCTCCGTCTGCCACCATTCTTCCTTCTTTTTTGGCATCAAGGATAACGTTCTGCGTTCTTTGGATACACATTGAACATTTCTCCATAACCCCTCTTGTTCTGGTTACAACATCAGGATTCAGTACCATACGGCCCAGATCATTGTTCATGTTGAAATCGAACTTATCGTTAAGATTGTAGTTAAACCAGTTGAATCTTCTTACTTTGTACGGGCAGTTGTTTGCACAGTATCTTGTACCGATACATCTGTTATAGGCCATCTGGTTCTGTCCCTGCTTACCGTGTGAAGTTGCCGCTACCGGACAAACTGTTTCACAAGGAGCGTGGTTACAGTGCTGACACATAACCGGATGGAAAATCACATCAGGATTTTCTGCCACTTCAGAAAGTGCACCTTCTTTACCTGTGATGTAGTTTCCGTACATATCCGGAACATCCATGCCTTTAGCAACGGCTTCAGCAGGATGAAGTTTCTGAACAGCAGAGTAGTAGCGGTCAATTCTCAACCAATACATATCTCTGGACATTCTTACTTCTTCTTTACCAACAACAGGAACGTTGTTTTCTGCCTGACATGCAATAATACATGCGCCGCATCCTGTACAGGAGTTAAGGTCTACAGAAAGGTTGAAGTGTGGTCCGTCGGTATCGTCAAATGAATCCCAAAGGTCAATTTTTCCGGACGGAAGCGCCCCGTTGATGGTGTGGTATTCCAGAGGAATATTCCATCCTTTCGGGTTTCCGTTGGCATCCTGCGATCTGTCGTCAAAAGGTACGTTGATGAATTTGTCAAGAGAAACCTCTCTCGCGATTTCATAACGGCCCATCAGTGTATTCTGGAACTGCATTCCGGCAAATTCATGCTCATTACCTGTTTTTTCAATTTTTACATTTGAAAGTACAAGGTTGGAACCGTCGAAAAGCGGATATGCGTTAACGCCTGTTTCAGCAACTTTTCCCGAGTTTTTCTTACCGTATCCAAGGGCAAGTCCAAGTGAACCCTGAGCCTGTCCTGGCTGGATAAATACAGGTACGTCTTTAAGTGTTACCCCGTTTACAGTAATGTTTACTGTAGAACCGTCAAGCTGCATTCTGGCATTAAGATCGTTGTCAATCTCCAGTTTTTCAGCATCTTTTGGTGAAATAGTAAGGTAATTATCCCAGGAAAGTCTGGTGATAGGATCCGGAAGTTCCTGAAGCCAAGGGTTGTTGGCCTGGGTTCCGTCTCCCATTGAGGTCTTGGTATAAAGTACAAGTTCAAGATCAGAAGCTTTGAAGTTGCTCAATTCTGCAACCGCCTGAGCGCCGTTTCCTCCGGCATAACCCATGTTTCCTGATCTCTGTACAGGCGCAGCTACAACTGCAGTTTCTGCAGTCTGTTCTGCAGTATTTTCTGTCGATGTGGCCGCAGCAGCAGGTTGTGGAGCTGCAGAAACACCGTTAATACCATTGTAGAGGGCCTTGTTGAAGCTTGTTCCGCCCAGCATTGAGGCAGCATTGGCTTTCAGATACTCGTAATAGTTATTGTTCGGATGGTTTTTTCCGTTTGACCAAACCAGAAGAGATTCTTCAATCTGTCTTGATTTGTAGATTTTCTGGATTGTTGGCTGCATCAAAGCGTAAACTCCGGACTGCGGCGTCATATCACCCCAGCTTTCCAGCCAGTTTGCAACAGGAATTACTGCCTTGGCAGCTTTATACATTTCATTCTTCTTGTCCGTAACAGCAATAACACTGTTTACCTTTGAAAGCGCTGCCTTGAAGGCCTCACCTTTGTTTGAAGAATAGATTGGGTTAACATTATTGGTAATCAGAGCGCCTACCTGGCCTGCATTCATCCAGCTAAGGAATTCGTTGTATCTTGCTCCGTCGAACTCTTTCAGCAGGTTTGATTTTCCTGTGAAAGCAGATGACCCAAGTTTTTGGTTGATTAAATGAGCCAAAACCTGTGCGCCTTTGGACCCGTCGGCAAAAACAACCGCATTTGATCCTTTGGCCTGAAGTTCTTTTGCAATTTCTGCAGCAACTTTGTCAGATGTTGAACCTCCGTTGATGGCGTTGTAAACTTCAACCAAAGTTTTGTTTACTGCACTTGGTTTCAAAGGTATTCTTGTATCGGCGTTTGCTCCGGACAAAGACATATTGGATTCCACCTGAATGTGTCTCAACATGTTGGCTCCCGGAGTTTTTGCAACTGCGTAAGAAGTTTCCAGTCCGCCGCCGTTGTAATCTCCAAGGAAGTCTGCCTGGAAAGAAACTACCAGCTGGGTGCTGCTGAGGTCATAAACTGGCAAAGCTCTCTGTCCGAATACTTCCTGTGCCGCATCAAGAGCAGCAGCATAAGGCATCGCGTCGTAAGTTACCAGTTCGGCAGTTGGATATTTAGCTTTAAAATCAGCAAAAACTTTTTTGAAAGTAGGAGAAGCGAAAGAGTGAGAAAGAAGTACGATTCTTTTTCCTGCTGCATTGGCATCAGAAAGTGCTTTCAGCACATAATCGTCCACTTTGTCAAAAGTTTCGTCTTTTCCGTCAAGCTTTGGCTGTTTTACTTTATCGTTGTCATAAAGCGAAAGAACACTTGCCTGAGCTCTTGCATTGGTTTTACCCAATTCGTTGGCAGCAGGATTCGGTTCAATCTTGATGGGTCTTCCTTCTCGTGTTTTTACCAAAACGCTGGCAAAATCAAAACCGTCAAAATAAGTGGAAGCATAGTAATTCGGGATACCCGGAATAATGCTGTGCGGTTTTACTACGTAAGGAATGGTTTTTACTACCGGTGCTTCACAGGCAGCCAGTGTTACAGCCGCTGTAGAAAATCCCAACATTTTCAGGAAATCTCTTCTCGATGTGCCGCTGCTGTCCGTTTCATTGGCAATCTCGTCAACCGGAATTTCGTTCTGAAACTCTTTCTGCGCCAGCTTTGTATTCAAAGCCGGATCTTTGAGTTCATGGATACTTCTGAATTGTATTTTGTTTGAAGCCATTTATACTTCTTGTTTTTAGTTGAATTAATAGTGACACTTACCACACTCAAGACCGCCGATTGCATCAACCGTAATCTTGCCTTCAGATGAAGGATACTGTTTTTTCAGTTTGTCGTGAAGGTTTTTGAAATATGCCTGGTTGTAACCATTGTTCATATCTACTTCTGTAGTTCTGTGACATTCAATACACCATCCCATAGTGAAATCGTTGGCCATCTGTACTACATTCATTGTGTCTACTTTTCCGTGACAAGCTTTACAAACTACATCAATTTTGTTGTCAGGATTTTTCTTGTTATGCGAGCTGATAATCGCCTGTTCACCGGCAACCACGTGCTGAGAGTGATTAAAGTATACGAAGTCCGGCATGTTGTGGATTCTTGTCCATTCAACCGGCTGCGTTTTTCCGGTATACTGCTGTGTTGCAGGATCCCAACCGGTTGCAGCATAGATTTTCTGAATTTCTCCGTCATAGAATGCCTTGTCTTTTCCTGGCTCAAAATATTTGCCGTTGTATTCAGAAATACTTCTATGGCAGTTCATACAAACGTTCATTGAAGGGATTTCGGAAACTTTTCCGTATTTCGCTGAAGAGTGGCAAAGCTGACAGTCAATCTTATTGTCCCCTGCGTGAATTTTGTGTGAGAAATGAATTGGCTGTTCCGGTTTATATCCTTTGTAAACCCCAATCCACATCAGCCAGTTCCAAACACCATAGAATGCGAAAATACCAAGGGCTGCAAGCGCAATTTTAAGCACCATACCGTATTTTTCGTAGAATTCCCCGAAAGTTTTGATTCTGGTGTCATTAAGGCCGGCCAGTTCATCAGTCTGCTGAAGTTTTACAAGCTGTCTCAGTCTTAAAAGAAGCCAAAGCAAAAGACCGCCAATCGCAAGAAGGGAAATCAGAATGATTTTTGAGTTGGTGGACTGCTGTTTTGCAGCTTCCATTGCAGCTAAAGCGTCAGTGCCGGATGCTGGATCTGCTGGCGGTTCCGGAGCAGGAGGATTGGTGGTATATTCAAGGATGTCATTGATATCCTGATCCGTAAGGCTAGGAAACGCCGTCATCTCTGTTTTGTTGAACTTTTCATAAACTTCAACGGCGTATTTATCACCGGAAGCCCTTAAAGCTGCATTGTCCTTGATCCATTTGTGAAGCCAATCGGTGTCAAGGTTCTGTTCTTGCTTCAACCTGTCTACCACGCCACCTAGTGCCGGGCCAATAAGTTGCTTGTCTAAAGCGTGACATGCTGTACAGTTTGCCTTGAAGAGCTTTTCACCGTTTTTGGCGTCGCCCTGTGCATAAACAGAAGCACCGGTTGAAAGCAATAAACCTATGGCTATCAACCCTTTTTTGTAATGCTTTTTCCAACTAATCATTTATATAAGCTTGTGTTAGTAACAAAAATTGGGGAAATGAGAATTCATTCAGTTGCGCAAAAATAAGACTTTTAACACCATTTTAACAAAGCCGTCCGCGAGACCTTTGTGTTTTTGGGTTAATTTATAATTGTTCTAAATAACTGAGTTTGGAATGATTTTTATTTATTATAAATTTGCACAAAATAAGTCCTAAATGAAAAAATTCATTTCAGTTTTATCAGTTTTCGCAGCTGTTTTCATGTATCGTGTTGATGCGCAGGTGGTTGTAAAGAACGATACTTTGTCGGGAACACCAGTTTCAATCGCGATGGACAGCCGCGTGGATAATGCGTTGGAAGATCTTGAAAGCAACTGTACACATATTACTGCCACACGTTCCGGAAATTCCGGTTCAAGAAGTTCAGAAAACGCAGGGACTAGAAAGGTTCTTGTTCCGAGCCGTGAACTTACAACAGCAGAAATCTGCAGAAAGAATCCGAGAATTGCCGGTTATAAGATTCAGCTTGTGGTAGTGAAAAGCAATGAAGAGGCGAATGAAGTGAAAGCTTATTTCCGAAGAAGATTCCCTAACCTGAAAGTTGAGACTGATGCCTCTCTTAGGCCAAACTACAAAGTTTTGGCAGGAAGTTACTTCAGTAAGCAGAGCGCAGCAGGAGACCTTGCGAAAATCAGACAGTATTTTAAATCAGCAATTCCGGTTCAGTACAGGGTTTTCTGTGTAGAAGCAAAGTAAAAGCAATCCGTATAAAAAGATTAAGACAGCAGTTGATGCTGTCTTTTTTTATAGATAATACCGTTCCAGAAAGATGAAGAACTCTTGCATTCTCCAGTAATTGTTCATGGCTAGGAAGACAAAAAGCATTATCAGCACAGCAGAAAGCAAGGTGGTGATTACTGCAGACTTTCTGTAAGCGTAAAACAGCCATCCAAGAAGCATTGGAACAACGAAAATGAAATGCCCTCCGTAGATATAGGATGTATGAAGGCCGAATTTAAGAATGCAGTGAATAATCACGTCAAAAAGAAGGGAAATCGCAAGAACGCTCACAAACTTATTCTTAAAGTTCTTAATGACTGCCCACAGTACCAGAAGAAATACCGCAGCGGCAAAAGCATACGCAAAATAAGAACTATACACATCCATGAAAAGCGCTTTGTACTCAAACCCTTTTTTATTGTGATAATCGCGGATTACAAAGGACGGGAACAGCATATTGCCGCCCCAGAACCACGAAACAATCATATCCCAAAGCGGTGTTACTTTCGGCTGTGAAAACTTTTCATACTGTTCTCCGGTCTTGCTGAATATTTTCTGCCAGTTGAAATTCAGACGGTTAAGGTAAAGAAGTACAAATACCGATGCGGAAATGATAACTCTTAAAGCTGCATTTCCAAATTTTTGCCAACTGCGGAAAAGACCTTTTTCAAACAGTACCGGAATATAAATCTTGACAATATTGGTAATCGTAAGTCCGCCAACCGCAATTCCCGCCAAGGTAAGTGCTGTTGCCGGTATTTTTTCTTCTTTACGAAGTTTAAGAGCGGCATAATAATTAAAAAGCACCAGCAAGAACAGCGTGTAAGTATAGGTTTCCGGCGTAAATGAAAGCAGCAGCGGAGTCGAAAACACTGAAAAGAAGAAAATCAGCAACAGACTCAACATCAGAGGAAGTCTCACAATGTTTTTCAGGTATTTAAAAATCTGAATATTGGCCAAACTTATGGTTGCGGCACTGCAGAGAGAAAGAAACAGCCGGAAATCAGCATTCATTTTACCGTCCGCGAACTGCAGCGCTGCTTTTCTCATCCAGTCGAAAAAATAATTGGAAAGCGGATGCCGCTCGAATCCGCCGCCAGTCATTACAATTGCTCTGTTGTCGAAACTGAAATAGGCGTCCCATGGAATTCTGTTATCGAATACTATGCGGTAGTTCAAAGAAATGTAAGCAGCAAGACTTCCGTAACACACCATAAAAAAGGCGAACAGGAAAAACTCAGTCCATGTTGAAGGGAAAACGAGTTTAAAAAAGCTGTTGAACTTCTGCTTCAGATTCAATTTCTAAAAATTTCCGGCAAAAATAAGAAAAGTACGGTATTGGTTGTTCTTAAAATCATGAACTGCATGAAAGCATGCTGCAACCGGTAACACCATCGTATCGCGCAGGCCTTTTCTCTGAAAATTCAGGATAAAGCTCTTTGTAAGGATTCTCCAGGGCGGCCAGTAATTTATTCAGCAATTCTTTCTTGCCATTGCCCAGTTCTTCAATACATTCAAACAGAAGATAGTTGCGTAAGGTAAACTTAGGATTGCTTTTTCTCATAAGTTCCAGCGATTCTTCTTCTGAAACAGAGTTTTTTTGAAGGCGTTCGAGATAAATCCTGTGAAAATCTTTCAGTTTAGCGATGTTTTCGGCAGTTGGATTCATATAAGAAATCTTTTGAAATGCCTTCTCGTAATCTGGGTTTTCAGAATGTTCTTCCAGCCAGGTAAAAAACAAGGTGTAATCCAGCTGAAGATCCTGCATCAGCGTTTGTGCGGTTATGAAAAATTCTTCGTCTTCCGGAATCAAAGCTCCAAAACCAAATTTTGCAGCCATCATTTCGTCATGCTTTTTCCAGAAAATATCATTATAACGGTTCAATGTTTCTTCAAGAAATTTCTCGTCCCGAATTAATGGAAACAGAGCATTGGCAAACTGCCATAGATTCCACTGGGAAATCTGTGCCTGCTTACCGAAAGCATATCTCCGGCCCGGCAAATCGGTTGTGTTGGAAGTGAAGTTCAGATCAAATTCATCCAGCATCGAGAATGGGCCGTAATCGATCGTCAAACCAAGCACCGACATGTTATCGGTATTCATCACTCCGTGAACGAAGCCAACCCTGAACCAGCCGACAATCATTTCAGCAGTTCTAAGACAGACATTTTCGAAAAAATCACAGTATTTCTGTTTTCCTTCGGACGTTATCTCCGGAAAATATTCCTTGATACAAAAATCGGAAAGGATTTTCAAAGTTTCGGTTTCCTTTTGTGCAGAAAGAAGTTCAAAGTGACCGAACCTGAGAAAGGATTCTGCCGTTCTGATTACCACAGCGCCGGGTTCCGGTTTTGCATTTCCGTTGTACATGATGTCGCGGATGACTTTCTCGCCGGTATAAGCCAGACTCAGCGCCCGCGTTGTAGGAACGCCGAGATGAAACATTGCTTCGCTCATCAGATATTCCCGCAAAGAAGATCTCAGGACTGCCCTGCCGTCTGCAAACCTGGAGTAGGGTGTTGCCCCGGCACCTTTCCACTGTATTTCTGTAGTTTTTCCAAGATTGTTCTTCACTTCACCGGCAAAAATTGCCCTTCCGTCGCCCAATTGTCCAGCCCAGTTTCCAAACTGATGACCGGCATAAGCGGTAGAATAGGTCTTGATGTTTTGGGAAAGACTGTTCCCAACAAGAAAATCCAGATTTTGCGGATCATATCTGCCCAGTCCGATTTCCTGAGAAAGCGGGTCATTAAAAAGAATAAGTTCTGGGTTTTCGAATCCAACTGTGTTTACGGTTGAAAACAGGACTTTAGGAGTCTGCCTCTGCACGGGGTTTCCTGTAAAATCACCTGGAAAAATATCAAGATACTGCTGGGTAATGTTCTGAAGATTCATGCTTCAAAAATAGGAAATAAAAAATCCTTCCGGTTTCTCAGAAGGATTTGATGATTATTTGTTGAAATCGATGTCGTCGCCACTGTTAATGGTTTCGTTTACATCTTCTTCTTTTTTGGTCGGTTTTTTCGGTCCGGTGTTGACGGGTTCTTCTATCGTAGGGTTCTTCAGTTCTTCCAGTGTCTGCAGGGGCCCCTCGTCGCCATAACCGCCACCAAGTCCCTGAAGATCCTGACATCCGCCCTGCCAGTCGGAAGGTTTCACAAACTTATCGTCCGGAGAAATGCCAAGGTCTTTGTCTGCCCAAACTTTCTTCATGAAAATGGCCCAGATCGGCAATGCCATTTTTGCACCCTGTCCTTCACCGGTACTCCGGAAGTGGGTTGCACGGTCTTCCCAGCCGACCCAAACCCCTGTTGCAAGGTTTGGCGTGATGCCCATAAACCAACCGTCGGAGTTGTTCTGTGTTGTTCCGGTTTTTGCTGCGATCTCAACCCCTTTGCTGATTCCGCGGCGGCCCAGTTCACCGGAAGCAGTACCGAATTCTGCTACACCTTTCATCAGTTCAATCATGGTGTATGCGTACTTTTCGTTCATTACTTCCTTGGTTTCATTTTTAACTTCGTTAATTACCCTTCCGTTTGCATCTTCAATACGCCAGATCATTTCCGGTTTGATGTAGTTTCCGTAATTCGCAAATGTACTGTATGCACCAAGCATTTCGAAGATGGTAATATCGGATGCGCCGAGTGCAACTGCAAGCTGACCTCTCGGAATTTCTTCGGTTACACCGAGATCACGTGCAAGCTGGATTACTTTGTCAGTTCCGGTCATGTCCATCAGACGTACAGCCACAGGGTTCATGGAATGTCCCAGCGCTTCCTTTAGTGTAGGATTTCCACCACGGCCAGGAACACGGTAACCTCTTTCGTTAAATGTTGCGTTGGAAACAGTGGAACAAGGCGTCATGCCCAGGTTCATAATTGCCGCTGCATAAACAAACGGTTTGAAGGTTGAACCAACCTGTCTTTTTCCCTGCTTAATATGGTCGTACTGAAAATGCTGCCAGTTGATGCCTCCAACCCATGCTTTGATTTCACCGGTTCCGGGAACCATCGACATTAAGCCGGCCTGTGCGATCTGCTTATGATAACGGATGGAGTCCATCGGTGACATTTCTACTTCTTCTTCGCCGGCCCATGTAAAGCGGCTCATTTTCACTGGTTTGTTAAAGTCCAGCATAATGGAATCTTCAGAAACGCCTGCCGCCTTCAGCTGTTTGTAACGGCCTGTTCTTTTAACGGCAGTCATCATGATATCATCAATCTGCTTATCTGAAATATCATAGAAAGGCGCTTTTTTTCTTCCGCGCTGTTCTGCATTAAAGCTTCGCTGAAGATCGGTGAGGTGTTCCTTCATTGCTTCTTCCGCATAAACCTGCATTTTGGAATCCAGGGTTACATAAATCTTAAGACCGTCTTTAAAGAGGCTCAGTTTCTTTCCTGTTTTCTTTTCGTGTTCATCCAGATAGCTCTGAATTTCTTTTCTTAAATAAAACTTATAGTACGCTGAATAACCTTCGTCTATAGATTTTACGGGACGGTAATCCAGTTTTATCGGCGTAGCGATGGCTTTTTGGTACGTATCTTCATCAAGATAACCTGTATCGCGCATCTGTCTGAGTACCAAATTTCTTCTCTCTTCAGCTTTTTCCGGATTCTTCATAGGATTGTTACGAACCGGAGCTTCAAGCATGGCCACAAAAACCGCTGCTTCAGGAAGAGTGAGCTGCTTCGTGGTTTTGTTGAAATAGATTCGCGAGGCCATTTCGATTCCGTTTGCATTGTACAGGAAGTCGAATTTATTGAAATACAGCTGTATGATTTCCTCTTTCGTGTAGCGTTTTTCGAGACTTACTGCCACAACCCATTCTTTCAGTTTCTGAAAACCTCTTTTTATCGGGTTTGATGAGGGTTCCGGCGTGAACAGAAGTTTCGCAAGCTGCTGGGTAATGGTAGAACCACCACCTCTTTTTCCGCGGTAGACAACCGCACGCGCAAATGCCTGTAAATCAATCCCGGAATGCTCTTTAAACCGCTCATCTTCTTTCGCCTGTAATGCATATACAAGATAAGGCGGAAGATCCTTATAGGTAACCGGCTGCGTTTTCTCCTTTTCAAATTTGCCGAGAAGCACTCCGTCTGAAGAGTAAATCTCTGAGGCAACAAAAATATCAGGATTGTCCAGTTCCTTAACATCCGGCATCTCACCCAAGAAACCCTGCGAAGTCGCAAAGAACAGGGATGCAATGCCTAAAATGGCGATGATAAGACCGATCCAGATGAAACGCACCCATTTTCTCCAGCCTCTGCTTTTCTGCTTTTTAGGCGGCAGCGGAAATGTACCGGATGCTTTATTTGTCTTACTCTGTTTGTTTTCCATACAGTTATTATGGCTTTACATTTTCTAATTTTACCCCAATATCTTCGATACCCGGAAGCTTATCTTTTCTCATGGCCTGAATAATTCCTACACGGTATTTTCCGTTGGCCGGAAAGCGGTGGTTCATTCTGTACTGAAAAAGCGTCTCCTTGGTATCTCCGTAACCAGTTCCTATCCATTCTCCGTTTGGTTTAGCAAGAATGTAATTCAGCGTGTCCGTTTCTGTTTTTTTACTCTGAAGGTTGGTAAAATTTACAATAAACCGGATGTTGCTGTACGGATATTCACTGTTGTTTCTTACAACAAATATAATATTTTTGGGATTCTGAAAATCACTGATCTGCAAATCGAATTTCTGCTCCGCTTTCTTGTCCCAACTGCCGTTGATTTCATTCATCCGGATATCTCCCGAATCGGACGTGCAGCCAGTCATCGCTGCGAAAACAGCTATTAATCCTAAAATCTTAAGCTTCGCCATCGCGCTTTGGTGTTGGTTTTTTCTTGTATTTAGGTTTTGAAGGTCTGTTTTGTGGCTGATCACCGGTTTTTGCATTGGTGTTCTTCTGTGGCTGCCGGTTTCTTGGCGCCGGTTTTTCTCTGGAACCGTTCTGCTGGGTTTTTTCGCCGGTTTTATTTGCGTTATTGCGGTTTTCAGCTGGCTTTCTGTTCTTATTCTTGCTGTTATTGTTGCGCCTTTTCTTTTCAAAACGGTCAACATTGTTTTCCTGAATAAGATCCACGCTTTTTATAAAAACATCCTGCGTTTTGATTTCCTCCAGCGGTGAAGCTTTTTCGCCCTTCTTGTTTTGGGCAATCATTTTCTTAACCTCAGAAATATCAAGATCGTACCATGCGACAGGGCTGTCAGCATAAGCGAACCACATTTTCTTTTTGAACACGTCGATTTTGATGCAGAACGCTCTTCCTTTTACCGTGTCCAGCGAAGTGTTGGAAGACGGAAAATCACTCAGCGCGTCAAGATAACTGTCGAGTTCATAATTAAGACAGCACTTGAGTTTTCCGCACTGTCCGGCCAGTTTCTGTGGGTTGATGCTCAGCTGCTGATAGCGTGCAGCATTGGTGTTTACAGAACGGAAATCGGTAAGCCACGATGAGCAGCAAAGCTCGCGTCCGCAGGAACCGATACCTCCGACTTTTGCAGCTTCCTGACGGAAACCGATCTGCTTCATGTCAATTTTCGTACGGAAAGCGCCCGCATATTCTTTTATCAGCTGGCGGAAATCCACACGGCTGTCTGCCGTATAATAAAACGTCGCCTTTGAACCGTCGCCCTGAAATTCAACATCTGTAATTTTCATTTCCAGACGAAGATGCCGGGCTATTTTACGGGCGTCAATTTTTACTGATTCTTCTTTTTTTCTGGCTTCTTGCCAGGTTTCAACATCCTTCTGGTTGGCAATTCTGTAAATCTGCTGCAGGTTTTCTTCAGAGAATTTTTTCTTTTTCATCTGAATTTTAACCAGTTCTCCGGTAAGGCTTACAACACCCACATCGTGGCCCGGGCTGGCCTCTACCGTTACCACACTTCCAACGTTTATTGCAAGATTGTTGGTATTTCTATAAAAACATTTTCTGTCGTTCTTAAAACGTACTTCTACAAAATCTGTATTTTTTGAGGCTGGGCTTTTTATATCTGAAAGCCAGTCGAAAACGCTTAATTTATAACTGTTACCGCAGGTATTTACATTGTCGCATCCGGTGGAAGATTTGGTTCCGCACGAATGCCCAGAATCGCCGGATGTTTTACATCCACAACTCATATTATATATATTTTAAACAAAGTTAATCCTGCAAATTTAGAATTTTTTTTGTTTTGGCAGTTGCCCACGCGTTTTTTAAGTGATAATATTAAATCTGTAATGCTGTTTAATATAAAACGAAAGAAAAGCAGGAATTATTAAACAGCTGATTAACAAAACTCCACATTGCATATTATTTTAAACATAATTAAAAAACCCGCAGATGTTTAAAAATATTAAGAAACCTTAACATTGTAATTAAATAAATTTTATATTTGGCAATAATAATTTCTAATTACTTATGAAAAAACTTCTAATTTCTACCGCATTACTTGCTGGAGTTTTCAGTTACGCTGGCGGTTTCAGAGTTTCGCTTCAGGGTGTAAAACAGCTTGCAATGGCTCATACCAGTGCACATGCTGAGGATGCGAGTGTTGCATTTTTTAATCCTGCAGGAATTTCCTTTATTCCTAATAAACTGAGTGTTGCAGCAGGTGGTTTCGGTGCTTTTTCTACAGTTACCTATCAGAACACCAATACACTGCAGAGCTACGAAACCGAGAACCCAACCGGTACTCCTATCTACGCGGCTGTAGCTTACAAAGTGATGGACAATCTTTCTCTTGGTTTCAGTTTCTCCACTCCGTACGGAAGTACGATCCAGTGGCAGGAAGACTGGGCAGGGCGCGAAATGGTTCAGAAAATGTCGCTTAAGGCACTTTATTTTCAGCCAATGGTTTCTGTAAAACTTGCTCCATGGGCTTCCGTTGGTGGTAGCTACATCTATTCCAAAGGAAGTGTAGACTGGGATAAGGCCGTAACACAGTTTAACGGCACTATGAACATCAATGATGAACAGGCAAGCGGACACGGTTTCGGTTTGGGATTCTATTTCCAACCGGATACCAAATGGGACGTAAGTATTGCTTACCGTTCTGCCGTTGATATGAAAGCGGAAAACGGAAAAGTTACTTTCAATATGTCCAACAATCTTTTCCCTTTGGTGGGGCTGGATGCAAACGGACAGGATAATTTTACAGCAACGCTTCCTTTGCCTGAAGAGTTCACGATTGGTGCAACCTATAAAATCAAACCGAACTGGAAAGTTTCTGCAGACTTCAACTATACTGGTTGGGAGCGTTATGACCAGCTGACCCTGGATTTTGAAAATGCGCCGGTTGGAAACCAGGCGACTGATCCTACCAAACTGGTAACGCCGAAAAACTTCCATAATACGAGAACCATCAGAGTCGGAACGGAGTATAAAATCAATGATATGATTGCGGCCCGCGTTGGTTGGTACTACGATGAAGCTCCATACGAGGATGATTATTTCATTCCGGAAACACCTTCTTTTGATGCGCATGTAGCAACGGCAGGACTTGGACTTAAATTTGGCGGACTTGGTGTAGATTTGGCTGCGGCCTTCTCTTTCCCAAAAAGCAGAACTTTCAACAACAGTTATTATAACTTCTCTGGACAGGCGAAAGCTAAAGCATATTATGTTGGTTTAGGACTGTCTTATAATGTTTTTTAATACGATAAAAAATGAAAAAAATATTAATCTCAGGATTTGCAGCCGTTGCGCTTTTAACAACCTACAGCTGTGATACCGATTTTGACAAAGATGTAACCGGAGTAGCTGTATCCAGCGGTTCGGCAAACTTCAGCAAGTATGTTGCACTGGGGAACTCTCTTACTTCGGGTTATCGTGACGGTGCTCTGTATATCAGCGGACAGAATGAATCTTTTCCGGCGATGATCGCACAGCAGATGCAGCTAGCAGGCGGAGCGCAGACATTTAAACAGCCATTAATGGCAGATGAACTGGGAGGAATTCCTTCCGTAGGAATTTCGAATAAACTTGTTCTTGCAGTTTCTTCCACAGGTTCACTATCTCCTGTAGTTTCCACTGGAAGCGGAACTACTACGCTGGCGAATATCTCAGGTCAGGGGCCTTACCAGAATATGGGGATTCCCGGTGCAAAATCTTTTCACCTTCTGGCGCCGGGTTACGGTAGTGCAGCCAATCTTCCTGCCGGAACTGCAAACCCTTATTTCGTAAGATTTTCATCTTCTCCATCGGCCACAGTTTTGGGTGATGCAATGGCACAGCAGCCAACATTCTTCTCACTGTGGATAGGTAATAATGATGTTTTGGGCTATTCCACTTCCGGTGGCGACGGTACCAATCCTATTACGCCTGTGCAGACTTTCAAAGATGCTTACTCAGCAATCGTTAACAATCTTACAGCAAATGGCGCTAAAGGCGTAGTTGCTAATATTCCTAATGTAACCAGTATTCCGTTTTTCAATACAGTACCGTACAATCCTGTACCGCTGGATGCAGCTTCTGTAACTCAGCTGAACACACAGGTGTTTGGGCCGCTGAAACAGATTCTGAGCATGACCGGAGACAGTGGCAGATTCGTTACACTTACAACTTCTAATAACCCAGTGCTTATTAAGGATGAGTCTTTACCGAACAGACAGGTTCAGATTACCCAGGGTCTTGTGGGCGCAGGTGTTCCGGCACAGCAGGCAGGTCTGATGGGATTGGTTTTCGGACAGGCCCGTCATGCAACCGCAGCAGATTTGGTATTGCTTACCACAAGTTCTGTCATCGGAACTGCTCCGTCTTCTCCTTATGCGGTAGCTCCGTTTAATAAGTTTGGGGTAACCTTCCCGCTTGATGACAAGCATGTACTTACAGGTAAATTCGGAGATCAGACGACGAGTGAGGTAGATGAAGTTCTGACTGCTACTGCAGCTTTCAATGCTCATATTTCTTCTGTAGCTACGGCTAAAAACCTGGCTTTGGTAAACGCGAGTGCAAAGATGAATTCTCTTGCAGCTGCATCCGGACTTCAGTTCGACGGTGTGAAATACACAGCGAAATTTGTAACCGGAGGAACATTCTCTCTTGACGGTGTACACCTTACAGGAAGAGGTTATGCTGTAATCGCAAATGAGTTTATTAAAGCAATTAACCTGAAATACGGTTCAACGCTTCCTCAGGTTAACGCAAACAGCTACAGTGGAGTGATCTTCCCATAAACTGAATGAATTAATCATAATTTTTAAAACCATCTGTCTTTTCAGGTGGTTTTATTTTTTCTAAATTTGCACAACTAATAAAAAAGTAAAATGGCAGATCAGGCAACCTATTTGTTTTCCACCAGAACAAGTAAAGCATTGGCCGAAAAAATTGCAATGCACTACGGCCAGGAACTTGGCAAAATTAATTTTCAGGAATTCAGCGACGGCGAGTTTGAGCCGGTTTTAGACCAGTCGGTTCGTGGAGGAAGGGTGTTTCTTATCGCATCCACATTTCCGCCGGCAGACAATCTTCTGGAACTTCTGCTGATGATTGATGCAGCAAAACGCGCATCGGCAAAAAATATTACTGTTGTTATTCCTTACTATGGTTTGGCAAGACAGGACAGAAAAGACAAGCCAAGAGCGCCGATCGGAGCGAAACTGGTTGCAAATCTTCTTACAGCAGCGGGCGCAACAAGAATTATGACGATGGATCTTCACGCAGATCAGATTCAGGGATTCTTTGAGATTCCGGTTGATCATCTTTATGCCTCAACTATTTTTATTGATTATATTCAGTCATTAAATCTTGATAACCTTACCATTGCTTCTCCTGACATGGGCGGAGCAAAAAGAGCGAAAAATTACGCAGGGCATCTTGGTGCTGAAGTCGTAATTGCCTACAAAGAACGTAAGAAAGCCAATGTTGTAGAAGAAATGTTCCTTATCGGTGATGTGAATGATAAGAACGTTATTCTTATTGATGACATGATTGATACAGGCGGAACACTGTGCAAAGCTGCAGATATTCTGATGGCCAACGGAGCAAAATCTGTCCGCGCAATGGCAAGTCATGGCGTATTTTCGGGGAAGGCATATGAAAATATCAACAATTCACAGCTTTTGGAAGTTATTGTAACAGACACTATTCCGATTAAAACAGAACTTAGCTCCAAAATAAAAGTACTGAGCTGTGCTTCTCTTTTTGCCGATGTGATGAAAATGGTGCACGAACACAAATCTATCAGCGATAAATTTATCATTTAGCAGATAATCAAAAAGATAAACATCAAATTCCGGATCGCCAATTGCAGATTCGGAATTTTTTATTATTTTTGCACTCTCAAAATTTAATTTTTTAAGTAATGAAATCTATTACAATTCAAGGTACAAAAAGAGAAAGCGTGGGCAAAAAGTCTACAAAAGCTTTACGTGATGCTGAGCTAGTTCCTTGTGTTGTTTATGGAGGTAAAGAACCATTGAACTTCTCTACAGAAGAGAAATCATTCAAAAACCTGGTTTACACTCCTGAAGCACACACAGCTGAGCTTGTTATTGATGGTGAAACTATTCCTGCCGTACTTCAGGATATCCAGTTCCACCCGATTACAGACAAAATTCTTCATGTTGACTTCTACCAGCTGTCTGATGACAAGCCGGTAATTATGGAAGTTCCTGTAAGAATCACTGGCCGTGCAAAAGGTGTTGTAGCGGGTGGTGTACTTCGTCAGTCTTTCAGAAAACTGAAAATCAAAGCTATTCCTGCAGATCTTCCGGATGAAATCGTTGTTGATGTAACTCCGCTTAAGATTGGTAACAAACTTTATGTAGGTGATATCAAAGCAGAAGGATTCTCTTTCATGCATCCGGACAACGCAGTAGTTGTTGCTGTGAAGATGTCTAGAACTGCAATGAAAGGCGGTGCCGGTGGAGATGATGAAGATGAAGAAGAAACTGCAGCTCCGGCTGAAGGAGAAGCTCCTGCAGCAGATGCTCCAGCAGCAGAATAATCTCCAGAAAAGATTTACAATATTTCCCGGCATTTACTGTCGGGATTTTTATTTGGGCAAATCCCTCACTCCGTGCTGTGGCCGGACAGTTCGGGCCGGGCTGTCCGCTCATACTCCTCGTTCCGGCGG
>JAEXBA010000067.1 GCA_023457935.1 Bacteroidota bacterium | reverse complement strand
AGAGCAGTAGGTAGCTCGTCGGGCTCATAACCCGGAGGTCGCACGTTCGAGTCGTGTCCCCGCTACTAGAAAGAGAATCAGAAACGGTTCTCTTTTTTCTATTTTGTATCTGATAATTTTTATTTAAAGCATTGATTTATTTAATTCACTTAAATATCAATTATAAAATCATTTACGATTTTTATTTAAACTTTCAGTTTAACATGAATAACTAAATGGTTTTTGCATATTTTGATGATTTCCGCAATAATTATTTCCTTACGTCTTTCAATTTCTTAATTTTAATATCTAAATTTAAAGAAAGCCACTTCAATGAAATTTACTCATTTACTTTCGGCAGCTTTTCTCGCAGGTTCTGTTTCAGTGTCAGCCCAACAGAAGACTTACTGCAATCCCATCAATATAGATTACGGATACACCCCGTTTGAAGTTTTTTCAAAACAGGGGAAACACCGGGCGACAGCAGATCCGGTTATTGTAAACTTTAAGAAGAAACTGTTTCTTTTTTCCACCAATCAGGAAGGGTATTGGCACAGCGACGATATGCTGAACTGGAAATTCATTCACCGTAAATTTCTACGCGATGCTAAATACATTCATGATCTGAACGCTCCGGCCGCCTGGGCAATGAAAGACACGCTGTATGTTTACGGCTCGACCTGGGAATCGGATTTCCCGATCTGGAAATCAACCAATCCAACAGTGGACGACTGGGAAATTGCCGTAGACACGCTGAAAGTCGGTGCGTGGGATCCGGCTTTTCATTATGATGAAGATACCAACAAACTGTTTCTGTATTGGGGCTCCAGCAACGAATGGCCTTTACTCGGAACCGAAGTGAAAGTAAAAAATCTTCAGTCGGAAGGATACGTAAAGCCGATTATCCGACTGAAACCTGAAGACCACGGCTGGGAAAGATTTGGTGAATACAACGACAATGTTTTTCTGCAGCCGTTTGTAGAAGGCGCCTGGGTAACCAAGCACAACGAAAAATATTACATGCAGTACGGCGCGCCGGCAACCGAATTCAGCGGTTATGCAGACGGTGTGTATGTTTCCAAAAATCCTTTGGAAGGATATGAATATCAGAAACATAACCCATTTTCATACAAACCCGGTGGTTTTGCCAGAGGAGCGGGACACGGTGCAACGTTTCAGGATAATTTTAATAATTACTGGCATGTTTCAACCATTTTTATATCAGTAAAAAACAATTTCGAGAGAAGGCTGGGAATCTGGCCTGCCGGTTTTGACAAAGATGACGTAATGTACTGCAATACGGCTTATGGAGATTATCCTACCTACATTCCGCAATACGCACAGGGAAAAGATTTCACAAAAGGACTTTTTGCCGGCTGGATGCTTCTGAATTACAATAAACCCGTTCAGGTTTCGTCAACTTTGGGCGGCTATCACGCAAACTATGCAGTTGATGAAGACATCAAAACATACTGGAGTGCCAAAACAGGAAACGCTGGAGAGTGGTTTCAGACGGATTTGGGTGAAGTTTCAACTGTGAATTCTATACAGATCAATTATGCTGATCAGGATGCTGAATTCCGGGGAAAAACCACGGGGAAAATGCATCAGTACAAGATTTATGCTTCCAACGACGGCAAAAACTGGAAAACTGCGGTTGACAAAAGCAAAAATACAGCCGATGTACCGCATGATTACATCGAACTTGAAAAGCCGGTTAAAGCGAGATTCCTGAAACTTGAAAACCTCAAAATGCCGACGGGAAAATTTGCATTAAGCGGTTTCAGAGTCTTCGGAAAAGGAGCCGGTGAAAAACCGAAACCTGTTGAAAATTTTGTTCCGCTTCGTGCCGATCCGAAAAAGTATGGTGAACGCCGCAGTATCTGGATGAAATGGCAGCAGAATCCGGATGCCGACGGTTACGTGATTTATTTCGGGAAAGATCCCGACAAAATGTACGGAAGCATTATGGTTTACGGAAAAAACGAGTATTTTTTTACGGGTGCCGACAGAACCGATGCGTATTACTTTCAGATTGAGGCATTTAACGCCAACGGAATTTCTGAACGGACAAAGATTTTTAAGATAGAATAAAAAATTTCGGCTCGCAAAGCGAGCCGAAATTTTTTATATTAAAAGCTAATCTTAAATAATGTATTCAATTCAGAAGATTTTCTATTTTTGAATAAAACAAATGCATGAAATTTTTCCTCCTTTTCCTTCTTTTCGGAACTTTAAATCTATTTGCTCAAAGCCAGCGCTTTATATACGAACAGATTGGAAGGCCTGATTCTACAGATACCCAGAGTATCCAAAAGAATTGATGGCATTGGATGTCTCAAAGTCTGGTTCGCGTTTTTTCAGCCCTGATTATGCTAAGACAGATTCTGTCCTCTTCCAATCGATACAAAATCAATCACATACAGGTGGTGAAATTATCGTCAGTTCATCCTCTTTCATATTTGGGTCAACTGATATCGTGCAGAAAGATTATGCGGAAGGAAAAGTTTATAATTATCCGACCATTTCATATAACAGGTATAAAACTCGGGAAGAAAGAAAACTCAGCTGGGAATTAAAAAATGAAAAGAAGGTAATAGGTGAATTTCACACACAAAAGGCAACCGTTGATTTTGCGGGCAGGATATGGATAGCTTGGTTTACAACTCAAATACCCATTCAGGATGGGCCGTATATTTTCACAGGGTTGCCTGGATTAATAATAAGAATAGAAGATTCTGGTGGCTCATATTCATATAATTTGGTTGGAATTGAGAAAATTTCGAAGAGACAGGACCAATATTTAAAGAAATGGGCTGGCTCAAAGTATAAAACTGCAATTCCTGTAAATTACGAACGGTTCAGAAAGGCATGGCAGGATTCACGAAACTTTGCAGGTAACACGGATTTCAATTTGGAAGGTGTTGTAGTTCAGGAAGTTGAGGACGATCTAATTGCCGATAGTAAAAGAAAAAGAGACGCAAATAGAAGTATTGAGCAGGAAAAGCAAAAATTTAACAATCCGCTTGATCTGGATCTCTTTAAATAAAAAAAATCCTGAAGCTAACTTCAGGATTTTTTATAAATATTGTTCCAGCTTACGCCATCTTCTTAGAATCCTCAATAAACTGCGCCAAACCGTTATCTGTTAGCGGATGTTTCAGTAAACTCAAAATCGGACCAAGCGGCGAAGTAATCACATCAGCGCCAATCTTAGCACAGTTGATGATGTGCATGGAATGACGGATGGAAGCTGCCAGAATCTGCGTTTCATAGCCGTAATTATCATAAATCGTACGGATTTCATCAATAAGGTTCAGTCCGTCTGTCGAAATATCGTCCAGTCTTCCCAAAAACGGAGAAACATAGGCTGCTCCGGCTTTTGCTGCCAAAAGTGCCTGTCCGGCAGAAAAAATCAGCGTACAGTTCGTTTTGATGCCTTTGTCCGAGAAATATTTCAGCGCTTTCACACCGTCTTTAATCATCGGGATTTTCACCACAATATTCGGGTGAATCGACGCCAGTTCTTCACCTTCCTTAATCATTTCGTCATAGGTTGTGCTCAGAACTTCCGCCGAAATATCGCCGTCAACAATCTCGCAGATCGTTTTGTAGTGCGCCATAATTTCGTTGGTTCCGGCAATGCCTTCTTTCGCCATCAGCGATGGGTTCGTGGTTACGCCGTCCAGAATTCCAAGGTCTTTTGCTTCTCTGATCTGATCAAGGTTTGCGGTGTCAATAAAAAATTTCATTCGTAGATTTTAATAGATTTTCAGTGCTGCAAAGATAGTGAAATTGAGGCAGAAAATCAGGAGCTTCAGGATGGGAAATTCTTTCAAAACCGGTCCCGCTGTCCGCACTCGCTTTTTTGTTG
>JAEXBA010000066.1 GCA_023457935.1 Bacteroidota bacterium | reverse complement strand
GGAATGCCGATTATTCAGGTTTTCGGAAGGGAAGAAGCAGAATTCAGGAAATTCGACGCCATTAATATTACGCTCAAAAAAGCACTGCTTAGAACGGTATTTATCTTCTCGCTGTTTTTTCCTGTTGTTGAACTGATTTCGTCACTGTTTATCGGATTTATTCTTTTCTACGGCGGTTATGTGAAAATTACGGCAGGAGAGGTAATTGCGTTTATACAGTATATTGCGATGCTGATCCGGCCTTTACGGCAGATTGCAGACCGCTTCAACAATATTCAGCGTGGAATTGTGGGTGCAGAACGTGTTTTGGGCGTGATGGACGAAGATTATGCCATGCCGAACCACGGAAAGTTTCAGAAAGATGAATTTGAAGGGAAGATTGAGTTTCAGAATGTCCGGTTTGCTTATGATGAAAAGCAGGAAGTCTTGAAAGGCATCGATTTCGTTGCAAATCCGGGCGAAACGGTTGCAATAGTTGGTGCGACCGGAGCCGGAAAATCCACAATTATCAGTTTGATTACGCGGCTTTACGACATTAACTCAGGAAAGATTCTTATTGACAATGTGGATCTGAAGGATTATGAACTGTATAATTTAAGAAGTCATATTGGTGTAGTCCTTCAGGATGTTTTCCTTTTCCATGGAAGCATTTTTGAAAATCTGGCTTTTGGCGACGAAACGGTTACCATTGATAAGATTAAAAAGGCCGCAGCAGAAATTGAAGTGGATGATTTCATCAAACAGCTTCCGGGAGAATATGATTACGTGGTAAGCGAAAGAGGTTCTTCTATATCGTTGGGACAAAGGCAGTTGCTGTCGTTTCTGAGAGCGTATCTTTCTAATCCGAAAATTCTGATTCTGGATGAAGCAACGTCTTCCATTGATCATGAAAGTGAAAAACTCATCCAAAGAGCTACCGAAAAAATAACCAAAAACCGTACTTCCATTATCATTGCTCACCGCCTTTCAACCATTGAAAAAGCGGATAAAATTATTGTGATGGACAAGGGAAAAATTGTTGAAATCGGCAGACATTCCGAACTACTTGAGAACGACGGCTATTACGCTACACTCTACAAAGCACAGCTGAAACACGACGATGGAATTCAGAAACTTTAATTCATTCAACAAAAAAATCAGTTTACCCATTTTACCTTAAGATATTGAAATCATTTAACAGTTTCCTGAAAGTGATTTGTGCATCTTTACGCTATCTTTGTGAAAATCATAAAATTACAAAAATGAAATTACTGAAATCCACTTTTACGGCAGCATTTTTTGCTCTTGCTTTAATGTCCTGCGAACAGAAAACCACTACAACTGACAAAACTGATGCGACTGCTCAGAATACAGAGACCAATGAAGATTTAGGGAAACCTGCCGATGTTACAGCAGACCCGGGAACTTTTAAAATTGCTCCGCTCGCTTACGAATACAACGCTTTGGGCGATTATATTGACGCAAAAACGATGAACGTTCATTATTCCAAACATTATGTTGGGTATCTGAACAAACTGAACAAAGAAATTGAAGGAAAACCACAGGCTTCCCAAACCATCGAAGAAATATTGAAAAATATGGATATGAGCAATTCTGCACTGCGTAATAATGCCGGCGGATATTACAACCACAATTTATATTTTGATATGATGGGGCCGGATGCTGGGGGACAGCCAACCGGTGAATTGCTGGAAGCCATTAACAGAGATTTCGGTTCTTTTGATGCATTTAAAGAGAAATTTTCGAAAGCGGGAGCCGATCAGTTTGGTTCAGGTTGGGCTTGGTTGGTTTCAGATAATTCCGGTAAACTTTCTGTGGGAAGCACGCCGAATCAGGATAATCCTTTAATGCCGGGAACTGGAATTTCCGGAACTCCAGTGTTGGCGATGGATGTTTGGGAACACGCTTATTATTTAAAATATCAGAACAAGAGAGCGGATTATATCACCAATTTCTTTAACGTAGTTAACTGGAACAAAGTTGCTGAGTATTACGCAAAAGCGAAAGGATAAAAACCAGTGAAAATACTAAAATCCGGCAGTTATTATTGCCGGATTTTTTTGTTGATAGAGAGAATAACCGTAATTTTAGAAAAAACAAAATGTGACAACATATACAGGATGAGTTTCGCGAACTTAAGAAGGAATTAAAACAACTGAATATTGAAGTTATTAAAATCGTGAAAGTAGGGAACGGTTCAATGGATTTTCATGAAGTGTTTTACAAATCTCCGCGATATGATGAGGTGAAGACCGTTTATGTTCAGCGCCACAAACTGGATGAACTGATTGCGCAGTTTAAGGAAGCGTATTCGTAATTATTCTGTTCCGAAAAGCTGGAATCCTAAATCTTTTTTCCATGCTTCACCGAAGTTTTTAGTCAGGAATTCTGAAACAACCAGATTGTTCTTATCACTTTTGTCATTTTCTCCGGGCATCACCACGCATCCCTGATTGACGATTTTCACGCCGTATTTTTTCTCGAATTCGGCATTGTAAACCGGCGCAAAACCGTAATGATAAATTACGGCTTTCTTTTCTTTCATCAGAAAATCAATATTGTCAAATGTTGCTACTGTCGGAAGATGAACTTCGTATCCATCGACTGTTACTTTTTTAACATTTACAGTGTCGGTTTTTGTTGGATTATCGTTTAAAGTTCTCTTTTGTGAAGAAAATAAGCCAAAAGAAAAAAGAGAAAATGCGAGAATTACAAATGCTGTTTTTGTAGTTTTCATAAAGTTGTTTTAGGATAGATGGTGAATTGAAGCGGAAGTTAAATTTGAATTCCGAATTTCTAGCCCTGATCGCAACGGCATCCTTTTTTGGTGAATTCGGCATTTCAATAGACTCAATGACATTTCTATCACCAAAAAAGATACAGTGGAGAGCAGGTTCCCGGCTCCTTATCTTAAGTAGTTGAGTAGTTAAATTTTTGAGTAGTTTAGTGGAATAATGGTTTTGTGATTAGTTTTTGATCTTATGAAAAAATCCGTCCAAAAAATTGAACGGATTTTATTTTTGCTGTAAGCTTTATGCCTATAGCTTATTGCGTAAAGCCTACGGCTTTTACATCATTCCCGGCATTCCGCCACCCATTGGCATTGCTGGTTCGTCTTTCGGAACTTCAGTAACCACACATTCAGTAGTTAACAGCATTCCTGCAACGGAAGCAGCGTTTTCAAGGGCTACACGAACTACTTTTGTAGGGTCGATAATTCCGGCTTCGTACATCTGAACGTACTCGTCGTTTTTCGCATTGTAACCGAAATCTGCAGTTCCGTCCGCAACTTTCGCCACGATTACAGAACCTTCGCCACCTGCGTTGGCAACGATTTGTCTTAGCGGCTCTTCAATCGCTCTTTTTACGATTTTGATACCGGTTGTTTCGTCCTGGTTTTCACCTGTGATGTCAAGGGCAGAAATACTTCTCACCAAAGCAACACCACCACCCGGAACAAATCCTTCTTCTACAGCAGCTCTTGTTGCATGAAGTGCGTCATCAACACGGTCTTTTTTCTCTTTCATTTCCACTTCGGAAGCAGCACCCACGTATAGTACAGCAACTCCGCCTGCCAATTTTGCAAGACGTTCCTGAAGTTTTTCTCTGTCGTAATCGGAAGTTGTGGTTTCCATCTGCGCTTTGATCTGGTTTACTCTTCCTTTGATCTGAGCTTCGTCGCCACCGCCGTTTACGATTGTTGTATTGTCTTTGTCGATGGTAATTTTTTCTGCAGTTCCCAACATTTCCAACGTAGCGTTTTCCATAGTGAAACCTCTTTCTTCAGAAATTACCTGTCCGCCTGTCAAGATTGCGATATCTTCCAGCATTGCTTTTCTTCTGTCACCGAATCCAGGAGCTTTTACAGCAGCGATTTTCAGAGATCCTCTCAATTTGTTTACAACCAAAGTTGCCAAAGCTTCACCTTCAACTTCTTCAGAAATAATTAGAAGGGATTTTCCTGCCTGTGCAACCGGTTCCAAAACTGGAAGCAATTCTTTCATTGAAGAGATTTTTTTCTCAACCAAAAGGATGTAAGGATTTTCAAGTTCTGCAACCATTTTTTCAGGATTGGTTACGAAATATGGTGACTGATAACCTCTGTCGAACTGCATACCTTCCACAACGTCAACCGTTGTATCGGTTCCTTTTGCTTCTTCAACAGTGATTACACCTTCTTTACCAACTTTTCCGAAAGCTTCAGCGATTAAAGTTCCGATAGTATCGTCGTTGTTTGCAGAAATTGAAGCAACCTGCTTGATTTTTTCAGCGCTTTCACCTACTTCCTGAGACTGAGATTTTAGGTTTTCAACAACGGCAGTTACAGCTTTGTCAATTCCTCTTTTCAGATCCATTGGGTTTGCACCTGCAGCAACGTTTTTCAGACCTTCGCGAACGATTGCCTGAGCCAAAACTGTCGCAGTAGTTGTTCCGTCACCTGCGATGTCATTGGTTTTGGAAGCAACTTCCTTCACCATTTGAGCACCCATGTTTTCTACTTTGTCTTCCAGCTCAATTTCTTTTGCTACGGAAACTCCGTCTTTGGTAACGTGCGGTGCACCGAAAGATTTCTCGATTACCACGTTACGTCCTTTCGGACCCAAAGTTACTTTTACTGCGTTTGCAAGAGCATCAACACCTCTTTTCAGTGCGTCTCTTGATTCGATATCGAATTTTATTTCTTTTGCCATATTTTTAATGCTTTAGGCATTAAGCGATAAGCTTCATGCTTTTCTTAATGCTGGTTTAAAACTTCTTTTAATTTATAAATTTTGCTTTTGATGTGATTGATTCTTTCTAAGAGACTTGCCGAGATTTGTTCGTCAAGTAATGATAAATCTTTTGAAAGAATTATGAGATATTCTGTTTCTGAAACGGATCCTAAAGCAATGTTTAAGAACTGATTAAATTCTTTGTCGCTTTTTCGTCCGCAACCTTCAGCAATATTTGTTGCTATCGAAACGCTGGCTCTTCGCAATTGAGAAGTTATGTTGAACTGTTCTTCTTTCGGGAAATTTTTAGAAATCAGATAAATATCCAAAACGAATTCGTGACTTAACTGCCATATATCGTATTTTCTGAAATCCCTCATTGCTTATAGCTTACAGCGTATTGCCTACGGCAATTACCCAACAATTCCCAGAAGATCGCCTTCTTTTACAATCAGATAATCTTTTCCTTCGAATTTCAGTTCTGTTCCTGAGTATTTTCCGTAAAGAACTTTGTCGCCAACGTTTACTGTCATTGGTTCGTCTTTTTTACCCGGACCAACTGCTACAACAGTTCCTTCCTGCGGTTTTTCTTTTGCGGTGTCCGGAATGATGATTCCTGAAGCGGTTTTCGTTTCTGCAGCCATTGGCTCTACCAACACGCGGTCTGCTAACGGTTTAAAATTTACTGACATAAATATTTATTTTAGATTAATTATTTGCTTGTCCATCTTTTCTCCAATACTTTGCCAATACAGATTTCAGATTTCAGATTTCAGATTTCAGAAAATTTTGGCAGATTTTCATTTCCGGGTGTGAAATTTTGTCACAAAAAAAGCCACCTTTTGGGTGACTCTTAATTTTAGTATTCGCTTGCTTTCAGAAGTTGATGGAAATCTTCATCAAAAAGTTTGAATTCTGCGGCTTTTACGAAATCTTCAATGTGGTGTTTTTTCGTTCCGCTGGAAATCGGCGCGGTGATGAACGGCTGCTTCATCAACCAAGATAAAGCAATGACCGACATTCCTGTGTTGTTCTTTTCGGCAACTTCGTTCAAAACTTTCAGAATTTTTAGTCCGCGCTCATTGTTATACCGTTTTTCAATTCCGGCGCCTCTTGCTGAGTTTTTGAAATCTTCCGCGGTTTTGTACTTTCCGGTTAAAAATCCGCTTGCTAAACTGTAATATGGTGTTACAGCCAAATCATTTTTTTCGGTAACCGGAAGATAATTTTCTTCGAATTTACTGCGATCGTACAAATTGTATTCAGGCTGCAGTCCGGAATAAGTGACCAGATTTTTATTTTTTGAAACTTCTAAGCTTTCAGTAAGCCGTTCAGGAGAAATATTGGAAGCCGCAACAACACGCGCTTTTCCGCTTTTCACAATTTCGTCGAATGCTTCAAGCGTTTCTTCAACAGGAGTTACCGAATCATCAAAATGATTGAAATAAATATCGATATAATCGGTTTGAAGATGTCTCAAAGAATTTTCCACTTCCTCAAGAATGAATTTTTTTGAAGTATTCGGTTTGTCGGAACGAAGCGGACCGCCAACTTTTGTAATCACCGTGATGTCTTGTCGGTTGTTTTTCTGTTTCATCCATTTTCCGAGAATGGTTTCGCTTTCTGAGCCGTTATTTCCGGGAACCCAATTGGAATAAATATTTGCGCTGTCTATCGTATTAAAACCTTTTTCAAAAAATTCATCAAGGATTTCAAATCCCTGTTTTTCGTCTAAAGTCCAGCCAAGAACATTACCTCCGAAAATAATTGGTGAAACATTTACATCGGTTTTGCCGTATTTTTTATGTGTCATAAATCTTTGTTTTGTTCCCCAAAGTTACCGCTTAAAAATTGCTGAGTCAGTATTTCTTGCTTTGAAAAAATCAATTGAGCATATTGACAAAAAAAGACCGTCTTGATGGACAGCCTTTAAAATTGTTTATTTTGATGTTTATTGTGGTTTCCAGAAAGTCCACTGCGTTCCGTTAAAGAAACACAGCAGTTTTTTGGAAGTGTCGAAAACAACAATTCCTGCGGCCGGTGAAGAAATATCAAGATAGGACGCGACCTGAGGAAGTATCATTCCTTTATTGGTGTCTTCCAGAACCAGAATTCCAGGTGTAGAAGTTGGATTTCCGATGCTGGATTTAGCTTCAGTTCTGTCACTCAGCGAATTCTGAAGAGCAGTATCAACAACACCATTACGCTCCAGTGTCATATCGAACCATGCTCCGTTTCGCATCAGTTTCACTTTTTTATCAGTAGCGTCCATGATTAAAGTACCGTCTGCAACCGTCTGTGCAGGGTTTTGCGCCTGCGCGGCAGATTCAACACCTGCAGCAGTTGTAACCCACGGGAGAACGATTCCTTTTTCCTCAGTTCCGAACTCCAGAGAAACGGAAGAATTGGTTGGGGCTGTTTTTCCCGGTCCGATGATGACCTGAGCAAATGAACCTGCAGAAACGCACAAAAGAGCGATGATAAATATTTTGTTTTTCATTTCAGTTGTTTTTTTAGATTAATCTGGACATCCTGGATTACTGTAACATTTCCATGAACCGCCTGTGTAAATGCTTAAACAGTCGAGGTCTGTGTCGTAAACCATCATTGCTTCAGCAGGCGTCAACAGATTCTTTTGTGCTGTAGTCAACCGGTTGATTACAAAACCTTTTGTATTGGCCTCAAGCACAGTGTGCGCGCCTTTTCTAACCATCGGCCAGTTGCTGTTATCGGCTCCGGCTCTTCCCAATGCTGTAATTCCGTGTTTTGAATCCAGTACAGGTTTAGTAGTTCCAGGATTTCTGAAACATCCGATGGTATTGTTACAGAACTGTCCGCTGATATGAACTCTTACATATCTTGTTACACAGTTGGACCATGTGATTTTCACCGTATACAGACCGTCATATGCTGCAGTGTAAGTGGCTACGGAATAACTTCTTGTATTGGAAACAACAGCTCCCTGAGGATTGGTCCACTCGTAAGTCGCTCCGGAATAATTTCGCATCGCAATATAGTACGGCTGGTTATAACATGGCTGTGATGTGGTTTCAGTTGTCAGAACTCCCATTGTTCCAATAGAATTTTGGCTCTGGGTTGATGCTCCACAGGCATCTTCAAGGATAAAGTCGTAAAGCGTATTGGCGGTAAGTCCGCTGATAGCATAACTGTTCTGCAGTCCTGTAACGACAGTGTAAGTTGATGCAGACGCTGGTCTATAGCTTAATTTGAATGGGGCAACACCGGCAAAATTTAGGTACATGGTTCCGGTACTTAGAGGATTGCCATTCGAATCTTCACAGATCACACCCGTAGAACCCGGTAAAATTGATATTCCGCCGGCAGCGTTGGTGATGGTAACTTCGCTTCCGTCCAGGTAATAGGGTTGTGCAAGACAGTTAGGAGCAACTCTAAGTCTTGTTTTGTAAGTACCTGCTGGGATATTGGTGAAATTTCCGGTGGTGTTGGATTGAAGCACTGTGCCCGCTGCGTTAAGCAACTCAACCATAAAAATGTAACTTCCGTCGTAAATCACGTTTGATGTTATACTTCCATTACCGGTACAGGTTGACGTAGCGGTTGAGGTAACCGATTGGTGCAGAAGTCTCCAAGCTTCATTAGGGACAATAAAAGTACCTGTGATGGGAGCGCCACCGCATCCATCATTGATTCGGTAGGTATACGTTCCGGGTAGCATGTTGCTCCATCCCCAATACTGGTTGTCAACGTAACCTCCGGCAACTCCAACATTGGATGGCCCGGCAATAATAGTTACAGTTGCGGCGCTTCTGTTAGGTAAATAGCCAGTAATCTCAACCAAAGCCTGTGTGGTTCCTGTTTGGGTGAGTGCAGGAATTGCTGTGGAGCAGCGCCATTTTTGTGTCTGGTAGAGATTCAGATGCGGAGCTCCCGCATTTACAGGATTGGCAACTGTTTTTGTTGCAGAATTGGCAGGATTACAGCTGTCCGTTACCGTAATTTCATAGGTATCAACAGGAAGTCCGCTTCTTGACCATGTGGAACCGGTGAATGGAGAAGAAGTGTAGACAGTAGCTCCTGCTGAGTTTTTTACCGTAACAGTCACCGGATAATTCCAAAAACTTTGATTTGCGAAAAATATAGTGATGGTCTCTGTTTCAGCAGCGCCGCATCCTCCTGTTGAGGCAATAGGAGTAAAGGTGTGAAATTCCGGGTTATTATTAGGATTGTCAAGGGTATGCGTGTATGATGTAGAAATCCCGCAAAGGTTGGTGGAAGTGATGTAATAGGAATGCGTCGGACTCATCTGATACTCAAAAGGAGTTCCGTTATAGGTTCCTGTGTAAAGAATGGCACCTGTTGCATTCGTATCGCGGATTACAAGCTGAAGTTGCTGATAAGTGCTGATATCAACCGTTCCACCTGTAATTACATCATTGGCATACCAGTTGTGCGCTACTGCATGAGTTGTTGATCCGCATTTGGCTTTTGGCATCCAATAGAACCGCACGCCATTTAAGCTTGGGCTCAAAGTTACCGTAAAGGTTTTATAAGGTCCGCATGCATCCTTTATTCTTACCTGGTAAGTTCCGAACTCAGTAACATTCTTGGTGAAAGGAAGTGTCATGGGTTGATAGGAACTGAGCGCATCACTGTATGCAGGGTCGTTATTCTTGATAATCGAAACCTGATATGCCGGTACACCACCGGTTACACTGCTGATATTGATATTACCTCCTTGCGCAAAACTGGTACAAACATCCGAAACCGAAATATTTGCGTTTGTAATGGGAACATAATTATCATTTACTGTTACATCAATTGTTTGATAAACAATATTCTGATTGTCGCGGCAGATAATTCTTACCTGATAATTTCCTGGGTTCAGGGAAGTGAAATTATGAGGACTTGAGTTGGGATTGACCTGCTGGACAACTTGACCGCCATTAAGCAGAACCAGGGAAACGTCTGCGAAATCGGATACTGTTACACTTATACTTCCGTTCGCGTTACAGGTTCTGGCTGTTGGCGTTGCCGAGGCCGTTACTGATGCCGGGCATGTTTGTGCCTTCAGTTTTGGCGAGCCAAGCAGAAACGTGAAAGTTCCCAGAATCAGAATTAATAATTGTTTTTTCATTTCGTGTCTTTATTTGTAGTCTTAAGTTTAGTTAACGCATGCCGGATAGCCTGTTTTAATTCATTGGCAAAACCGTCAGTAATCCGGTTTCCCTACAGGAATCGGACTGAAATTAAATTGTAACTGATAATTGTTATAATGAAGAAAATAACCCTGAATATTGTCTAAATATTGCGGGATGTGCCGTAATGCCGAATAAAAATGGCAAAAAAGAATAGAGTATATGCCTTTTCTCATAAATCACTTGTGTTCCTACAAATTTACTAAAACAAACATATGTTCGCAGTTTTTTATTACACAAATGTATTATGCGGAAAATAATATCAATAAAAAAAGGGCATTTACGCCCTTTTTTATTATTTGTTTTTTCCAGCAGCCTGCATTGGATTCACGGTTTCCCTCGCGGCGCCTCTCCGGGCGTTTTCGCTTTTCTGCTTGAATACCTTGAATCTTGAGACCGGTTCAGCGGCTGCTCCCCAGTAATTATTGGAAGTATCAATATCGGCAGTCTGTCTCATCGGATCCAGTTGTACCGATTTCAGTTTCTTGTCGAAATAATAAGTCTTGGAAACATTCTTTTCGTTTTTTCTCCAGATTTGGGCTGGAATCTTATCATTGAGTTTTGTGCCGTCTTCAAAGGTGAATTCAAGAATAATAGGCATTACCATTCCGCCTTTATTGGTGAAATCAAGCTGATAGGCGCGGATGTTTTTCAGTCTTTCAATGTCGGCAGAAGTCGGTTTTTCAACGTTGTCTATTTTCTGAGTGTATTTTTTATTGCTGTCCACTTTTTCCATTCCTCTTGCATATCTCCAGTAAAAATCGCGGGTTTCCTTGTCGACATCGGTGTAAAACTGAATGCTTTTGTCTTCACGGTTGCGGATTTTCGAAATGTCCTCAAAATCATTTACCAAAGGTCTTTCAACAGTGTATGTAATTTCGCGCGGTTTTATTTCTACATTGAATTCCGGCTCTGCAACCGTTACTTTGTCCAACGAAATATCCACAGGATCAATACCATAAAACCAACCTCTCCAGAACCAGTCAAGATTTTCAGCGCTTGCGTCGTTCATTGTTCTGAAAAAATCTGCAGGTTCCGGATGACGGAACGCCCATCTTTTCGAAAACGTTTTGAATGCCTTGTCGAAGAGCTCTCGGCCCATAATGGTTTCACGCAGAATATTTAGTCCGGTCGCCGGTTTTGCGTAAGCATTCGGTCCAAAATGAATAATATTCTCGGAATTCGTCATAATCGGTTCCAACTGATCTTTCGGAAGTTTCATGTAATCTACAATCGTATGCGCAGGCCCTCTTCGGGAAGGGAATTTATTGTCCCAAAGTTCCTCTGTTAAATACTCAACAAAAGTGTTCAGACCTTCATCCATCCAGCTCCACTGCCTTTCATCAGAATTGATGATCATTGGAAAGAAATTGTGGCCCACTTCATGGATAATCACGCCAATCATGCCGTTTTTTGTGGCTTCGGAATAGGTTCCGTCCTTTTCTGTACGGCCGTAATTGAAACAGATCATCGGATATTCCATACCGTTGGCTGCTTCCACCGACTGTGCAACCGGATACGGGTAAGGAATGGTAAAATCTGAATAGGTAAGAACAGTATGAACTACCGCTTTGGTTGAAAATTTTCTGTAAAGATGGTACGATTCTTTCGGATAAAGACTCATTGCCATTACTTTGTTGTTGTTTTCGGGAATGGTAATCTGCATTGCGTCCCAAACATATTTTCTTGAGGAAGTCCAGGCAAAGTCACGCACATCTTTTGCTTCAAAAACCCAGGTTTTTCGCTGTTTAGATTTGGATTTTTCCGCTTTTTTGGCTTCTGCTAAGGTTACAATTTCAACAGGTTCCTTTGCAGACTGCGACTGGCGGTAACGGGAAAGCTGTGTGGGCGTAAGAACCTGCTCATAATTCAGTGCTTCACCTGTTGATGCCACGATATGGTCTGCAGGAACATTCATGGATACTTTATAGTTTCCGAAAGTCAGTGCAAATTCGCCTCGTCCGGTAAACTGATTGTGCTGCCACCCTTTGAAGTCGCTGTAAACACACATTCTCGGGAACCACTGTGTCATGGTAAAAAGATGGTTGCCGTCTTCCGGGAAGTATTCGTAACCCCCACGGCCGCCCTGTTTCATCCGGTCGGGCAGATTGTAGTTCCAGTCGATTTTGAAGGTGATTTTCTCTTTACTTTTAAGTGCTTTCGGAAGATCAATGCGCATCATCGTCTTGTTGATGATGTATGGAAGTGCTTTTCCTGAAGCGTCGGTAATTTTTTCGATGTTTACACCAAAGCCATTGTCTTTTGCCGGCAGATCAGTGGTTCTCAAACGGTCTGTTGATGAACTTTCCGGAAGGGTGGACGACGACTGATAATTAGCATTTTTGATGCTCGACTGCTGGTTTTCATCCAGCTGCAGCCAAAGATATTCCAGATCGTCAGGAGAGTTGTTGTGGTAAGTAATGGTTTCGGAAGCTCTTAAATTCAGTTTTTCTTCATCCAGATAGGCGCTGATTTCGTAATCGGCTCTCTGCTGCCAGTATTGGCTTCCAGGCGCTCCCGAGGCCGTTCTGTAAACGTTTGGCGTCGGCAGAATCGTACCAAGCTGTTCAAACTTGTTTCCGTGGTTGCTTTCCGAATTATTCTGAATGTTCTGCGCAAAGATTAATGCCGAAGCGAGCAAAGCAGCAATGGTTATTTTTACCTTCATGGCCGAGATTTTCTGTTTTTGGGTTCACCAAATTTAATTAAATTATTGAAAAACCGGCGAAAACCACCCTTCTTCGTTCATTTTTAAAAAGGAATACGCGAAAACGCAAGATAGCACGACCAAACCAGCGCAATTGCTGAAACACCTGTTATCCAGTATTTTATCGGCAGTTTCAGAAGTTCGGTTACAATGTAGAATACGGCCATCGCTATTATAACAACGACAATTTGTCCCAGTTCCAGCCCAATATTGAAACCCAGTAGCGGAACCGCAATATTCTGCTCGGATGCAATCATCATTCTGGCGGTGTTGGCAAATCCCATTCCGTGAATCAGGCCGAAAACCAAAGCAAGATAATAGTTCATTTTCATCAGGCTCTTCTTGTTTTTCATCATGATGTTATCGGCAGAAGTAAGCGCAATAGTAAGCGGAATAAGGAATTCTATCCAGCCGGAAGAGATTCTGAAAATATCCAGAACGCTCAGAATTAAAGTAAGGGAATGCCCAACAGTAAATGCCGTTACCAGAATCAGAATTTTTTTCCAGTCGCGGTACGAATAAACGGCAATAAGAGCGAGTATAAACAGCTGATGATCCAGCGCATCGGCAGAAACAATATGTTCCCAACCGAGTTTCAGATAGAACAGGAAATCATTCATTTTTAAAATTTGGGTTACGAAAATAATGATTAATTTCGTTTTTTCTTTCTGAGTAATTTACATGAAAAAACTGCTTTTTCTTTTTTCTTTGATTTTTTTACTGAGTTCGTTTGGTAAGAATGTTCATCCGTATCATGTTGGCTCACTTGAATTTAACTATAATTCAAAATCAAAAACCTACGAGATTACGGGAAGATTTTTTCTTGATGATCTTGAAAACGCACTGAGCAAGAGATTTGGTACACCGATCCATTTTCACGATGCGTCGCAGAAAGCAAATATGGACAGTTTCCTTGAAAAATACTGTATGGAGTACATCAAACTTAAATCTGACAATCAGTTTGTTAAGCTGAATTATCTCGGTTACGAAGAAGACAGTGAAGCCGTCAACATTTATATAGAAAGTGCTCCCGTGAATCTTCCGAAAAAAGTAGAAACCTCGGTAAGCATGCTGTACAATTTATTTGATGATCAGGCCAACATTATTCATGTAATTGTCAACGGAAACCGGAAAAGCACAAAGCTGAACTTTCCTGACCGCTATTCCTATCAGCTTTATTAAACACGTTTCTAAATTTTAGGGAAAAGTTTCGTTCATTTTGATGCAGAACTCATGCAGATCCGGAAAAAAATCATCAAAACAGCTTTTCAGAAATGGTTTGTTTTGGAGGAAAAGTTCGAAAACCGGCGTATCCGCTGTAAGAAATTTGGCTTTGTGAAGAACATTCCTGGTGCTGTAATCAATTCCCCAGTCGTAACGGTAATTGTACAGCCAGTTGTCTGCCTTCATTTTCAGCAGCATTAGCCGGAAATTTTCGGGAAGCTCATTTTCGGAACGGTACAGAACTTCATAAACGTGTTCGGTGTGCCGCATCCATTCATCCGAAGTTTTGATTTCCGCATCATTTGCCAGAAAATAATCAAAAACCACGTCTACGAAGGCTCCCGAGTACAGCCGCACCAAAGGCTGAAAAACAGTTTTGGCTTCGGAAACTTTTGGATGAACATCGGTAAACGCGTCGATTGCGCGGTGCAGCATTACGCCCTGCTGAATTCCTTCCCTGAGGTTCTTTTTGTCGCGGTTCTTAATAAAATCACCGATCAGATTTCCGATAATCTGGTCATCGGTAAAGGAAAGATAGCTGTGAGCGAGGAAATTCATAGTCCAATTTAGTGAGTTTTACCCGAAACCCAAACTTTGAACTGTGAAAGATTTTATTTCACCAGGAATTTCTTTGAGGCAACCAGTGAATTTTGGTCATCGTAAACGGAGATGAAATAACTTCCCTTGGTCCAGTGTGCAACTGAAAATTTGGAATTCTTCGTTGTTAAAACCTGTTGTCCTACTGCATTGAAAACCCTGAAAACCGGATTTTTAACGCCTTTAACGCTTACTTCAACAAATTCTGAAGCGGGATTCGGATAAATGGCGACATCGCCGGATTCATAAATACTTTCCTGAGCTCCAAGAACTACCGTTGGCATAAAGTTAGAGACGACACAGGCAAATCTCATAAAACCGAAAACTTCGTGGGAAGGCTGCAGATCCGTTAACGGTTTGCCTGTTGGGTGTCCATTCCAGTTCAGATCAGGATTTGCCCATCTGTTAATTTTCGGACAGTTGATTCCTGCATCACTGCACTGATCGGTGTATGCCATGATGGTTCTCCATCTCGTGTTTGTAGGGCTTGCAGTACCTAAAGTGATGGCTTCCTGATTGACGTAGCCGTGATGATGACTGCAGGGATTTGTTGTTGTTGAAACATACCAGTCGTGGTTTAATCCCATATTGTGTCCCATTTCGTGCGCAATGGTAAGATTGGAGACTGCACAGTTATACAGACTCACTGTAAAGGCCAGCGTGTTGCTGTAATTGGTTGAATTTGTATTGACGTAACCCAGTCCGCAGGTATTTGTCGGCGTTGAGGTAACCAAAGAAACAAGATCTGCTCCGTAAGTGGCACGAAGGGTGTGCGCTTCATCCAGAAATCCGTCAGTGGAGCTCCGGAGCCGTGATAAGTCTGTACTGATATTACCGGTTTCAGTATAAGCAATTTCACCCGAATAAACCAGGTTGATTGTGGTATTGGTAACACCGGAGTTTGCGAGAGAAATGTTGAAATTGGTTATGGCAGTCGCGGCATTTGTGTTGCTCTGTGCCAGTCCGCCCCATATATTTTTTACTTCTGCGGTAAACAGAATCATCACATCAATTGTTGTAGCGGGGCAAATTGCTGTTGACGGTGAGCAGACGTCAGGATTTATGAGGAAAGCTTTGTCGAGTTCTTCGGCAGGAACAGTGATAAAATCATCTTTTTTTTCCTGTTGGTCGAGTTTTGACTGATTGACGACAGAAACAGCAAAAATATTGTCTTTCGTTTGGTGGAACATTACCTTTTCGCCATCCTGAGACATATACATTCCTGTCACGACGTTCTCAAATTTGGAAAAAACAAGATCAGAATACGGTTCGTTCTGGATGCTGTAAACGAAAGATGTGGTTTTGTTAGAGTAACTGTAACGGTTGGTGTTCGTAGCTTTTATGATTCTTCCGCCCGGCAAAGTGATTTCCAGTTCGCCATTCAGATTAAAAGGCAGCTGGAGGAAATATTCGGTCTTTTCATAATTGGAAGCCAGTTCGGCGGTAATTTTCTGCTGTGGCTGCAGAGTGTTTTCATCCAGTTTATGCTGGAAGATTTTCTGCTGGGACAACAGAGAACCGGAAATTAACAAAAGCAGTAAAAAGTGTAGTTTTTTCATGGCTGAAGTTTTTTCAAAGTTAATTATTAAACAGATTCAAAAAACCATTTAGAACAATTTGTCGTGAAACTCTTCTATCTTGCTTACTTCCTCAATCTTGATTCCGAATTTTCTCTTTGGAATTTTATTGAGGTTGGAAACAAAAATCTTGTCATAGCCGAGTTTTTCCGCTTCGGAAATGCGCTGCTCAATCTGCGGAACGGGGCGGATTTCTCCGCTCAAACCAATTTCCCCGGCAAAACAGTATTTTTCAGAAATCGCAATGTCATCGTTTGATGAAAGAATGGAAGCAATCACTGCCAAATCCAGTGCCGGATCATCCGTTTTTATTCCGCCGGTGATATTCAGGAAAACGTCTTTCGCACCCAATTGAAATCCTGCTCTTTTTTCTAAAACAGCGAGAAGCATATTGAGTCTTTTTGAATCAAATCCGGTGCAGCTTCGTTGTGGAGTTCCGTAAACTGCGGTGGAAACCAATGCCTGAATTTCCAAAAGCATCGGCCGGTTTCCTTCCAATGTAACGGCTATGGCATTTCCGGAAAGTTCCTCAAATTTCTTGGTAATCAGGATTTCTGATGGGTTTTTGATTTCTTTCAGACCTTGGGAAATCATTTCATAAATTCCAATTTCGGAAGTAGAACCAAAACGGTTTTTGTTCGCTCGAAGCAACCGGAACAGATGATTTCTGTCGCCATCGAAATTCAGCACAACATCCACCATGTGTTCCAGAACTTTCGGACCGGCAATCTGTCCGTCTTTTGTAATATGGCCAACCAAAATAATCGGCGTATTATTCTCTTTGGCGAATTTGATGAGCTCATTGGAGCATTCCCGGATTTGTGAAACGGTTCCCGGCGAACTTTCCAGCAGCTGTGAATGCAAAGTCTGAATGGAATCAACAATCATTAAATCCGGCTGCAGTTTTTTGGCTTCATGAATGATTTTTTCCACGGAAACTTCTGTAAACAGAAAACAGTTGGGATTCTGAAGATCAGTTAACCGGTCTGCACGCATTTTAATTTGTGACGCACTTTCCTCACCGGAAACATATAGGATTTTCTTCTTCATTTTCAGTGCCAACTGAAGTAAAAGCGTTGATTTTCCGATTCCGGGTTCTCCGCCAATCAGAATAACGGAGCCCAAAACAATTCCGCCGCCCAAAACGCGGTTCAGTTCCTCGGAAATAGTTCTGATTCTCGGTTCTTCACTGGTTTCAACCTCAATAATATTGATGATGTGGTTTTTCTTTTTGTCAAAAGCGTTTTTCGGAGCCGATTTCTCCACGATTTCTTCCACTAAGGTGTTCCAGGCGCCGCAGTTTTTGCATTGTCCGTGCCACTGCGGAAACTGAGTGCCACAATTCTGACAGTAATATGCTGTTTTGAGTTTTGCCATAATGCGAATTTCGGGAAATTTCTGTGAAGTTTTTGCCTCACGTCTTAAAATCCTTTAACTTTGCACAAACCTAAATCTAATGAGTAAAAAGAACACCAAGTATATCTTCGTAACCGGAGGTGTAACTTCTTCACTTGGTAAAGGAATTGTCTCGGCCTCTTTGGGACTTCTGTTAAAATCACGCGGCTTCAGTGTAACCATACAGAAACTGGATCCTTATATCAATATCGATCCGGGAACGCTGAATCCTTATGAACACGGCGAATGTTACGTTACGGAAGACGGCGCTGAAACCGATCTGGATTTGGGTCATTACGAAAGATTCCTCGATTCTCCAACCTCACAGAATAACAACGTTACCACCGGAAGAATTTACCAGACTGTTATCGAAAAAGAGCGTAAAGGTGATTTCCTTGGAAAAACAGTTCAGGTAATTCCGCATATCACGAATGAAATTAAACGCAGAATTAAAATTCTTGCAAAGCAGAACTACGATATCATTATTACCGAAATCGGCGGAACTGTGGGCGATATTGAATCGCTTCCTTATGTTGAGTCTGTGCGTCAGCTGAAATGGGAACTTGGCGAAAAAAACTCAATGGTCATTCACCTTACACTGCTGCCTTATCTTGCGGCAAGCGGTGAGCTGAAAACAAAACCGTCGCAGCATTCGGTACGCCAGCTGATGGAGAACGGAATTCAGGCTGATGTTCTGGTTTGCCGTTCCGAGCATAAAATTCCCAAAGACGTAAAAGCTAAACTGGCACTTTTCTGTAATGTTTCGCAGGAAAATGTAATTGAATGTCTTGATGCGCCAACGATTTATGAAGTTCCTCTGGATCTTCAGAAGCAAAAATTTGATGAAGTTGTGCTGAAAGAACTGGATCTTCCGGTGAAAAAAGAAGCCGACCTTAAAGACTGGAAAACATTCCTAAAGAAATATAAAAATCCGAAAAAATCTGTTGAAATTGCGCTGGTTGGCAAGTATGTGTCGCTTCAGGATTCCTATAAATCCATTGCCGAGGCATTTATTCATGCCGGTGCGGAACTGGAAACCGAAGTGAAAATCCGCTGGGTATACAGTGGCGATCTTACCGATGAGAACATCAGAGAAACGTTCAAAGATATTGACGGAATGCTGATTGCGCCAGGTTTTGGAGACCGCGGTATTGAAGGAAAAATTATGGCAGCAAAATACGCCCGCGAAAATAAAATTCCACTTTTGGGAATCTGTCTCGGAATGCAGATCATGACGATTGAGTTTGCGCGCAACGTTCTGGGAATGGCTAAAGCCAACTCTATGGAGTTTGATACTTCAACGCCGGATCCGGTGATTTCTCTGATGGCAGATCAGAAAAATGTTGTGGACAAGGGCGGAACAATGCGTCTGGGAGCCTGGAAATGCTCACTGAAACAGGGATCAAAGCTTGCTGAAATCTACAGTGCAAAGACCATTTCGGAAAGGCACCGTCACCGTTATGAATTCAACAGCGAGTATTATCAGGAGTTTGAAAAAGGCGGTTTGGTTCCTACAGGTGTGAATCCGGACACCAAACTGGTGGAAACGCTCGAGCTGAAAGAACATCCTTTTTATGTTGGAGTTCAGTATCATCCGGAATATAAAAGTACGGTGGCATCGCCCCATCCTTTATTCAGTGCGCTTATTAAAGCATCCGCCAAAAAATAATATAAGTGTCCGTTAACGCGGACATTTTTAATTAATAATAATTAGGGCAGACCTTTTATAAAAAATCAGTATTTTTGTCACCTCAAATTTATGGGCAGGAATTTTGACAGATTCCCGACACATTTAAAAAATTAGAATGCAACAGAACAACGGTTTAGACAGAAGCCAGATCATCACTTTTATGCTTTTTTCCCTGATTCTGATGGGCGCAATGTTTTATTTTCAGAACCAGCAGCAAAAGGAATTAGCAGCTCAGGAAGCCAGCAAACCTAAAACCACGCAGGTAAATACCGCTGCAAAGCCGGCAAGTGCTGCCAATATCAATACCAATGTAACTCCTGGATCCATTCAGACGGTTAATCTGAAAAATGAAGAACTGAATCTTGAGTTTTCAAGTTTGGGCGGGCAGATTTCCAAAGTAGAGCTGAACAAGTACAAAGCGTATGACCAGAAAACAGACAAGGCCGATCTGCCGCTGTACCTGATTGACAAGAACAATGCTACTTACGGTTTTACCTTCCAGGACAAATCCGGAAAGCTGATCAATACCAAGGACATGGTTTTCACGCCAACCGTAAACGGAAACACGGTGACCATGACCGGAAATGCAAGTGGAGCTGTGGTGCAGTTTGTTTATACGCTTCTGCCGAAGTACACAGTAGATTTCAAGGTTAGAACACAAGGACTATCTCAGGTAAGTTCTGATCAGAAAGCCAATTTCGTGTGGGATTACCGCGTGAGAAATCTGGAAAAAGGGCGCTCGCAGGAACAGACACACTCAGAATTTTCCTATGCCTTCAACAATTATAAAGATTACGATTCCGACGTCAGAACTACGATGGACGAGCCGGATGAAACGCTTAACTGGATTGGTGTAAAGCAACAGTTTTTTGCTTCTGTTCTGGAGTCTAAATCCGGATTCACACAAAGTAAAGGAAATCAGGATATTATTGAAGAAGGTGAGTATCTTAAAAAACTGAATTTCGACGGTCAGGTTCCAACCTCTGCAGGTGAACTGAATCAGGATTTCACATGGTATTTTATGCCGCTGGATCTTGATCTGCTGAAATCATATGACAAGAATTTTGATGAGATCCTTCCGCTTGGATGGTCATTTATCGGTTCTCTGAACCGCTGGTTCTTCATGCCAATGTACAACATTATTGCATCGTGGGGACTTACTGCGGGTTGGGTGATTTTCGTGATGACTATTATTGTAAAACTCATTCTGTCACCAATTATGTTCAAACAGCATAAGCTGAGTGCCATGATGAGAGTCATCCGTCCGGAGATTGATGAGGTGAACGAAAAATTTAAGGATGCTGATCCGATGAAACGTCAGCAGGAAACAATGGCTGTTTACAGAAAAGCAGGCGTTAATCAGATGGCGGGATGTTTACCGGCACTGCTTCAGATTCCGATATTCTATGCGCTTTTCCGCTTCTTCCCGAACTTTATTGATCTGAGAGGAGAAAGTTTCTGGTTCGCAAAAGATCTTACAGCATATGATGATGTAATTAAGCTTCCTTTTAATATTCCATTTCTGGGCGAGCATTTAAGTATATTTGCCCTTGCGTGTACTGCAGTAATTCTGATTTATACCGTAATGACTTCGGGGAACATGCAGCAGCCACAGCAGCCGGGAATGCCGAACATGAAGGTAATTATGTATATCTTCCCGATTACATTCCTTTTTTTCCTGAACACTTCCGCATCAGGTCTTTCATGGTATTATTTCGTATCCAATGCCATTAACATCCTGATCATTCTTGTTATTAAGTACTGGATTCTGGATGAGAAGAAGATTCATGCCCAGATTCAGGCCAATAAAGCAGCGCCGCCAAAGAAAGAAGGCAAATTCCAGAAGAGAATGCGCGAAATGATGGAGCAGGCGCAGGAACAGCAGAAGTATCAGCAGCAACAGGCCAACAAGTCTAAGAAAAAATAATACACCTTATATATAGGCACGAAAAACGGAAACCGCGCGGTTTCCGTTTTTTATTTTTCATAAATTAACTTAAAGGATTTCCGGTGGTATTTAGTCGGGCCGTATTCCATTAATGCTCTGCGGTGGTCGGCGGTGGCGTAACCCATATTTTTATTCCAGCCGTATTCAGGAAATTCATCATGAAGCTGAATCATAAGACTATCACGGTAATTCTTGGCTAAAATAGAGGCGGCGGCAATGGCAAGCATTTTAGAATCACCTTTAACAATACACTGGTGCGGAATGAAATTATAGGGATGAAACCGGTTTCCGTCTACCAGAATCAGTTCCGGTCTTACCTTTAGCTGATCAAGAGCCAGATGCATGGCGTGGATGCTGGCATTCAGAATATTATGCTGGTCAATAACTTCAGGTGAAAGTTCGGCAATGGCATAGTCGAGTACGCTGCTCCTGATATGACAGTCCAGTTCGATGCGGCCTTTTGCCGTTATTTTCTTGGAGTCGTTAATAAAACTGGGATCAAAATCATCACTGAGCACAACAGCGGCGGCCACTACGGGCCCGCACAAACACCCGCGTCCGACTTCGTCGCAACCGGCTTCGATATATGCTTCAGACCATCTTGCCTGGAGGTTCAAACTTTGAAGATAGGGTTTTTTGGCCATATTTATGTCTCACATTACAAAAATATTAAGAAATAATTAACAAATATTTGCGAAGTATGATTTTTTTTTACACATTTGTTTAATTGAAAAATTTAATTTGATATGAAGAAACTAACAACGAGCGTTTTGGCAGTTGTGCTTTCTGCTTCTTTTAGCATGGCTAATGCGCAGACAGATTCACTTAAAACGCAGGACATTGAGGGTGTAGTAGTGACTGCCCTCGGTATCAAAAGGGAGAAAAAATCCATTGGTTACGCAGCACAGGAAATTACGGGAGAGAGTATTTCGGAAGCCGGGCAAACCAATGCATTAAGTGCCCTGTCTGGTAACGTAGCCGGTGTACAGGTTACTGCGCCTTCCAGTATGGGAGGTTCCACCAGAATTACAATGAGAGGTATCTCATCCATTACCGGAGAGAACAGACCTTTGATTATTGTTGACGGTGTTCCGTTGGACAACAGTAACATTAATGCTGTAGACACTCAGAGAGGAGCCGGAGGTAGAGACTATGGTGACACTACTTTTGATATTAACCCGGACGACATTGAGTCGGTAACTGTACTTAAAGGTGGTCCTGCAGCAGCTCTTTACGGATCGCGTGCAAGTAACGGGGTTATTATCTATACCACTAAGAGTGCAAAAAGAGGAAGAACAAGTGTAGAATTCAATACGGGAGTTTCTTTTGAAAGTATCTATATTTATCCAACGTTACAGAACCTTTATGGTGGCGGTCTTGCGGATACGTTGCCAACTGCTGTGATCAACGGACAGACTTACAACATCGCAGACTACGGAATGGATGAAAGCTGGGGTCCGAGATATGATCCGAATTTGATGTATCTTCCTTGGTATGCTTTCGATCCTGAGTTTGCAAGCGACTATATGAAAACCGTTCCGTGGGTTGCTCCAAAGAACGATGTGGATTCTTTCTTCGAAACCGGTATTACATTCACCAACAACCTTTCCGTTGCAAAATCTTTCGAAAAATCTGCACTTAGGGTTTCCTACACCAACACTAATATTGAAGGTGTATACCCTAATTCAAAAATCAACAAGCATAACTTCAGCATCAATGCCAACAGTGAGCTTCATGAAAAGCTGAAAGTTGAAACTTCATTGAACTTTGTACAGACACACGGTTTCAACAGACCTGAACAGGGTTACGGTGACAACTCCGTGGCACAGAAGTTCTTCCAGTGGGGGCAGAGACAGCTTGATTTTTCGAAACTGAGAGACTACAAACTGGCAAACGGTATGCAGAGAAGCTGGAACAGAACAGGTTGGGATGATCCGACTCCGCTTTATTCTGATAACCCGTACTGGACTGTTTACGAGAATGTTTCCAATGACAAGAGAAACAGATTCTTCGGTAACGTTGGCTTAACGTATAACATTCTTGATAACCTTTACGCAGTTGGTAAGGTGTATGCTGATATGTATTCTCAGGATAACGATGACAGAGTTGCGATTGGTTCTCAGGCAGTTTCAGGATATGCAACGAGCTTAAGAAACTTCAGCGAGTATAACTACGAAGGCCGTGTACACTGGAATCCAAGAGTTTCAGACGACTTTACTGTTCAGACATTTGTTGGAGGTAACATTAGAAACAGAAGGTTGAGCAGACTGTTCGGAAACACAGTAGGTGGTTTGATTATCCCTAACTTCTACAACCTTAAGAACAGTGTGGAGACTCCGCAGGCTCAGAATGATGACTTCAACAAGATGGTTCACTCTCTTTACGGATCAGTATCCTTAGGATTTAAAGAAACATTCTTCATTGAAGCAACAGGTAGAAACGACTGGTTCTCTACAACTGCCTATGACGGTTTCTATCCTTCCGTTACCGGTAGTTTTGTTTTCTCTAATCTGATTAATGCCAACTGGCTTTCTTTCGGTAAACTTAGAGCAGGTTGGGCTAAAGTGGCAAGTGATACAGATCCTTATCAGCTGACCAACGTATTCAACCAGCCGGTTAACTTTAACGGAGATCCTCGTTACAGCCTTCTGACTCAGAATGCTAACCCGAATCTTAAGCCTGAAATGAAGGATACAAAGGAAATCGGTCTTGAAATGAACTTCGCAAAAAACAGAGCAGGTTTCGATGTTACCTATTATGACGTAAACATTACTGATGCGATTCTTCCGCTTACTATTGATCCTGCTACAGGGTTTAGAAGTAATCTGATCAACGCAGGTAAAATCAATAACAAAGGTATCGAAGCAATGGTTTGGGTAACACCTGTTAAAACATCAGATTTTAACTGGTCTATGAACTGGAATTTTGCAAAGAACGAAAACGAAGTTGTTGAGCTTTACCAGGACGTAACTACTTATCAGCTTACCAACGCGCCATTCCGTGCAAGATTGATGGCTGTTAAAGGTGAATCTTACGGATCTATCTACGGTACGGACTTTACTTACGATGCAAACGGAAACAAAATTATCGCTTCGAACGGTAGATATGCTCCGTCTGCAATCAAGAATCTTGGTTCTACACTGCCGGATTATACTATGGGTCTGAGAAATACGTTAAAATATAAGAACTTTAACCTTTCATTCCTTTTCGATATGCAGAAAGGAGGGAAGTATTTCTCAACTTCACACATGTGGGGAATGTATTCCGGTATGATCGAAGAGTCTACTTTGAACGGAAACAGAGAACAGGGTATCGTACTTGAAGGAGTTTTGGCCGACGGTACAGTAAACACAAGAAGACTTACAGCACAGCAGTACGGTGCAATGCACTACAACACTGTTGATGCGCTGAATGTATTTGACGCAAGTTATATCAAGCTGAGAGACGTTACTTTAGGATATGATCTTCCTAAATCTGTAATTGGTTCTTATCTGGAAGGTGTTAGAATCTCCGCATTCGGTAGAAACCTTTTAGCTTGGGGCTTAGACTGGAAAGGAATGGATCCTGAGAACACTTCTTACGGTTCAGGAAATATTCAGGGTCTTGAAGGTGGATCACTTCCATCAACCAGACAAGTTGGATTTAACGTAAACATTAAATTTTAATTAAATAAGAAATGAAAAATCTTAAAAGATATGCTTTCGTTCTTGCTGCTGCATTTTTTACTACTACCGCAGTTGTAAGTTGTACTGAAAGCTTTGATGAAATCAATACAAACCCAAACAGTCCCGAAGTAGCACTTACTTACGGTATCTTTAACTGGGCGAACAAATCCGTAATGGATGCAACAAGAAACTCTTTCGAATCTGCAAGGGTAACGTTGCCTTGGATGCAGTATTCTGCACAGACTGCCTATACTGAAGAAGACAGATATCAGTACAGACTTACCAGTGGTGATGCGTTATGGACGAATCTCTATATCGCGGCTTCCAACTATAAGAAGATTATCGAGATCAACAGCGATCCTGAAACTGCTGCTACAGCAAGTCCGTACGGTTCAAACAAAAACCAGATTGCTGCTTCAAGAGTGATGCTTTCTTACGTGTTCCTGAATCTTGCAGATACTTTCGGTGATATTCCTTATTATTCTTACGGAAACCAGGATCCTGATTTCCAGGCCCTGAACGTAAACGAATATCTTAAGCCGAAATTTGCTTCACAGGCAAAAATATATGCTGATATCATGAAAGAACTTTCTGAAGCAGCAGATATGGTAGAAACTAACCAGCCGGTATTTACACAGGGTGATGCGCTTTTCGAAGGTGACGCAGTGAAACTGAAAAAATTTGCAAACTCCCTGAGACTTAGAGTGGCAACCAGAGTTAAAGGTGTAGTTCCGGGAGCAGAAGCACATCTTGCTGATGCAATTGCAGACGGTGTGATGACTTCCAATGATGACAGTGTAGGTCTTACTTATGAGAATAACCGTGTGAACCCTTCACCGATGTTCAATGATTTCCTTACACGTTCAGATTTCTCTGTATCCAAAACTTTTATCGATCTTTTGAAAGGTACAAACGGTAACTTCGGTCTGGATCCAAGACTGTTCAAATATGCTGCTCCAATGGGAACGTTGAAAGCGGATATCATCAGCGGTGCTTATGTAGAGTCTACAAACCCTGCAGACTATGTAGGTCAGCCGTACGGTTTGGATCAGTCGATGTCAACTTCTCAGAGTGATAAGGCCAACTTCTTCAGTAAGCATGTGTACAAGCCAAACTACACTGAAATGCTGATGGAATATTCTGAAGTTGAATTCCTTCTAAGTGAGGCAAACAACTGGAGCCAGGTAAATTACGTAAACGGTGTAACGGCATCAATGGAGAAATGGGGCGTTGCAGCAGCTGATATCGCAGCTTTCGTAGCTACTTTGCCGCCTGCTTCCAAAGCGAATGTTCTTACTCAGAAATATGTGGCACTGTTCATGCAGCCTTATGAGGCATGGGCAGAATACAGAAGAACGGGTTATCCTGATACCAGCATCCTGTTGCTTCCGGGCGAAACTTATGCACTGAACAATCCGGTTGCTGGTGCTACTACCTACACATTTGTACCGCTGATTGCTGATCTTACAGATCTTCCGACAAGACTGTATTATCCAACAGTAATTCAGACGCTTAATGCTGAAAACTACGCAACAGCTTCAAGTGCAATTGGAGGAGATAAGATGAATACCAAACTTATTTGGGATGTAAACTAAGCAGTGTTTTAGTTAAATTATAGGGCCACTCAAAGCGAGTGGCCTTTTTTATTTACATATATTTGTAGCTCAAAATTTTTGGATGAACATTAAAGAATTAATTGAAGGGAAAATCTCCGAAATTATCAATTCGGTGTATCAGATTGCGGATTTCAAACTGGAAATTCAGCAGAATAAAACTGAGTTTGAAGGAGATTTTACAGTCGTAACTTTTCCGCTGGTCAAGTTGCTGAAAAAAGCGCCGGATCTTATCGCTACTGAACTTGGCGGTGCGCTTACGACTCAGGCAGATTTTGTAGAGAGTTTTAATGTAGTAAAGGGTTTCCTCAATCTGAAAATAAGGGACAGGTTTTTCCTCGATATTTTTTTTGCGCTGAAGGAAAAGTTCGGACAAACGGAGAGCAGAGCTGAAACCGTAATGGTTGAGTATTCCTCACCCAATACCAATAAACCGCTTCACCTTGGACACATCAGGAACAATCTTCTGGGATATTCTGTTGCGCAGATCCTAAAAGAGGACGGTTATAATGTCATCAAAACACAGATTATTAATGACCGCGGTATTCATATCTGTAAATCCATGCTGGCATGGGAAAAATCCGGAAAAAATGAAACTCCGGCATCAACCGGTCTGAAAGGTGATAAGCTTGTCGGAAATTACTATGTGGAATTCGATAAAAACTACAAAGCAGAAATTTCTGCGCTGATGGAAAGCGGACTTGATGAAGATGCTGCAAAAAAACAGGCACAGTCGATTCTTGATGCCCAGCATATGTTGCTGAACTGGGAAAAAGGCGATGAAAATGTAAGAAATCTGTGGTCGGAAATGAATTCCTGGGTGTATGACGGCTTCGGACAGACGTATAAAAGACTCGGAGTTGATTTTGACCAGGTTCAGTATGAAAGCAATACTTACATTCTTGGAAAAGATCTGATTCAGGAAGGACTGAATAAAGGTGTTTTTTACCGCAGAGAAGACGGCTCTGTCTGGTGCGATCTTTCGGATGAAGGTCTGGATGAAAAGCTTCTGCTGCGTTCAGACGGTACTTCAGTTTACATGACGCAGGATCTCGGAACGGCGGTGGAGCGCTTTAAGGAAAACAATATCCAGAAACTGATTTATACCGTTGGAAATGAACAGGATTATCATTTTCAGGTTCTGTTTAAAATTCTGAAAAAACTGGGTTACGAATGGGCAGATCAGCTTTTCCACTTATCTTATGGAATGGTAGAGCTTCCCGAAGGAAAAATGAAGTCCAGAGAAGGAACGGTAGTTGATGCCGACGATCTGATGCAGGAAATGTACGAAACCGCAAAAGAAAAGGCACAGGAACTGGGCAAACTGGAATCGTTATCCGAAGAAGAGCGCGAATTGTCCTATGAAACCGTTGGTCTCGGAGCATTGAAATATTTTATGCTGAAAGTAGATCCGAAAAAGAAAATGCTTTTTAATCCTAAGGAAAGTATTGATTTTAATGGAAATACCGGACCGTTTATTCAGTATACGTATGCGAGGATTCAGTCGGTTCTTGCAAAAGCGGATTTTGCTTCTTCCGATAAAACAGCAGATATTTCTTTGAATGAATACGAAAAAGAACTTATCATGGAACTTTCCAATTTCCGTGAAGTTGTTTCCAAAGCGGCCGAACTTCTGAGTCCAGCCATTGTTGCCAATTATGTGTACGATGTCGTGAAAAGCTACAATTCGTTTTATCAGAATAATTCCATCATGAATGCAGAAACCGATGCTGTCAAGCAGTTCCGTTTAGAGTTGTCTGCCTTAACAGGAGAAACCATACGTCGCGGATTAAAGCTTCTGGGAATAGGAACAGTAAACAGAATGTAAAATAAACAAAAACCGCCTCAAAAAGGCGGTTTTCTTTGTAGACATATAGGGATTCGAACCCCAACTGACAGAGCCAGAATCTGTAGTGCTACCGTTACACCATATGTCTGCTCAAATAAAAAACCTTCCGAAGGACAGAAGGTTAAAAATGTAGACTCACAGGGATTCGAACCCCAGATGACTGAACCAAAATCAGTAGTGTTACCGCTACACCATGAGTCTGTCCTTTTTAGTGGTGCAAATTTATAACTTTTTTCTTTATTGACAAGAATTTTAACTGCATTTTTTGATAATTTTCCTTAGTTTAGTAAAATGATGGTGATCGATTTTCAGGACAAAGCATTTAAGGATTTTTTGCCGGCATCCGCTTTTGAACAGAAAGTAAAGTCTTTCTTAAAGGATTTTTTTGCTGATTCTGAAACGGTAAATGTGCAGACTTCAGGATCAACGGGAACCCCAAAAGTATTCGGAATAGAAAAATCCAGAATGCTGAATTCCGCAAAAATGACCTGCGATTTTCTGAACCTTAAAGCGGGCGATTCTGCGTTGCTTTGTCTTCCGGTAGAATACATTTCCGGTAAGATGATGGTGGTTCGTTCGCTGGAAAGAAAACTCAGGTTAATGGTGACGGATCCGTCCGTGAAACCTGTAGAGAATCTTAACAACGAAATTGATTTCTGCGCAATGACGCCACTTCAGGTAGAAAATTCTCTTTATAAAATTCATCTGATCAGAAATCTGATTATCGGTGGAGCAGCAGTTGCCGAAAGTTTAAAGCATAAAATCAAAACTCAGTTGGCTAAAGCTGCAGTTGATTGCCGTATTTTCGAAACGTACGGAATGTCCGAAACGCTCTCCCATATTGCCTTAAAGGAAATCTATCCGAACTCTGAAAGCTATTTTACGGTTTTCGATAATGTTGAAATTTCAACTGATGAACGCGGCTGTCTTCAGATTTTTGCGCCAAAACTGAATCCTGAAAAGCTGCAAACCAATGATTTGGTAGAATTAAGGAATGAAAAAGAATTCCGTTTTCTGGGTAGAATCGACAATGTCATCAACTCCGGTGGTGCAAAGATTTTTCCGGAAGAGCTTGAAGCTTTGGTAAAAAGCAAAACTGATGTCGAGCTGGTTTTTGTTGGAATTTCTGATGAAACTTTAGGACAGAAACTCGTTTTAATCATTGAAGGTGTTGAGAATCATTTTGTTACTCAAAAAATCAGTACTGTTAATTTCGAAAAATCATTCCACCGTCCGAAAGAGATTATTTTTGTTGAGAAATTCCCGCGTACACCCAACGGAAAGATTGACAGAAGAACACTGATTCAGGAATTATCGCTATAAAAAATGAAAGATTTCACTTCAGAAATTACGTATAAAACTTCACGCAGCAGCGGTGCAGGCGGACAGAACGTCAATAAAGTGGAGACTTCTGTAACGGTAATGTGGCATGTTGGTGAAACCCGGTATTTTACTGAAGAGGAAATTGTAAGAATATCTGAAAAGCTGAAAAACCGCATCAATTCTGAAGGAATTCTTCAGTTCACCGTCTCAGAAAGCCGCACTCAGCTTCAGAATAAGAAAATTGCAACTGAAAAAATTCTCAACATCGTTAACAAAGCACTTTTTGTGCAAAAACCCCGAAAAGCAACCAAACCTTCGAAAAGCCAGATTCAGAAACGGCTTGATACAAAAAAGAAGTTGTCCGATAAAAAGGAAAGCAGACGCTTTAAACGTTAGTATTTTTGTGTTGAAATGCACAGTTTTAAGTACTTTTTTCTGAACCTTCAGATAAAATGACTTTTTTTTAAGATTTCTTCAGGAATTCTTTTGTGCGCAAACCCGGTGAATTTTTTTTATTCTGAATAAATGCAGTAAAAAGTGCGGCTTACACTGCTGGCTGTTCATAATGGAATGAACAGTGGGTTTTTGAGTGTAAGAAATAATTCGTTAATATTCTTGATCCTGATTAAAATAATCTTCTATTACGTTAAAATACTTTAATTTTATAAATTAGGTCTATAAGTATAGAATATTTAATGAAAAATTAAATTTAGTACGGAAACACTACTAAAACAGGGTGTTTTATAAGAATACTACATTTTACGTATTGTGTCATTATCCATTGCGTTTTACATTTGCTTCACTAACCATAAAACTTTTTATCATGAAAAAAGCAATTTTAAGCGTATTTGCACTTGGAGCGGTAACAATGTTCAGTGCACAGGGAACAACTAATGACAATGATGTCAATCAGTCAGGAAACGGAAATACTGCTACTGTCAATCAGTACGGACTTTCGGAAAAAAACAATTCAGTACAGGTAGGTAACGGGAACAGCATTAATGTTTATCAAAGACATCAGTTCAACGAAACTTCTACGTATCAGGAAGGTCAGGGAAATGCTGCTACTTCAAACCAGGGATTGGGATCATGGTCCAACAAGAGTTATGTAACGCAAAACCAGCAAGGTGATGCAAACAGTGTGATGGCTTCCCAAAACCAAACTTATATGGTTGTTGCTAATCAGACACAGGCAGGTACTTCCAATGCAGCGGTTTCGGTTCAGAAATCTGGCCCTAGAATGTATGTTGATCAAATTCAGAGCGGTACAGGTAACTACGCGTATGCGGATCAGTTGGGCGATGGCAATCAGGTTCCTACCTGGGCGAACAACAACAACATCCTGCAGAACCAGAGTGGAAACGGTAACTGGGCTTCCGGTCTACAGACCGGTTGGGGAAACTCCTTGGAGCAGTGGCAGAGCGGTGACGGAAATATTGCAGGCAGCAATCAGACCGGTGCTCAGAATGTAGCTACACAAAACCAGAGCGGTTTGGGTAATTTTGCGAGCACTAATCAAACTGGAGACACTAACTCTAGCTGGCAAAATCAGTTGGGTGACGGAAATACTGCTTATTCAGCACAGGATGGCGATAACAATAATTCAGGCCAGTCTCAGGCAGGTGCAGGGAACTATGCGATTGCAACCCAGGACGGACTCAGCAATTCATCTGATCAAAATCAAAGCGGAAACGGAAATGTTGCAGATGTAGATCAATTGGGTGATTTAAATGATGCATGGCAGGTTCAGGGTGGTGATGGTAATATCGCAGCATTGGCTCAGGTAGGCAATGAGAACACATCTTCGCAGTCTCAGTACGGAAACGGCAACAATTCTCAGGCTAATCAGGCCGGAAACGGAAATATGTTCACTTCAGTTCAGGAAGGATCACTTAACTATGTATTGGGTGAGCAAACTGGAAACCTTAACGATTCCGATAATCTTCAGTTAGGGGACAGCAACTATATTTATAACGCACAAACCGGTACAAGCAATGCATCTTACAGCGCTCAGTTCGGTACAGCCAATGCGGCAACAGTACTTCAGACAGGAACAGGTAACATGCATACAGGAATTCAGTCCGGAACCGGAAACAGTATCATGGTAACGCAACACTAAATCATTCTTAAATCATAATAATTATGGGAGTATCCTTGCTCCCATAATTTTTCTAAAATTATGTTATGCGGATTTTCAGTACTTTTTTTCTGATTTTGGCAATACAGATGTTCTCGGCACAAAGTGCGGAGAAAATTTCGTATAGGGATTTAAACAGTTCTAACGTGTTGCAGTTTCTTTCTGAAAGCAGCAGGCGTTTGAATGCAGAGTCTGTAAATGTAAATGTTCAGGTTGGAAACGATAATATAATTAATGTGATGGACAGTAAAGCTGCGCATCTGCGGATTATTCAGCAGGGAGATTACAATACGTTTAACTACAACAATGCAGATCAGCGCGCTACAAATCTCGAAATCAGTACCAGTGGAAACAATAATTATATTGATGTCGCTGGAAACAACAGTGTTTCTGATGGCATGAAGATAAATATTCGTGGCAACGATAAAATGATTTTCGTTCGAAATTATTGATATGAAAGGTTTTCTACAGATTTTCCGGTTTTCTTTGATTCTTTTTCCGCTCATTATTTTTTCTCAAAATGACTCAGATATGAATGAAGTATCAGCCAAAATAATTTCCGAGCAGAGAGAGGATTTGGTAAATATTTCTGCAACGGCAGTTAATAATTCTGATGTTTTCAAATCGCTCCATTATATTTTAATTGCTGTGAAAAATGACGAAGGCGGTAATACCAGCAGCAACAAGCAGGAAGGCGATTTTGTTGTGAATCCCAATGAAACCAAAAGTCTCAGTAACCTGAAAATTAACCTTGGAAATAAGGGCGCTCTCAAAGCTTTCCTCTTTATAAAAGATGAAGACAATAAAATCCTGATTTCTAAAGACAGTCTTTTTGTAAATGCAGAGTCTTTTGATAAAAAACTGGTTGCTCGCGTTCCCGAAAAAAATGTAGAACTTCTGGGAATAACTATAGATGAGACGCGTACCAAAATGGGAAAGTATTTTTATGATAAGTTTTATATGAATTACCTTCTGCAGAACCTTAAAATTCCCGGTACAGTTATTATTTCAGAAAACCCTGGACTTGGCCGCAGTTCCCGAATTGTAGTGGAGTTTAACGATCAGCCGATTTATGCGTTTAATACAACGCCTGATGAAGAATATATCGACAGCGAGGCACTGCGTTCTCTGCGGATTCTAAGCAGTTTCATAAGAAGTCGCGATGTAGATAAAGAAACAAAATAAAAAAAAAATAAAAATGAAAAAATTGTTCTGCATGATCGCGCTGATGCTTGCATTTGGCTTTTGCAGCAGTCAGCAGTTAGTGTACAAACCAATTAATCCTGCTTTTGGTGGTGATACTTTTAACTATCAGTGGTTAATGAGTTCAGCTACAGCACAGAATCAGTTTGATGATGATAAAACAAGCGCTTTCGGAAATTTAAGTTCTTTGGACAGTTTTACCGACAGTTTGAACCGTCAGCTTCTGAGTCAGTTGTCACAGAAACTTTTCGGATCAGAGTTTGGCGACGGAGAACTGAAGCCGGGCACTTATCTTTTCGGTTCCCTTTATCTTGAAATTGTGCAGTCTCAGAACGGCTTGCTGATTTCCATTCTCAATACAGACACCGGCGAGCAGTCGGAAATTGTTGTACCTAATTAAACAGAGCGTATGAATGTGAATTTTTACAGATTCTGTCTGGGCGCTGTTATATCATTTTTTTTGATAGGTTGCAGTCCTGTGTTGAAAATACCGGTAAGCAGTCCGGAATCAGGCATGGGCGAAGTAACAAAACTGACTTCAGAAATCAAAAGTCTTCCTGCACCAAAAGAGAAGATTGTAGTGGGGGTTTACAAATTCCGTGATCAGACCGGGCAGTATAAACCTTCGGAAACCGGTGCCAGCTGGAGTACGGCTGTTCCTCAGGGAACAACAACCATTCTCATCAAAGCTCTTGAAGACAGTAAATGGTTCAAGCCTATCGAAAGAGAAAACATCGGCAACCTTCTGAACGAAAGACAGCTAATCCGTTCAACACGAAAAGAATACATTCCCAATAAAACGGATGAAACAGGAAACCTTCCGCCGCTGCTTTATGCCGGAATAATCCTGGAAGGCGGAATAATCTCGTATGATACCAACGTAATGACGGGTGGTTTGGGAGCGCGATATTTCGGAATAGGCGGTTCTACACAATACAGGCAGGACCGAATCACGGTTTATATCCGTGCAGTTTCAACATTAAACGGCGAGATTCTGAAATCAGTTTATACTTCAAAGAATATACTTTCAACAAGTATCAACGGCAGCATGTTTAAATTTGTTGATGTTGAGCGCTTAATGGAGGCTGAGGTGGGCATTACCCAAAACGAACCGGTTCAGCTTGCAGTAACAGAGGCCATCGAAAAGGCAGTTTACGCACTGATAGTTGAGGGAATCCGTGATAATGTCTGGGATTCAAATTATGTTGATAAATCCCAGTTTGCCGATTTGATTGCCCAGTATAATTCAGAGCAGAAAGTAAATGATTCCAGGATATACGGGAACCTTGCAAAAGACCGCGTACGCGGACAGTGGGCTTTCTACGGAATGGCAGAAGCGACGAAAATTCGTGGCGATTATGTGCGGGCAAATACCCATTTCGGTGCAAAACTCGGTATGAAATATATGCTTACGGATGTCTTATATCTTGACGGAAATGCCAGTTATCATATTTTCGAAAATCAGGATATTTTCTGGAGACGCGGTATATCAGGTGAGCTGAACCTTGAATATCAGCCTTTTTCACGAAATAAATTCACTCCTTATCTGTCGGGCGGAGCCGGAATTACAAAGTACGGTGACAAAACATTTTTGAAAGCGCAGGCAGGGGCGGGAATTGAATATCTTGTTTCGGAAAAAATAGCTTTGCGCGGAGGTTCACAGCTCGATTTTGGTTTTGATGACGAATGGGATTTCCTGAAGCAGGGGAAAAGAAATGACCAAAGCTTAAGGTTCAACCTGGGTATCAATTTTTATCTTGACAAACTATTCAAATCTTCTGAAAAATGAGATTCTTAAAACTTACATATTTACTTATTTTGCTCATCTCTTTCGGCTGCCGTGAGGAGTTGGTAGATGTAGCAGGAAAAGGCGTTGTCAAAGGGACGGTAACTGAAAAATCAAGCAATGCTCCATTGAAGGGAGTGCGAATTACAACTGCGCCTACCAGCTCGACTGTCTATACAGATGATAAAGGTAATTTTTCAATTTCTGATGTTCCGGTAGGGGATTATTCTGTAAAAGCTGAACTTTCCGGTTATGTTACTACTTTTCATCCGGTGAATGTTACCAAAGAAGGCCAGACTGTCGATATTGCAATTGAACTTGCAGACGATACTGCAGGAAATCAGTCGCCGTATGCGCCTGAGCTTCTTTTCCCTGCAGATAATGCCGTGGATATGCCAAACAGTGTAACCTTTACCTGGAATGCTACCGATCCCGAAAATGATTCGCTTACGTTTGACCTGATTCTAAAAAACAGTCAGAATTCTAATATTCAGGAATTTACCAATATTACCGAAAAGTCTTATACTGTCAGTAATCTGATTTATGGCGTCACCTATTTCTGGCAGGTTGTTTCTGATGATGGGATTAATGCTAAGGTGTACAGTCCTGTTTTCCAGTTTAAAGTGGTTACTGTCCCAACCAACCGCTTTTTGTACACAAAGAAGCAAAACGGCAACTACTACATTGTGTCTTCCGATGAAAACGGCAACAATCTGTTTAATGTTACCAGCAGTTCTCAGGTAAGTTTCCGGCCAAGGTTTAACAATGTTGCCAATAAAATTGCCTATATCAAAAATGTGGGCGGAAACAATCAGATTTTCATTTCCAATAAAGACGGAAGCAACAGTACGCAGGTTACTACCGTTCCTGTCAGCGGATTTAAGAATGAAGAGCTTGATTTTGCCTGGAATTCCAACGGAAGCAAACTCATTTATCCGAGTTTTAACAAGCTATATATGATTAACAGCGACGGTACAGCGCTTACACTTCTTTATCAGACCGTTGACGGAAGTCTGATTACTGAGTGCGACTGGAGTACCGACGGAAATAAAATCGCACTGAAAACCAATAATAATGACGGTTATAATGTGAAGATTTTTACGATTAATATGCAGGGAACGGTGACGGATACTGTCCTTTCCAACGTTCCGGGTGGAGCAGGAGGCCTTAATTTTTCGATACAGGGACATCAGTTGCTCTATACACGCGATTTTTCCGGATATGAAAATATTCAGAATTACCGGCAATTGGATTCGAGGATTTACTTACACAGCTTTGCAAGCGGAACTGCTGTTGATCTGTCAGCGGCCAGTCAGAAACCTTCCGGAATGAACGATCTTGATCCAAGATTTTCCCCGAATGATTCTGAAATTATATTTGTGAATACTTCAAACGACAATATTTCCGCAAGGAATATTGTGAAAATAGGGCAGTCTTCTTCAGGAAATTACTCAAGGACCACGCTGTTTCCGAATGCTGAAATGCCGGATTGGGAGTAATAATCAGCAGAAACATAAGCACCGTCGATTGGCGGTGCTTTTCTTTTGAGAACAATTATCCACTTTCATCCGCAAAATCCTATCTTTGCTAAAACATCTAAAAATGAGTTACACGATTACCGAATTTCTGGAAAAATACTATCTGCATTTTAATTCTGCCGCTTTGGTGGACGCTTCCAAAGGATATGTTGCGCATCTTAAAGACGGTGGAAAAATGATGATTACGCTTGCCGGAGCGATGTCTACGGCGGAGTTGGGAAAAATTCTGGCTGAAATGATTCGCCAGGATAAAGTTCAGATCATTTCCTGTACCGGAGCAAATCTGGAGGAAGATTTGATGAACCTTGTCGCACATTCGCATTACGAAAGAGTACCGAATTACCGTGATTTAACGCCGGAACAGGAGTGGGATTTGCTTGAAAAAGGCCTGAACCGTGTTACGGACACATGTATTCCGGAAGAAGAGGCGTTCCGAAGACTGCAAAAGCATATTGTTGAAATCTGGAAAGATGCCGAAGCCAAAGGTGAACGCTATTTTCCTCACGAATATATGTACAAAATGCTGCTTTCAGGAGTGTTGGAGCAGTATTATGAAATTCCGAAAGAAAATTCATGGATGCTTGCTGCGGCTGAGAAAAATTTACCGATCGTGGTTCCGGGTTGGGAAGATTCCACCATGGGTAATATTTTCGCGAGCTACTGTATAAAAGGTGAACTGCAGCCGTCTACAATGAAGTCAGGAATTGAATACATGACGTTCCTTGCCGATTGGTATCCAAAAAATTCGGGTGGAAAAGGAGTTGGATTCTTCCAGATTGGTGGTGGAATTGCCGGAGATTTCCCGATTTGTGTTGTTCCGATGCTGTATCAGGATCTGGAAATGACGGATATTCCCTTCTGGTCATATTTCTGCCAGATTTCGGATTCCACAACTTCGTACGGTTCGTATTCCGGTGCAGTTCCGAACGAAAAAATAACTTGGGGAAAACTGGATATCAATACTCCGAAATATATTGTAGAAAGTGACGCAACGATCTGCGCACCTCTGATGTTCCAGTATATTTTAGAGAATTCTTAACTAAAAATTTAGTTTAAATAAAGATCCTGCATTTTTGCAGGATTTTTTTTGGAGCTCCAACGTATTTTCTCTCTTTGAAAATCAGACCGGCTTTCCGCACTCGCTTCCCGATGGTCATCGGGAGAGCTCAAACAAATGCTTCAATCCGGGCTAAAAGTTCCGGCAGTTTTTCCCCACAAAATTTCTAAATTTGAAAAATAATGAATGAAGTTTTCAAATCTCAGGTTTGGGAAATCTCGAAACTCATTCCAGAAGGAAGGGTTTCCACTTATGGCTCAATTGCCAAAGCTGTTGGATTTCCAAATCATTCCCGCCACGTTGGGAAAGCGATGGGTGGCTGTCTTGAAGATGTTCCGGCACATCGCGTATGTAATTCTTCCGGTTGTATTACCGCAAGCTGTCTGGAAGAGTTTACAGCAAAACTTAAGAGGGAAGGAATAGAATTAAAAGGAAATAAAATTCAGAATTTTAAAACACTGTTCTGGAATCCATTGGATGAACTGTGACAGATAAAAAACACGGCGCGGACTGAAAGTCCGCACCGTGTTTTAATTTATAAAGATTCTGAAAGCAAAAATTATTTTTTAGCGTTCAGCTCTGCCTTGATTTTTGTTTCAAGCTCTTCAGCCAGTTCCGGATTGTCTTTCAGAACATCTTTTACGGCATCACGGCCTTGGCCTAGTTTAGTTTCCTCGTAGCTGAACCAGGAACCGCTTTTCTTCACAATTCCCATATCAACTGCTGCGTCCAGAATTTCTCCTGTTTTGGAAACACCTTCACCGTACATAATGTCGAATTCAGCCATTTTAAAAGGCGGAGCGACTTTATTTTTCACGATTTTCACTTTAACGCGGCTTCCTACGGCTTCATCACCGTTTTTGATTGGCGCACTTGCTTTTCTGATGTCAATTCTTACTGAAGCGTAGAACTTCAAAGCGTTACCACCGGTTGTTGTTTCCGGGTTACCGAACATTACACCGATTTTTTCACGAAGCTGGTTGATGAAAATCACGGTACATTTCGTTCTGGAAATGGTTGCTGTCAGTTTTCTCAATGCCTGTGACATTAATCTTGCGTGGAGTCCCATTTTGGAATCTCCCATTTCACCCTCAATTTCTGCTTTTGGAGTCAGTGCTGCAACAGAGTCTATTACCACAATGTCAATTGCTCCGGAACGGATTAAGTTGTCTGCAATTTCAAGCGCCTGTTCACCGTTGTCTGGCTGGGAAATAATAAGATTGTCAAGATCGATGCCCAGTTTTGAAGCGTAATGGCGGTCAAACGCATGTTCTGCATCAATGAAAGCAGCAATTCCGCCCTGTTTCTGTGCTTCGGCAATTGCATGAAGTGTGAGCGTGGTTTTACCGGAAGATTCCGGACCGTAAATTTCAATTACTCTTCCTTTCGGATATCCGCCAACGCCCAAAGCAATGTCAAGTCCAAGAGATCCTGAAGGAATTACCTCAATTGAGGAATCCACAGAATCATCATTCAGTGTCATTACCGTTCCTTTTCCGTACGTTTTATCGAGTTTTTCAAGCACCAGTGACAGTGCTTTCTTTTTATCTTCAATGTTGCTCATTCTGAATTCTATATTTTAACAAAAATACGGAAATAAAAGCATGCATTTCTGAATTGTTGATAAATTTTGTAGCAATTTTAATTGGCTGTAATGTCGCGTTTCAGTAATGGAAATCTTTAGGAGTATGTTTGATGTAATCGTCAAGAACTTTCACCTGCTGCTTGTTTCCAATTTCCACAAGTCTGCGGTATTTTTCAGGTTTTTCAAGGTTAAAAACGCTTTGTGAAACTTTATTGACCTGAAGAATCAGCTTCGGAAAAATTTTGGAAACGGAAACTTCAGGAATTCTTAAACGCTCATTGATTTCTTTGTCAAGAAGAAACCAGTTCATACTTTGATGAAGGTTCAGCAGCAGCTTTCTCTGAAATTGAAATCTGTAAATGGTATTCGTAAGGTTCTCGTCCAGCAGTGCTTTTGCGAGTTGTGCAGAATCTTCGTCGCCTTTATCCTGTATGGCGCTCCACAGGTAGAAATATTCAGTGGCTTCCTGTTTGTTTTCCGGAAGATATTCTGGCGGTATTCCCAAGAGATAACCGATGTATTTCCAGAGATGAAAAACGCCGTTCTCTTCCTCATCCGTAATTTTTACGCCGAGTTTCTTCAGTCCCTGCATCGTAACAAGCGAAAATCCGGTATACGTGGCAATCATATCCCAATGATTGATGGGTTCGCCCCAGTTTTCGTAATCCCAGCTTTCACTTTTCTTTTTGATGGTGAGTCTTGCATAAGAATGCATTAAACGCGTTCTTACAATTAATTGATAGGCCTCAGAATTTATTTTCAAGGCATTTTCCCGTGTAACATGAACCCAAAATTCCAAAGTGTCTTTGAGTCGTTTCACGGCTCCTTTTTTTAGAGCACCTGTAAAAATTAGGGGTTTATTGAGGTAAGCAAAATCGTAACCGCCCATTAAAGTGAAGTCGCGGAGAATAATAAGCGCATTGGTTCCGGTTCTCATACAGAATCTCGCACCAGTGTTGGCTAAATTTTCATCAAACCATTCCGGAATATCCTGCATTTGCAGAAATATTTTTTTTAAACTTTCTGGTGCATCATCATTTTCCGAAATTTTGTTTTTTGAAAACTGCTGAATTAAGGCTGAAGCTTCATTATAGGGGAGTTTGAGATAAGTGTCATTCACTGCATTGTCGCCCAATTCATCGACTTGATAATAAAGATGAGCGAATTTTTCAAAATTTTCGAAAGTCGGTTTCCAGCCTGACCAATCGAGCAGTTCTTTTCCGTTGCCTTTTGCCCAAAATGTTTTGAAATGTTCGGAATCTTTAAATTTTGGCAGAATCTGCATTTTTTGAAGAATTTTTTAACAGCCATAAAATTACTAAAGTCAGAACGAAATGCGGAATTATACTATAAGCATCTATACCGCCGCCTGTAACATAAAAACCATGACTTCCCAAACTTACATTTCCAGATGGATATTCTACTGAATTGGGAACTTTATGGAAAAGGTGAATGATGGTGGCTGCAAAACCATAAAATATTATTGAGTATAAAACTGTTCTTCCGAAATTTTTGCTTTCAAGTAGTATAATTACAGTAAGTAAAAATGGAGGTAAAACGACAAGTTGATACAAGATAATTTCTAAAAAAGTTGCTTTTGAATCACCAAATACAAATTCTTTAACGATAAAATTACCAAGGAAAAACTGTAGGAGTAATCCAAAGAATATTAAAATTATTTTTATAAAATTTTTCATTTTTAAATGGCAGCAAGTTTTAAGCCGAGAATCCGCAATAGCGATGGTAACGAAAATCCTTTTTTTGCGCGGCAGCTTCGCGGCCGCGCCAAAAAAGATTGTAGTGGACGTAGCGACCCGAGTTGCGGCTTTGGCGTTGGAGAGGGGATTGCCACATTAATAAATTACTTAGATTGCTTTGTCGCTTCGCTGCGCTTCACTCCTCGCAATGACAATGCGGCCGTTTTGTCGCTCGCTTAGCTCGCGCCAACTCATAAAAAAAACCTCCCAAAAATTTGAGAGGTCTTATCATATTGTTAAAAAGCCGATTATAATGAAGCAGCGTGAATCAACATATCTGTCAACTTGTTAGAGTAACCGGTTTCGTTATCGTACCAAGAAACCAGTTTCACGAAGTTTGGAGACAGCATGATACCAGCGTCTTTATCGAAAATGGAAGTTCTCTTGTCGCTTACGAAATCCTGAGAAACCACCAAGTCTTCAGTGTAACCTAAAATTCCTTTCAGTTCCCCTTCTGAAGCGGCTTTCATTGCTGCGCAGATTTCATCGTAAGAAGTAGATTTTTCAAGTCTTACCGTAAGGTCAACCACAGAAACGTCTGCTGTTGGAACTCTGAAAGACATACCTGTCAGTTTTCCGTTCAGTTCAGGAATTACTTTTCCTACTGCTTTTGCTGCACCTGTAGAAGAAGGAATGATGTTCAGAAGTGCAGAACGTCCCCCTCTCCAGTCTTTCATTGACGGTCCGTCAACTGTTCTCTGTGTAGCTGTAGTTGCGTGAACAGTAGTCATTAAACCTTCAACGATTCCGAAGTTTTCGTGAACCACTTTTGCCAAAGGAGCAAGACAGTTGGTTGTACAGGAAGCATTGGAAAGGATTTTTACGTCATCAGTAAGTTCTTTGTGGTTTACACCCATTACATACATCGGCGTATCATCTTTTGAAGGAGCAGAAAGAATTACTTTTTTCGCACCGGCGTTGATGTGTGCCTGTGCAGTTTCTTTAGTAAGGAAAAGGCCAGTGGATTCTACGATATAATCAGCACCTACTTCGTTCCATTTCAAGTTGTTAGGATCTCTTTCAGAAGTTACACGGATAGTTTTTCCGTTCACTACAAGGTTGTTTCCTTCTACTTTTACTTCTCCGTCGAATCTACCGTGTACAGAATCGTATTTCATCATGTACGCCATGTAGTCAGCGTTGATAAGGTCGTTAATTCCCACGATTTCAATGTTGTCTCTTTCAAGCATTGCGTTGAAAACTAAACTTCCGATTCTACCGAAACCGTTGATACCTACTTTGATTGTTGACATAATCTTTAGATTTATTTAATTAATAATTTTTGAATTGTTACTGTTTGAAATCTTCTGAACCGGATTAGAGCGCCAGAATTTCAGAAATCTGAAGCAGATCCTGATTGATTTCGTTGTGCTTTCTGATAGCATCCTCAATTGGCGTATACACCAGCTGATTGGAGCGGATTCCTGCCATTACGTTGGTTAAACCTTTCATCAGTCCGGTTACTGCGCCATATCCCATTCTGGAAGCCAGAACTCTGTCGGCACAGCTTGGAGAACCGCCTCTTTGAATGTGTCCCAGAATCGTTACGCGGATATCTGCTTCCGGAAATTTATCCTTGGTTTTCTTCGCCAACTGATAGGTTGAAGCCAAAGTTTCGCCTTCCGCTACCACAACGATGGATGAGTTTTTTCCTCTTTTTCTGGATTTTTCGAAAGTTGCATAAAGATCTTCCAGACTGTCGGTCTGTTCAGGAATCAGAATGTCTACCGCTCCGGTTGCAATACCGCTGTTAAGAGCGATGAATCCTGCGTCACGGCCCATTACTTCGATGAAGAAGATTCTGTTGTGGGAAGTTGCAGTGTCGCGGATTTTATCGATGGCTTCCATGGCTGTATTCAAAGCCGTGTCGTAACCAATCGTATTGTCCGTTCCGAAAATATCGTTGTCAATAGTTCCCGGAATTCCGATTACTTTTATGCCAAATTCTTCGCTGAAGATTTGTGCTCCGGTAAAAGTTCCGTCTCCACCGATACATACCAGCGCTTCGATTCCCTGATTTTGACAGTTGTCAAACGCTTTCTGTCGTCCTTCTTTGGTTTTGAATTCTTCGGAACGGGCAGATTTCAGGATGGTTCCACCTAAATTGATAATGTTGCTTACGGAACGAGGGCCCATTTTTGTAAAATGTCCTTCAATCAATCCGCTGTAACCCTCGCGGATTCCAACAACTTCAATATTATAGTAAATGGCAGTTCTCACAACAGCTCTGATGGCTGCGTTCATTCCCGGAGCATCGCCGCCGGAGGTGAAAACCCCAATTTTCTTCACTCTTGAGTTCGAGTTCATATATTCATTTTTCTAATGAGTAGCAAATTTACGAAATCTGAATCACATCTGAAGGGTGATAAATAGCATGTGAATAATTCTTAAAACCAACCGTCAGAATGTTCTGAAATTACTGGGTTTGAAATGATAGCGAGCCGTTTTTGTTTCTGAAGAACCTACGTCAAGCTTATACCACGGTGAAATTTTCCGGTCGAAAGGATTGCTCAGAATGTGAATGCTCTGCGCCGGCGTAAACCCTTCGCCCAGTAAATAAAGTTTATCGTTTTCAGAATTTTTACTTACGCCAGCAATAAACACAACATGTCCCGGACTTCCCGGTGTAATCAGAATGTCTCCGGTTTTCAAATCTGAATTCTTGGTCACCGGTTTTGTTTCGCGGTTCAGGGAAATGGTTCCCGCATACATGAAAATATTATCCAAATAATTCTGAAAACTGTTTGTGCTGGAATCTGCAGCTGCAATAATGGAGGGAGATACGGTGTTTCCACTTACAATTAACCGGTGGCCGTTTTTATAATTGCTCCATTTCAGGAAATCGCCGCTGGTGTAATGAAAACCGATTTCGTCTTCTTTTCCGGCGCTTTTCAGATACTCTGCACGAAGACGGATGATCGCGTCTGCGCATTGCTGCAAATCCCGGTTTCCGACAGAAATATCAAAAACGGCTTCATGAAGATTCTGCGTGGCAATCGGTGTTCCATTGTATTTAAGGATTTTTGAGCCGTAAGGTTTCAGTTTGAAATGTTCTATGAAATATCCGTACGAACCGGGTGAACTTTCAATCCATTGATAGCCGTCTGGAGCATCAAAACGTTCGCGGACTGTATTTCTTTCCTGATTGATTTGGACAGTTTCCTCTTCCACGGCTTCGGTTTTTGCCGGATTCTCGGTTCCCGCATTTTCATTTGAAGTCATTAAGGTTGAAGTTTGTTCTTTCTGACAGGAAAAAAGAATCAGAATCACGAAGAAAGCAAGGATTTTTTTCATTCATTAAAATTATGAAAAAGAAGCTTTATTTCTGTTTCTCCGTGAGGTATTTCCAGTATCTTTTCGGAATATGCTGAATGTGAAGTTTTATATTCTTTCTCGCCGGAATTCCTGTTTTGATGAAATAATTCTGCCACATATTCTGGAATTTTTTTTCTTCTTCATGATGAAATTCAGCAGCGTTTCTGAAATTTTGAATTTGCTCCGGTTGAGGATAGAAAAATTCAACCGTCTTCAAATCATAATTGATTCCATAGTGTCGCTTCAGATCAAAAATCATCCATTTCTGGTCTGCATATCTTTTCTGAAAATGTTTTCCGATTAAAGGCAGCACATCAAAATCAGGTTCTATTTTGGCAAAGTAAACCTCGTCCTGAAGCCGTTCAAACCGTACGAAGGCGTGCATACGGTGAATTTCGCGACCCATACTTTTCAGGATTTTCGATATTTCAAGCATATTGTCGTCTCCCAAATCATTGAACGCATTTACTTTGGGATTCTCGATGATTTTTTGGATCGCAGCCAATATCAGTCGCTCTTTTTGAGAATGTTCCGAAAGAAAAATTTTCAGAAGGTTACGTGTAATCTTGGCTCCAAAAGTTTTTTCAACTCTGTTCAGTACTCGTTTGGCTTTTTCTGTGTTCGCAACAACGTCAAAATTCTCTGCGAACAGATTTTCAGTGTTGAAATTTTCTTCAGAAATAATTTCAAATTCATTAAAGCGGTATTCAAACACTTCAAAAACTGCGGTCAGCAAACCTTCAAAACTTCCGTTGTAAATCAGCGTTTTCATCATTCAGAAAAGCGAAAGTTGCTGCGAAAAAGGGTTTTGCCATTTCGATTTAACTGAGTTCGTGATGATTTGCCTTAACTGAACTTCATCAATAAGATTAGTGAAAATGTTCTGCCTTTCAAATTCAACAAAAAATTTGGCGCGGTTTAAAGCGACGCCTAATTTCCGCAGATGTTCCATATCCAACTTCCGGAATTTTCGTGCTTTCAGAATCTTATTGACAGATCTTACGCCAACGCCCGGAATCCGCAACAGCATTTCTTTGGACGCGGTGTTGATATTTACAGGAAATTTTTCTCTGTTTCGTAGCGCCCAACTCAATTTCGGATCAATTTCCAAATCGAGAAAAGGATGTTGAAAATCCACAATTTCATCGGCTTCAAATCCGTAAAACCGCATGAGCCAATCCGCCTGATAAAGCCGGTGTTCGCGCTGAACCGGAACCTGTGAGAGCAGGGCAGGAAGCCGCGAATCTTCCAAAACCGGAACGTAACCGGAATAATAAACGCGTTTCATGTTGAAATTACGGTAGAAATGATCGGCAACTTTGATGATTTTCAAATCGGTTTCATTGGTTGCACCCACAATCATTTGTGTCGACTGTCCGGCTTGGGCAAATTTCGGAACTTTTCTGAAAATTTTTCGTTCCTCTTTATGCAGAATCAGTTCGTTTTTAATGTACGTCATGGGTTTAATCATTTCGTCATGACTTTTTTCGGGAGCGAGAAGCTGTAAACCTTTTTTAGTCGGAATTTCGAGATTCACGGAAAGCCGGTCTGCGTACAGTCCGGCTTCTTTCAGGATTTCATCACTTGCGCCGGGAATTGTTTTAAGGTGAATGTAACCGAAAAATTTCTGTTCCTGCCGAAGTTTCTTGGCGACACGAACCAACCGTTCCATCGTCGTATCAGCATCTTTGAAAATTCCGGAACTCAGAAAAAGTCCTTCAATATAATTGCGGCGGTAGAAATTCATCGTCAGTTCCACCACTTCTTCCACTGTAAAAGCCGCTCTTTTGATGTCGTTTGATTTTCGCGAAACACAATAAGCACAATCATAAATACAGTGATTTGTCAGCAAAACTTTCAGCAGCGAAATACATCGTCCGTCTTCCGTATAACTGTGGCAGATTCCTGAAGCGTGAGAATTTCCAACGCCGCCTTTATTGGTTCTTTTTCCGCCACTTGAAGAACACGAAACATCGTACTTTGCAGCATCTGCAAGTATTTCAAGCTTTTCGTTGAGGCGGTCGAAGTTCATTTTATTATGTTAAATGATTATTCAAAAATAAGGTTTGAGGAACAAAAAAATAACCCCTTATCGCTAAAAATTATAGCAAAATGCTCCTTTTAAAATTCCTATCTTTACGCTTCAAATTTTTGAACTATGAATCATCGGCCGGTAGAAGGTTTTTCCAAAATGACGAAACAGGGAAAAATCGATTGGATTGTCAACGAATATCTTGAAGGAAACGAGGAATATCAGCAGATTTTAAAACAGTACTGGAACGAAAATCCGGATCTTCAGAAACTTCATGAGGAGTTTTCGGAGAACACGATTTCCAATTTTTATATGCCGTACGGAATTGCTCCGAATTTCCTGATCGACGGGAAACTTTTGGCACTTCCAATGGCGGTTGAGGAAAGTTCGGTGGTTGCAGCAGCCTCGAAATCGGCAAAATTCTGGATTGATAAAGGTGGTTTCAAAACGACGATTATCAATACTAAAAAATTAGGTCATACCCATTTTATTTTCAAGGTTGAACCTCACAAACTGCAGCATTTTTTCAATTTTAAACTCAAGCAGAAACTTTTCGACGCTACAGAAGACATCACCGCAAACATGAGAAAACGCGGCGGTGGAATTCTGAACATTCGTTTGATTGACAAAACTGCCGAAATGGACAATTATTTCCAGATTAAAGCGAGTTTTGATACGGTGGATTCAATGGGTGCGAATTTTATCAATTCGTGCCTGGAACAGTTCGGAAAAACGCTAAAAGATGAGGTGGAGAAATGGGAAGATTTTACGGCAGAAGAAAAAGATTCGCTTCAGGTGGTGATGAATATACTTTCGAATTTTACGCCGGACTGTATCGTTCGTGCGGAAGTTTCCTGCAAAATTGATGATCTGAAAGACGATTCCGGGATTTCCAATGAAGAATTTGCATGGAAATTCAAACAGGCCGTTACGATTGCTGAAATTGAGCCTTTCCGAGCTACAACGCACAACAAAGGAATAATGAATGGAGTGGACGCGGTTGTAATTGCAACCGGAAACGATTTCCGTGCAACTGAAGCGTGCGCTCATGCATACGCTGCGAAAGACGGAAAATATAAATCGTTGACGCACTGTACAACCGATAACGGAATTTTCAGATTCTGGATTGATTTGCCAATTTCTGTCGGTGTTGTCGGTGGTTTAACGAATCTTCATCCTTTGGTGAAATTTTCAATGGCTTTGCTTGGGAAACCTTCCGCTCAGGAATTGATGAGTATTTTGGCGGTTTCCGGATTGGCGCAGAATTTTGCGGCGCTTCGTTCTTTGGTAACAACAGGAATTCAGAAAGGGCATATGAAAATGCATCTGTTCAATATTCTGAATCAAATGAACGCAACAGAAGAAGAGAAGCAGCATTTTGTGACCTATTTTAAAGATAAAACAGTGAGTCATCATGAGGTGATTGCGGAACTGGAAAGACTTAGGAGATAATTACGAATGAGAAATTACGAATTACGTTAACTTTCATTATTAATTAGAAACTACGAATTACTAAAAGATTTCCTTTTGAGAACGGATAATATTATACAGCAGAAAAGTTTTGATTTTGCGCTGAACGTGATTTCAGCTTATAAAATTCTGTCTGCTGAAAAGAAGGAATTCGTAATGTCGAAACAGCTTCTAAGAAGCGGAACTTCCGTTGGAGCAAACATTGAAGAAGCGATTGGTGCACAAAGCGACCGTGATTTTTTTTCGAAAATTACCATTGCGTACAAAGAAATCCGCGAAACGGTTTATTGGATTAAACTTTTATTACATTCCAATTATCTGGATGAAAAAGAAGGAACCGAATTATTGCGGAATGCGGATGAAATTGCCCGCATCATCGGTTCTATACAGAAAACTTTAAAAACAAAACTCGGAATTGCTTCATCGTAATTCGTAATTAATAATTCGTAATTGTTAGAAATGAGCTATTTACAATACATCCTTCCCGTAATTTTTATCGTTTTGGGTTTGGTGATTAAATTCAGCAAAGATCCGCGTTGGGATTCTTCACGAAAAATGTCAACCATTTTGATAATTCTCGGAATTCTGACTTTATTAGGAAAAATATTTATTGATTATAACAAGTAAAAATGAAAACATTAACATTGGTAATTGGTGCGGTTTACGGACTGCTTTCGGTAATTTTAGGAGCGTTTGGCGCGCATGCATTCAGGAAAATTCTTTCACCGGAGAAACTTGAAAGTTTTGAATCCGGAGTTCGTTATCAGATGTACGCTGCGTTTTTTCTGCTGATTGTAGGTTACATTTTAAAATTCGAAACCAAATCTGAAAACTGGATATCCTGGTTAATGATTATCGGAACTTTTCTGTTCTCGGTATCCATTTATTTCCTTTCGTTTCAGCAACATTGGGGCGTGAAACTGAGTTTTCTCGGTCCAATTACACCAATCGGCGGCGTTTTAATGATTATCTCCTGGGTAATGCTGATTCTTTATTTCGTAAAATATAAAGTGTAAATAACTCATCACTCATCATTCATCACTCAAAACTGAAAGAAAGTGTTTTTCATCTTCGGATTCAATAAAAAGCCGGTTGGCAAAGAAATCCGCAAAATCTACAGAAACGGTTTTGAGGTGAATGCCGTCATCACAGTTTACAAAAAGTATTTTGAGCTGTTCTTTATTCCGCTGATTCCATTTGGAAAAGCCTATTCCGTTTACATTCCGCATTCAGATGAATATTATGAGCAGGGAACTTTTTCCAAAATGCCCGAAGATTTGCTGCAGGTTTGTAAAGATGTAGGACGACGGTATTGATTTCAACCTCAAAAAACTCACTTCACGCGCGCTCATCTTCCATCTTTTTTGTAAATTTGTGAATCTTAAAAGAAAATCAAAAATCTAATTAAAATATTATGAATCTTCACGAGTATCAGTCTAAAGAGATTTTATCAAAGTACGGTGTTACCATCCAGAGAGGTTTTGTGGCCAATAATGTTGATGAAGCTGTAGAGGCAGCCAACAAACTGAAAGAAATGACCGGAGCCGAAGGTTGGGTTGTAAAAGCTCAGGTTCACGCAGGTGGACGCGGAAAAGGCGGTGGTGTAAAGTTTTCTCCGAATATGGATAAACTGAAAGAAAACGCACAGAACATCATCGGTATGCAGTTGGTTACGCCTCAAACTTCCGCTGAAGGTAAAAAGGTAAACTCTGTTCTGGTTGCTGAAGATGTATATTATCCTGGCGAAAACGAAACAAAAGAATTCTATGTTTCTATCCTTTTGGACAGAGCGCAGGGAAAAAACACAGTAGTTTATTCTACTGAAGGTGGAATGGATATTGAGCATGTTGCCGAAGTTACGCCACACCTTATTCACAAAGAAACTATTGATCCTGCATTGGGACTTCTTCCTTTCCAGGCAAACAAAATTGCGTTCAACCTTGGTCTTCAGGGACAGGCAAATAAAGAATTCAAAAAATTCATCACTTCTCTTTACAACGCTTATGTAGGAATTGATGCATCACTTTTCGAAATCAACCCGGTTTTGAAAACTTCTGATGATAAAATTATTGCAGTTGATGCTAAAGTAACTTTGGACGGAAACGGATTGTACAGACACAAAGATCTTGCTGAACTTCGCGATACAAGAGAAGAAGATCCAATGGATGTTGAAGCTGGTGAAGCCGGACTGAACTTCGTGAAACTGGATGGTGACGTTGCTTGTATGGTAAACGGAGCTGGATTGGCAATGGCAACCATGGACATGATTAAACTTTCAGGAGGAAATCCTGCAAACTTCCTTGACGTAGGTGGAACTGCAGATGCTGCGAGAGTAAAAACAGCTTTCGATATCATTCTGAAAGATCCGAACGTAAAAGCAATCTTAATCAATATTTTCGGTGGAATCGTTCGTTGCGACAGAGTTGCACAGGGAGTTGTTGATGCTTACAAATCCATCGGAGAATTCCCGGTTCCGCTAATTGTAAGACTTCAGGGAACCAATGCTGAAGAAGCTAAAAAACTGATTGACGAAGCAGGTCTTCCTATTCACTCAGCAATTACGCTTGAAGAAGCAGCAAATAAAGTAAAAGAGGTTTTAGGTCACTAAAATTTATTCAATAAAACTGAATCCGCTTAAGAAATTGGGCGGATTTTTTTGTTGATTTTTTTAAAACTCAGCTTCCGTATACATGTTTTGCTTAATTTTAACCGTCAGAAAATCCATAACAATGAATTTTTTTCTTGGATACCTGTTATTAATGATTGTGAGCTGCTCATCACAGTTTGCAGAATCTTCCGGCCAGAAGGAAGGGCAGGAACTCATGTTCGAAGACCGTCACCATTACCGTTTTTCGCTGACGGACAAGCCTTTTTTGGTGATCGGCAGTCAGCAAAAAATGGATGATGTATTCAGATTAATTCACAGCAGGAACAGCAGCAGCAAAATGTCGCCGATTCCTACTGTGCTTGAAAATGAAACCTACCTGATCATTAAACCGGTACTGAAATCAACAAACGACATTGAAATACAAAAGCTGGAAATGAAGAACAGTATTCTCTATATTGATGTGAAACCTTTTGATGATCCACAGATACAGCGCGGATTGCGGCAGACACCAAATGTTTTGATCCGGGTTTTTGAAAGAATCAGCGTGAAAGACATAAAAATTAATTATAACTGATCATGAAAACAAAAATTACTGCTTTACTGCTGTTTACTGCAGCGGTAATGGTGTTTGGCCAGAAAAATTACTGGTCAAAAACGGAAAATGTCCGTTCAACTGAGCTTCGGGTCCGTCAGAATATACCGGACAAATATCTGCTTTATCATCTGGATTTCGAGAAGATTAGAGTGGAACTGTCAAATGCTCCGGATGAAGCATCGAAAAGAGAAGATTTTACGGTCAAATTTCCGGATTCCGATGGGAATATCCGCACTTATATCGTTCAGGAAGCACCGGTAATGGAACCTGAGCTGCAGGCAAAATTTCCGGAAATCCGCTCGTATATGGGATGGCAGAAAGGAAATAAGGCCAATACTGTACGGTTCAGCATTTCACCGCAGCAGGGAATGCATGTTATGTATTTTGACGGCTGGCAGATTAGTTATCTCGACAGCTATTCTGCGGATAATAGCTTAAATATTATTTATAAAAGAAATGATATCAGGAACACCGCCCGTTTTGAGTGTGGCGTTAAAGAAAGTCTGGCGGCGGCTGACCAGTCTGTACTGATGAAAGCGCCGCTGGTTCAGGACGGTTTGCGCAGAACCTTTCGTCTAGCAGTGGCCGGCACAGCGGAGTACACCATTTTTCATGGTGGAACCGTACCGTTGGCAATATCAGCAATGGCTACAACCATGACAAGGGTGAACGGTATTTATGAAAAAACTTTTTCGGTGAGAATGGTGATGGTGGGTAACAACAACCAGATTGTTTATACCAATGCGAATACCGATCCTTATACAAACGGAAATGCCAGCGCAATGCTCAGTCAGAATCAAACCACGCTTGATAATGTAATCGGAAGTGCCAATTATGATATTGGCCATGTTTTCGGAACCAACAGTGGAGGAGTGGCGTATCTGCAGTCAGTTTGTGCAAACAGTGTCAAAGCGCGTGGAGTAACAGGTTCCGGCGCTCCTGTGGGCGATCCTTTTGATGTTGATTATGTAGCGCACGAAATGGGGCATCAGTTTGGCGGCAATCATTCGTTCCGCGGAAATACCGGAGCTTGTTCAGGTAATACCAACAGCAGCACTGCAATGGAACCGGGTGGTGGAACTACAATCATGGCCTATGCAGGAATCTGTGGAGTAAATGATATTCAGTTCAACAGTGATCCTTATTTTCACGCTGTAAATGTAACTGAAATGTATAATTTCATTGCCGGAGCCGGAAATACCTGTGCAGCGGCAATAGTTACAGGAAATAATGTTCCGGCAGCGAATGCAGGTTCCGATTATTCCATTCCCAAAGGAACAGCTTTTGTCCTTACAGGCACAGGTTCTGATCCCGACGGAAATCCTCTTACTTACCTGTGGGAACAGTATGACAGCCAAAGCAATGTACAGCCGCCGGTTTCTACAGCAACAGCCGGACCGGTTTACCGTTCAAGAATACCTTCAAATTCACCAAAACGCTATTTTCCTGAACTGGCCAGCGTTGTAGCCAATAACCTTACGCCAGCCTGGGAAGTGACACCAAGTGTTGCCAGGACCCTGAATTTTAACCTTTTGGTCAGCGATAACGTTGCTGGAAGCGGGCAGTCTGCGAAAGATGCAATGGTCGTTACGGTTACCAATGACGGCCCTTTTAAGGTTACTTCACATTCGGCCAATACTTCTTATCCTGCCAACGCTCCGACAACGGTGACCTGGAATGTTGCGGGAACGAATGCCGGAACCATCGCAACACAGAATGTGGATATCGTGCTTTCAACCGACGGCGGACTCACTTTCAATACCGTATTGGCGGCAAATACACCAAATGACGGTTCACAGTCGGTGGTTTTGCCTGACAGTAATGCTTCGAATGCAAGGATTATGGTGCGTGCGGTCGGAAATATTTTCTATGCTTTGAATTCTTCACCTTTCAGTATTACCGGCGCATTGGCAACCAATGAAACTGTTGCGGATCAGTTCCGGATTTATCCAAATCCTGCTTCCCATGAAGTAACTGTGGAATTACCAAAGTCTTTGAAGAATGTGGGTTATCAGATTACTGATGTTTCAGGAAGGATGGTGAAAAAAGGTAAACTGGATGCTTCCGGAATAATTAAGCTGAATGGCTATCAAACCGGAAATTATATTCTTCAGTTACTTTTTGAAAACGGACAGTCGCACAGCGAAAAACTGATTATCAAAAGATAACAGAGGTTAAAATACCTGGGAAAATGCGTCAGATGACGCATTTTTTTTGTTATGATGACTAGATTTTTTCTGTTAAACTGCTCTTTCGGCCTGTTGCAGATGCCTTTCATTATGGTTAACGATGAAGCGTAATGCATCACCCAGTTTTAATCTGATCAGTTTTGAGATCGAAACCGGAATTTTCGTTTTTTCCAGATTCACGTTTCTAGCCTGTTCAGTCAGTAGGGCCAGTTTTTCAAGATTCTTTATCAATACAGAAACCGTTTGCCGGTCCAGATTTTTGCCTGCCGGATTTTTATCTTTCGGAGTTTTCATTTTCTTCATTGCTGGTTTTACGAGCATCGATTCAGCAAAATAGTTTCCAATGATTCCAGGCCTGAAATCATCTTTCGGTTGCGATCCTGATTTTTCGATCTGTTTTGTTAAATGCGGAAGGTAGAAATCAAAATACAGGTTAAGATGGTCAAAACATTCCAGCGCTGACCACTGTTCTCCGCTTTTACGCTGATTAATTTCGTCTTCCTGCTGCAGGAAAGTCCTGACGCGGCTGATATGGTTTTCAGTACTTTTCAGTAGGTTGTTGAGTAGCTCTTCAGTTTTCATGTCTGTCCGTTCTTTTCACTAAAAATAAAAAAAGCTGCCCAATTTTGGGCAGCTTTAGTATTAATAGTCTTGGTAGATTATTTTTTAAGGATTTTCTGAGAAACCGGCTGTCCGTTTACAGAACCTGTAACGATATACATTCCTGGCTGAAGATCGGCAACAAAAAGGTTTTTGTTTTCAGAAACAGAAGCAGATTTTACAACCTGTCCGTTCATATTGTACACTTTAACGTCAGATTTAGAACCGAATTGGATTTCTTCTTGTACGTTAGTGTTTTTAACAAATTTTCCTTTTACGGTGTTAATGTCAGCAACCCCCAATGCATTAGCAGGCATGTTTACATTGTCAACCTGATAGGTAGTTGTAGTAATTCCGGCTGTTCCCACATATTCAAATGCAAGGAATCCAACCCCTGTAAAAGCAGAAAGATCTAAGGTTACAGTATTAAATGCTGCACCATAACCACCTGAATTTGTGGTATCGTTAATAGAATGCACCTGTGTTTGCTGCATAACACCATTAACTAACTGAATGACATACACATTTAGATCTGCTCCGTTTGCATATCCTGAATTCCAGTCAAAAGTTACATTATTCTTGATAATTGCGTCTAGATTTACTGCCGGAGAAATCAAAAGTGTGTTATAAGATCCTGTGCCGCTGAAAGAAGACATCTGCGCATACTGGTTGTTGCTAAAAGTTTTAATGTCCCATAATCTGTCGCCCATTACTGCAACATTGGTCCAGCCACTTGGCATGGTTGACGTGTTAACTGTAGCACTTTCAAAGTCTTCGGCTAATGATCCGAGAGGTGATGCTGTACTTAAAGCGTAAGGGTTACTTGTGCTAGGTGCTGTTCCAGACAGATTTACAGTTGAGGTTAAAGAACCTGAAGTAATAGTAAGTACTGCTGATTTTGCTCCCTCAGAGGTAGGAGAGAAAGTGACATCCATTGATCCACCAGTTGCAGTTAAAGTACCGGTTGCACTGAACATTGCAGCATCAGTACCCGAAACTGTGTATGTTGGAGCAGATGTTAGGTTTGATGCATTCACTTGAACTGTTTGTAAAGCCGAAGTTGTACCAACAGTTGTTATACCAAAATCAAGTGCTGCAGTACTTGTGGACAGTGAAGGTTGTGAAGAGCCAGCAGTCCAACTAACATTATCAATAGTGATTTGTCTGTTACCAGTACTTGTTCCAGCTGGATACGTTATCTTCACACTAACAGAACCTGGCTTATTAATAGTTGTAGTGGATGTGTAAACATTTGGATCATTTCCTGCTGCGCCAAAAGCAGGAATTACTGTGGTTTCCACCCCATCTACTACAACGGCAAGAACTCGGGTATTTGTACCGGCGGTAAAGGCTTTCCTATAGCTGAAAGTAAATGTTCCCACACCATTTGGAATTACAAATTCAACGGAGCTAGGCTCATTAGCTCTTCTTAACATTAACCCCTTTCCAGCAATAGCAAAATCGTCATCTGTTCCAAGTCCTTCATTTCTTGAATGAACAAAATTGACAGTTACGCCTGCTGTTTTCACCTGAGAATGTTCCGTCAGCATAGCTCGCGGTGAGAGTGGTTTGACTCTCAAAAGTTTCTGTACCCTGCGCGTGTAAGGTAAACACCATCAGCATTACAGCAAACAAAGAATAAATCTTTTTCATAATGTAAATTTTTAATTAATTTTCTTTTCGCAAAAATACTAATAGTAATTTTGGCGGTCCAACCTGGCTGTTTTAAGTTACCGTTAATTCTTTCCATAATTTCCACCATATTTTTTCGTTACTTTTACAGCAAAGGTTTTAGAAGGGTTTTGTTCAGAAAAATACTTATCCACATTCTGGTTTTTTGCGGCTTTTGCATGGCAGATGCCCAGGTTTTTACATGGAAAAACCCAAATATTCCAAAGGATTCCACCAAAAAAGATTCGGCTATTGCTGCAAAGATTGAACAGGATCTTTTTACCCGCGATACGCTGGATTTTGTGAGGCTCGGAAATAAAGTGATTGTAGATGAAGGCGTACTCGTAAAAAATGACCGTCAGCGGCTTCTCGGTGATCTTAATTCTAAAGGTTCCATCATCCGCGGCGTTACTTTTGGAAACAATCAGGGTTCCTCGGTGCAGAGTTCAATGGATTTGCAGATTTCGGGTAAACTGTCGAAAGATGTCACGGTTCTGGCTTCGATTTCCGATCATAATCTGCCCATTCAGGCCGACGGTTACACACAGACGCTGGAAGAATTCGACAAAATCTACATGCAGCTGAATATTAAGGAAAAATCAATTCTTCGCGCAGGTCATCTTGATCTTGTGGATGAAAATACTTTTTTCGGAAGGTATCAGCGGCGAAGTATGGGTTTACAGTTTCAGACGAATTTTGGAAAGGAAAATAAAACTTTCCTTAATATTTCCGGCGGTGTCGCGCGAAGTGAATTTCACCGGATCCGTTTTCAGGGAATTGAGGGAAATCAGGGCCCGTACCGGTTAACCGGAAGAAACGGTGAGAATTTTATTACGGTAATTTCAGGATCTGAACAGGTTTTTATTGACGGTATTCTGATGAAACGCGGTGAAAACCTAGATTATGTCATCAATTACAACACCGGAGAACTAACTTTTACGAGTTTCAGGCCGATTTTTCAGCAGAACTTCATCACCGTTTCCTATAATTATACCAACCGGAATTATTCCCGCTATCTTTTTACGGGAGCCATTCGCCATGAAAGAGAGCGTTTCCGCACAGGATTTTCTTGGTTTATGGAAAACGACAACAAAAATGCGCCGCTTGCTTTGAATCTTTCTGAAGCAGACCAACAGGTTCTCGTGAACGCAGGAAATAATCCCGATCTCATGTTTGCGCCTTCAGGAACGGTTTCAGAGTACGATGTGAACAAAATTCTGTACCGAATTGTTCTCGATCCCAACGGTGAATTTTACGAGTTTTCTACAGATCAGAATCAGACGCTTTATCAGGTTGCCTTTACGTATTTCGGTGCAAATCTGGGTGATTACCGTTTGAAACAGACCACCAATAATGGCCGTGTTTTCGAATACGTTGGTTCGAATTTAGGTGATTACCGCGCGGTAAGAAAACTTCCGGCGCCGCAGAAATCTCAGGTTTTTTCCTATAACGCTGAATATCTGCTGAATGAAGGCCGCATTGGCGGAGATTTTTCGTTCAGTAATTATGATGTAAATCTTTTCTCTTCAAAAGATTCAAATGAGAATAAAGGTTATGCGGCAAGGATTTTCGGAAACAAAACCTTCACAAAAAACAACTGGAAAGGAACGCCGAGTTTTGAATATCAGCATATTAATTCGAGGTTTCATATCCTGGACAGAATCAATAATGTTGAGTTTGCGCGCGATTTTAATCTGGCTCAGGAATTCAACGGCAGAACACAGAACCGGTTTATCTTCAGTTTTCTGAACCAATGGAAAAACCTTTCGTTTGCCAATTACCGCATCAATTTTCTGGATGAAAAAGATTATTACAAAGGCCTGAAGAATGATCTTGATTTTGGCTGGATTGCCGGAAAATTCAATACCAAAGGAAACTTCTCCTACCTTGATACAAAATCGGAAACGCAGGACACAAAATTTGTCCGCGGCGGTTTGGTTTCGGAATTTCAGGGACAGAAAGGAAGCTGGGCTGTTGGCGGAAGTATGGAACACAATGTGAAGAAGTTCAATCAGACTGATCTTTTTGACGTGACGAGTTTCAGCTGGAAGGAAGTTTTCGTACAGAAGAAAATCGGTGATTCCGCCAGAACGAAGTTGCTGACAAGAGCATATTTCAGAACCAATGATTCAATCCGCGACAATTCTCTGCAGAAAATGAACAATATTTTGGGCTTAATGGCAGAAAGTCAGTTGATTAAAACCGAAAAAACGACGTTAAATGCCTTGATTCATTACCGGAAATTCTACTATCAGAATCAGTTTGTAGAAGCCGGTCAGAACCGCGATTTTGTAGTTGGAAATATTCTTTACAACCAGCAACTCTTTAATAACGGAATGCGTTTGCAGGCGTTTTATGAACTTGGAAACGGACAGGAAGCGCAGCGCGAATTTCAGTATATAAAAGTGACGGACGGACAGGGCGTTTACAAATGGACCGATTATAACGGTGACGGCGTTCAGCAACTGGATGAATTTGAAATGGCGGAATATGCAGATTTGGCGCAGTACATCCGGGTTTACACGAATACTGTGAACTATGTTCCGTCCAATAAAAATAAGCTTCAGCTCGCACTATTTGTGAATCCGGCCGTGGTTTTCAATTCTGAAAATGCTTTTCTGAAGCGCTGGAATTTCAACGTTTCCCTGAATTCCCAGAATTCATTCTATAAAAGAGACCGCGTTCTTGTACTGAATCCGTTTGAAAATGATGAAGACCAGATTCTGAAAAACCAGAATTTTCTGGCAACGGCACAGTTCAATCCGACCGATAAGTCCGGCTGGAACGGGAATTACCGTTTTATCAACAACCAAAACATCATCAATGCGAATTTCAGTCGCGAAGAACGGGCGCAGACTTCCAATTTCCTGAATGTCGGTTACTGGTTCAGCAAAGATTTCCGTGTCGATTGGGAAAACTCGGTTCATCATATTGAAAATGCTTCGCAGATGTTCAGTTCCCGTGATTTTATTCTGAATAATTTTGAAACCAAACCAAAGGCAACCTATAAATTCACAGATGCCATTCAGGCCGAACTTTCCTCGGCTTTCCGCCAAAAAGACCGTGCAGACGGTGAGGAGTTTCTCAAAACTTTTGATATTACCGGAAGTTTACAGTGGGAGCGTAAGAAAACATCAGTGCGCGGCAGCTTTTCTTTCATCAACAACAATTTCACCGGAAATTCCTTTTCCATCGTCGGAAATCAGATGCTGGACGGCCTCAAAGCGGGAAAAAATCAGGTTTGGAGCGTTTTCCTTCAGCAGGCACTCAACTCTTTCATCATGCTGAATGTAAATTACGAGGGCAGAAACTCCGGCGAGAGAACGATTCACATCGGATCAATGCAGCTGAAAGCGTCTTTTTAGTGAAGTCGTGAGCTGTGAAGTCGTTGGTCGTAAAGTTTTGAGTCGTGAAGTCGTGAGTCGTGAAGTCGTTGTGGAGAAGTAAAGTTGTTATAATGGTTTTATTAATAAAGCGGGTTCAAACCAAAAAACCAATAACCAACAACCAGCGACTTAACGACTTAACAAACTACGACTTCACAACCCTCCACACCTAAACAACTTTCCTTATCTTTGCGCCATGGTAAAAATCGGGAATATAGAACTGCCGGAATTTCCGCTGCTGCTTGCGCCAATGGAAGACGTGAGCGATCCTCCGTTTCGCCGTCTGTGTAAAATGCACGGTGCAGATCTGATGTATTCGGAATTTATTTCTTCGGAAGGTCTGATTCGTGATGCGATGAAATCACGGAAAAAGCTCGATATTTTCGATTATGAAAGGCCAGTTGGAATTCAGATTTTTGGCGGTGACGAGGAAGCCATGGCGATGTCGGCGAAAATTGTGGAAACGGTAGAACCCGATTTGGTGGACATCAATTTTGGCTGTCCGGTAAAGAAAGTAGTATGTAAGGGCGCCGGAGCCGGTGTTCTGAAAGACATTGATCTGATGGTTCGACTGACAAAAGCAGTGGTAACTTCCACGCATCTTCCCGTTACGGTGAAAACGCGTCTGGGTTGGGATACTTCAAACATTAATATTGATGAGGTTGCCGAAAGACTGCAGGAAACCGGCATAAAAGCGCTCACGATTCACGCCCGAACCCGTTCGCAGATGTATAAAGGTGAGGCCGACTGGGAACATATTTCAAGAATCAAAAACAATCCGAATATTGAAATTCCAGTTTTTGGAAACGGAGATATCGACTCACCCGAAAAAGCACTGGAGTACAGACAGAAATACGACTGCGACGGTATTATGATCGGTCGCGGCGCTATCGGTTATCCGTGGATTTTCAATGAGATAAAACATTTTTTTGCAACCGGTGAAATTCTTCCTGAACCGACTGTTGAAGACCGCCTTCTTTCTGTTCGGCAACATGCGGAATGGAGCGCAGAATGGAAAGGTGAACGCTTAGGTCTTATTGAAATGCGGCAGCATTACAGCAATTATTTCCGCGGAGTTCCACATTTTAAAGAGTGGAGAAAGAAATTTCTGGAAATCTTCACGCTTGCAGAAATGGATGAACTTATTGGTCAGGCATCCGATTTTTATAAGGAACATCAGTTTACTGAACGATAAAACCACAGCGAAAACTGTGGTTTTTTATTTTTTATTCAAAAAAGATTTAATATCCTCTGGAAGTTTCTTCATTGCGGATGAGCCCGACAGCCGAAGAGGTTCCGATTCTTTTGACGCCCAAACCAATCATTTTTTCAGCATCGTCTGGAGTTCTTACGCCGCCTGCCGCTTTTACCGGAAGTTTTCCGGCATTGTCCAGCATAATTTTAATGCCTTCGAACGTGGCGCCGTTTGGTTTTCCGCCTTGGGTCTGGTAGAATCCGGTTGAAGATTTCACAAAAACCATTTCCTCTTTTCCGGCAAAACTGCCTGAAACCCACTCATTGATTTTCTTGGTAATATCAGCAATTTCAGCATCTGTTAACGCAGCGATTTCGATAATCCATTTGGCGATTTTTCCGTTTTCAAGACACAGTTTGGTGCATTCCGTTACTTCTTTTTGAACCAGATCGATATTTCCTTCAAGATATAAGGTGTAATTCAGAACGAAATCCAGTTCATCAGCGCCGTCTTCAATGGCTTTCTTTGCTTCGGCCAGTTTTTCTTCGGTAGAGTAGGTTCCTTCATGAAAACCGATAACGGTTCCCACTTTTACATCAGCATTTTTTTCAGAAAGATAATCTTTTACCGTTTTTACATAATCCGGACGGATCATTACGGCAAAAATACTGTGCGCAATAGCTTCATCGGTAAGGTTGATAACAGTTTTCAGGGTTTCTTCTTCTGATAATCCGGATTGAGCCGGCGTTTTAAGATAAGTTGAATCTAAATAGCGGTTTATTTCCATAATGTAAGTTTAAAAAGAAAAATCACCAGCCAAAAGCCGATGATTATTTATTTAATGATTTGAAAATCAGATAATTCAGACTTTAAGCTGTCGGTTAATACTCTGCTCCAAAGATATGAAAGTTTCTGTTCTTGTCACACCCTTCAGTTTCTGAATTTTGTTGAGAATCTGCATCAGATGGTCGTTGTCCTTACACAGTACTTTTACAAAAATAGTGTAATTTCCTGTAGTATAATGAGCCTCTACGACTTCATTTACTTCAATCAAAGCTTTGATTGCTTCCGGATAATGACTGGGCTGATCCAGAAAAATACCGATATACGAAACAACTTTGTATCCAATTTTACGCGGATTCAGAAAGGAAACCGAGTTTTCGATTACTCCGGCCTGTTCCAGTTTTTTTATCCGCTGATGTACTGCCGTAGTGGAGATTCCTACGTTTTTCGAAATATGTGCCAATGATGTTTTTGCATTGTCCATCAGCATGTACACAATTTCTTTATCCACCGCATCCAGGTGGTAACCAATATCGCTTGCACTTTTCATATTGTAGTTTTCTTACTTAATTTTTAATATTTTTCAATTTAACAAAAACAGGGAAGTGGTCGCTGTATCCGCCAAGATACCTTGTTCCCGCATAGGTGCGAAATGGTCTTCCCTTAAATTTTCTGTCCCAGTTACTTATTTTTTCATGGTTGAAAACTTCAGCTGAAGCAAACTGAAGCGGGAATCTCCCATCCATAAAATCTTTGGACAGCATAATCTGGTCAAAAAGCAAACCAAAACGGTAATGAAAGGTTGAATACCTCTTCTGCCGGAAGAGTTCTTCGAAAGGATTCTGAAGCAGGCGGCCTCCGTTCCGGTCGTTTACAAGATCCAGAAGGTTTTCTTCGTCCGGATTCTCGTTGAAATCGCCGCAGAGAATTACTGCTTCGTTATTTCCCGTCATAGTTTCAATTCGTTCTTTTATGGTCTTCAGCATATGCTGACGTTTGGGCCTGTTGATATCGTTTTCACGTTTCGACGGAAGATGAAACACGAAGATGTTAAGCTCAGCGTTCTGATATTTCGCTTTGCAGTACAGGATATCTCTTGTCGTATCATAATTGTCGGGATAATCATCTTTAATTTCGAAAAAAAAACTGATGGGTTCCGATTCGATGATTTCGATTTTCCTTTTATCATACAGCAGCGCAACATCTACACCTCTTTCATCCATGGATTCGTAATGCACAATTCCGAAGTTGGAATTAAAAGGATCCATTTCCACAAGATCCTGAAGTACTTTTTCTCCCTGAACTTCTGAGAGGCCAATCAGCATCGGAAGTTCATTACTTTCATTAACCAGCTGAAAGACGTGTGCTATTTTGAAGATTTTGTTCTCGTACTTCTTCCTGTTCCAGCTGCGCAGGCCGGAAATACTCAATTGCTGTCTGTTGGTATTGTCCGGTGAAAAAAAGTTCTCTGCGTTATAGAACATTATCAATTCCTCGTTTTCAAAATGTTTATTTTGTACGCCTTCCATTTATTTATGCAAATTTAACAAATTATTTCAGTTATGTTTAATATTATTTAAACGATAAATCAAAAAATAAAAAATTTCATTAATGCGCTTAGCTTTTAATTAAGTTTTCTTTATTTTAATTTTTTTAATGAATGATTTAAACGTAAATCAGTCAAATTTAAGTGATTTCGGCTGATTTTTGCAAAGCTCTTTCTGCTGCAGTATTTAAAGTGTTTTATGCAGCTGTTTAATCATTTTCGCAGGATTTTTTTTGGTTAATTGATTCATTTTTGCAATTAGTTGACTGTAAAACTGTAACTTTACCCACTGCAAAATTTTAGACCTATGATAAAACATTTCTTAACTTTTCTTGCCTGCTTCCTGTTGCAGATTGCTGTTTTTGCACAGCAGCAGACGGTGGCTTATTCGGTTTCTCCTGCTTCATTCAGCGAGGATCAGTCCATTACAATTACCATTCAGGGCAGCTCTGTAAACGAAGCAGCTTGGGGCGTTACCAACAATTCGCTTTACATCTGGGCATGGTCTTTCGATCATGCGACCAATACGAGTGCGGATGCTCCGACTAACGGAACCTGGACTGCGTCCACCGCAGCCAATAAGTTTACTTACAATGCGGCTTCTGATACTTATACGATGACTTTTGTTCCCACTACATTCTTTAACAGGACCGGTCTTTCGAGAATGGGATTCCTGGTGAAGGCGCTGAACGGAACCGGTGACAAGAAATCTCAGGATATTTTCGTTAACATTGGAACCATACAGTTTCTTACGGGAACACCGGTAAACAATACCACAACAATCGTGAACTCCGGAACTGCTTCCAACATCAGCTATACTACCAATGTAGCTGCAAACTGGTCGCTGTCTGTAAACGGTACCGTTGTAACAACACAGAACAATACAGCATCTTTTAATTATGCGTATACCGTAACCGGTGATGCTTCTGCTGTTCTTACTGCAACCAGCGTTGCGGACGGAGCTGCTATTTCTTCTTCGTTCAGTTTTTCTGTAACACCTGCTGTTCAGACTGCAGCGATTCCTGCCTATATGAGACAGGGAATAACTTACGATCCTGCAGATCCAACAAAGGTTGGGCTGGCTCTGTACGCACCGTTCAAATCATTTGTACATGTAATCGGAAGTTTTAACAACTGGTCGATGAATTCCGCTTATGTTATGAAGCGTGATACAGCAAACCCAGATCTTTACTGGATAGAGCTTACAGGTTTGACGCCGCAGCAGATCTATACTTTTCAGTACAGAACGAATGACGGTATTAAAGTAGCGGATCCGTATTCAACCATGGTTCTTTCACCGGATGACGATCCTTGGATTCAGGCAGCTGATTATCCTAACCTTCCGGCGTATCCTGTTGGCCAGCAGTATGATGTTTCAGTAATCCGTACAGGAATGCCAGCGTATAACTGGATGGTTACCAATTTCACAAAACCTGCCAAACAGAATCTTTTTGTGTACGAATTACTGGTAAGAGACTTTACGGTTGAGCAGAACTGGCAGTCATTGATCGATAAGATTCCTTATCTGAAAAGCTTAAATATCAATGCTGTAGAACTGATGCCGGTAATGGAGTTTGACGGAAACAATTCATGGGGTTACAACACCAGTTTCCACTATGCGCTGGACAAAGCATACGGAACAGCGGATAAATTCAAGGAATTTATTGACAAGTGCCACCAAAACGGTATCGCTGTAATTCTTGATATTGCGCTGAATCATGCCACTGGAAGATCACCGCTTCAGAGACTTTGGAACACTTCCACCACTGGCGGATACGGAGAAGTTGCAGCCAACAATCCTTATTTCAACCAGTCGGCTACACACAGTTACAGTGTGTTTTACGATTTCAATCACTCAAAGCCACAAACGCAGTACTACGTTAACCGCGTATTGGAACAATGGATGAATGAATATAAAATTGACGGTTTCCGCTGGGATTTGACGAAAGGATTTACACAACAGTGTACCGGTAGTAATGAAAGCTGCACCAACTCTTATCAGGCAGACCGTGTTGCAATTCTGAAACAGTATGCAGATTACCAGTGGTCGTACGATCCTACTTCTTACATCATCTTTGAACATCTGGGAACAGACGGCGAAGAGCAGCAGTGGGCAAACTATCGTCTTTCTGAAGGTAAAGGAATTATGATGTGGGATAAGCTGACAGGTCCTTACAACCAGAATACAATGGGATATGCATCAGATTCAAACATCAACAGACTTGATTTTGAAAATCACGGTTTTTCTGAGCGAAGAAACATTTCCTACGGTGAAAGTCATGATGAAGAACGCATAATGTTCAAGAACCTTCAGTACGGAGCCGTAAACGGCACATACAGTGTTAAAGATTTAAACACTGCACTGGACAGACAGAAAGCTTATGCAGCGGTATTTCTTACAGCTCCAGGACCAAAAATGATCTGGCAGTTTGCCGAGTTTGGTTACGAGTTCAGTATTTTCCGCTGTACAAACGGTACGAATAATTTTGAAAACGATGCTATTCCGGGCGACTGTAAACTTGATCCTAAACGTCCGGCATTTCAGATGATGTATCATCAAAATGCAGACAGGAACGCAGTAAAGGATGTTTGGTCTAAAATAATGAGTATCAGACAGGCAAATCAGGTTTTTGATACGACGACTTTTACTGTTCAGTCCGGAGACCTTATGCCGAAACTGTATATCTGGAATGACGCGCTTCCTGCAAATACCATGAAAAATGTTGTGGTACTGTCCAACTTTACGACAACTGCCCAGAATATCACTCCGAACTTTCCTTATACCGGTCAGTGGTTTAATCTGATGGATAACACAGCGATGACAGTTACTTCCACAACGGCTCCGATTTTGCTTCAGCCGGGTGAATTCAGAATTTTTGGTAACGGTCCGGCATCTTATTTAGGTACTTATGAAGCTGCTCCAAGAACCAGCGATGTTACATTGGTACTTGCCAATAATCCGGTAGTTTCCGGTGAGGCGGAATTCAGATATTCCAATGCCAAAGGCGGAATACTTACCGTGTTTGACTTCAGCGGAAAAGCGGTTGCAACGGTTAAGCTGAAAGCTGCAGAAGGAACTGAAAAATTGAGTACTTACGGACTTGCTTCCGGAAACTACATTGTTCAGCTCAGAGCGGAAAAAGGTAATGCAGTAACAAAAATGGTTGTTAAGTAATCATTTTATTTATAATAATTGGCGGCCGAATCTTCAGATTCGGCCGCTTTGTTTTTATAGGAATATTATCGTAAACTTCAGTTAGAAAAATCAGAATCTTTATTCACCCAGTAAATCCGGGCGACGTTCTCTTGTGATTCTTACTGCTTCATCATGGCGCCAGTCCTCAATTTTCTTGCTGTGCCCGCTCAGAAGAATTTCGGGAACTTTTAGACCTTTGTATTCTTCGGGCCTCGTATAAATTGGTGGCGAAAGTAAATTATCCTGAAAACTGTCTGTCAGAGCACTCTGTTCATCATTCAGAACACCCGGAAGCAAACGGATTACCGAGTCTGCCAAAACACATGCAGCCAGTTCTCCGCCGGTTAAAACATAATCGCCGATAGAAATTTCTTTGGTTACATGAAGATCACGAACGCGCTGGTCAATCCCTTTATAATGTCCGCAGATGAAAATCAGGTTTTCGCGGATAGAAAGGATATTCGCGATCTTTTGCGTTAGCGTTTCTCCTTCGGGCGTCAGATAAATAATTTCATCGTAATCTCTTTGAGATTTCAGTTCGGAAATACACTTGTCCAAAGGCTCTACCATCATTACCATTCCGGCACCGCCGCCATACTGTTCATCATCAATCTGCCGGTGTTTCCCAACGCTCCAGTCGCGCAGATGATGAAAATGGACTTCTGCAAGACCTTTCTGCATGGCTCTTTTTAGAATGGAAGTCTGGAAAGGGCTTTCCATCAGTTCGGGAAGAACGCTTATAATATCAATTCTCATTGTTCGGTACTGTTCTTTTTGTTCGGAATAATAATCAGCCGCAGCGAAGAATCCTTATTGAAATAACTCCACATCCAGTTGAAGAAAATCGCCAGTTTGTTTCTCACCGAAAGAATCAGCATCAAATGCAGAAACATCCAGAAATACCACGCCAGAAATCCCTGGAATTTAAACTTGGGCAAATCTACTACCGCACGGTGTTTGCCGATGGTTGCCATGCTTCCGCGGTCCACATATTCGTATTCTTTCCACTCGCTTTCGGTTTTCTTAAGGAAATTTTTGGCAAGCGTTTTTCCCTGGTTAATTGCTACATTGGCAACCTGCGGATGGCCCTGCGGATAATTCGGTGTTTCCATATAGGCGATATCGCCGATGGCAAAAATGTTGTCGTATCCTAAAACCCTGTTGTAACGGTCGGTTTTGTAGCGGTTTCTCACCAGTATTTCGGGATTCAGTCCGTCAATTACGTTTCCGGTAACGCCTGCCGCCCAAATGACGTTGTTGGCTTCGATTTCTTTGCCGCTGGCGAGATAAACTTTATCGCCGTCATAATCAGTAACGCGTTCGCCGCTCATGAATTTTACGCCAAGCTGCTTCAGGTATTCTTCCGATTTTTTCTGCGATTCATCGCTCATGACACTCAGCGGTGTCGTGGTCGAGCTCACCAGAATGATGTTGAGGTTATCGAAATTCATGTGAGGATAATCGCGGGGAAGAATTTCCTTTTTCATTTCAGAAAAAGCTCCTGCAAGTTCAACTCCGGTTGGCCCGCTTCCTACAATTACAATATTCCAGTTGCCGTCATCACTTCTTCTGCGCTCAATAATCAGTTTTTCGAATGTCAGCAGAACATGGTTACGGATTGCAATGGCTTCTTGAGTGTTTTTCATACCGAAAGCCAGACTTTCCATCTGCTCGTTACCGAAAAAATTAGTTTTACATCCGGTTGCAATTACCAGTTTATCGTAGGTGAATTCGGCATCATCGGTAATAACCTTGTTCTGCTCAGGCAAAATTTTCTGAACGTCGGTCATGCGGTATTGTGTATTCCGGGACCGCTGAAAAATTTTCCGGAAAGGGAAGGAGATGTTGGAAGGTTCAATACGTCCGCAGGCCACCTGGTAGAAAAGTGGCTGAAACATATGATGGTTCACACGGTCAATAAGGATTACCTTTTTTCTTTTGTTGTTCAGGGTTTTGGCAAGCTGAAGTCCAGCAAATCCGCCACCGATTATTACGATTTTTTCCCGTGTTTCCATATCACGCAAAATTACAGATATTTTTTTTAGGAGCCGGGAACCTGTGCTCCGCTGTATCTTTTTTTCCGACGCACTTTCCTTTGCAAAAAAGGATGCCGCTTCGCCCAGGGCTAGGGGAATACGTTAATTATCGCAGTTCAGTAATAAACAGAACAGAATCTTAAAGGGTAATTTCCTACTTTTGCACACCGATGGCCAACAGAAAAACGAAAAGAAAAACGACCCGGAAAATTCACAAAAAACGTAGGAAACACTGGCTTCTGCGCAGGGAAATACTGTTGGCGATTATGGCTTTAACACTGTTGGGAACTGCTTTTTTCCTCAAAGAGAAAGTGGCGTTTTATTACGCCATGTATTTCGACAGATTTGAACACAAGAAACTCAAAAATTCTGAGCGTGAGGCAGCCAGAATCGACCGTATTGTTGGTGAATATGCTGATAAAACATTTGGTTTTGATATTTCCCATTATCAGAATTCAAAAGATATTAAATGGGATTCGCTTTCAATCGGAAACAGAACAATTCCGCTGGAGTTTGTGATTTTGCGTGCTACGATGGGCAACAGGAGCAAGGACAAAAATTTTGATGAATTCTGGCAAACGGCAAAAAAGCATAATTTAATTCGCGGCGCTTATCATTTTTACCGTCCTGATGAAGATCCTGTGAAACAGGCCAATAATTTTCTTGAATCTGTAAAACTGGAAGAAGGTGATCTGGTTCCGGTTCTGGATATTGAACGAAATCCAATTCGGTATTCAAAGGAAGAACTTCGCGAAAATCTGAAAATCTGGCTCAAGATTGTTGAGGAAAAGTACGGTCAGAAACCTATAATTTATACATTTTACCATTATTATAAGGACAACCTGCGCGGTGAGTTCGATGAATATCCGCTATGGCTCGCCAATTACAATGATGTTCCGCAACCAAGTGCGGACGACAACTGGAAAATGTGGCAGTTTACCGAAAACGGCATTGTGTACGGCATCAACACAAAAGTGGACCTTAATGTCTTCAACGGTAATTTGTGGAGTTTGAAAAGACTTACTGTCGACTGATTTCAGTTTTCTTATTTTCGCACTCTAACTTTCAATTTTCAACGCTCCATTTTCAATTATAATGAATTACGTTTCAGCCGAAAATCTTACAAAGTCCTACGGAATAAAAGTCCTTTTCGAAAATATCAGCTTCAATATCAATGAAGGTGACAAGATCGCAATCGTCGCAAAAAACGGAACCGGAAAATCAACCTTACTGAAAATTCTTCTGGGAAAAGAAATTGCAGACAGCGGAACGGTTACCATAAACAAAGAAATACAGGTCGTTCTTTTTGATCAGGAGATTGAGTTCGATTCTCAGCTTTCGGTGGAAGAATTTATGATGACTTTAGATTCGCCACCGATAAAAGCGCTTAAAAGCTATCATCAGTCACTCATTTCCCAGGATCACGACGAAATGGAAAAAGCAATTTCCGAAATGGAAAACCAGAAAGCATGGGATTTGGAGAATGAAATGAAACAGATTCTGTCTCAACTTAAAATCACAGATTTGGATGCCAGAATGGGAACACTTTCGGGCGGGCAGATCAAACGCGTCGCTTTAGCCAAACTGCTTACCGAAACCAGAGCGCAGCATACCCACACTTTACTGATTATGGATGAGCCTACCAATCATCTTGATGTAGAAATGGTTGAATGGCTTGAAAATTATCTGAGTAAGGAGAAAATCACACTTCTGCTGGTTACCCACGACCGTTATTTTCTTGATTCCGTCTGCGATATTATCTGGGAAATGGAAGACCGCAATCTATATGTTCACAACGGAAGTTATGCGACTTATCTTGAAAACAAAATGATTCGCGAAGACAATCTGAATTCCTCCATCGATAAGGCCAATAACCTTTACAGAAAGGAACTGGAATGGATGCGCCGTCAGCCGAAAGCAAGAACTACAAAATCAAAATCGAGGATCGATGCTTTTTACGAAACTGAAAAAGTTGCGAAAACCAATACCAAAAAACAGAACCTGGAACTGGAATTCGAGATGAAGCGTCTTGGAAAGAAAATTCTGGAACTGAAGAATATTTCCAAAAGTTATGGCAATAATATTTTGCTGAAGGATTTTTCTTATTCTTTTCAGCGAGCCGACAAAGTTGGAATTATCGGAAAGAACGGTGTTGGGAAATCAACTTTACTCAATATCATTCAGGGATTGGAGCCAAAGGATTCCGGAGAAATTGAAACCGGTGAAACCATAAAATTCGGTTATTTTTCACAGAAAGGGTTACAGTTTAAAGAAGATGAGCGCGTGATTGATTCCATTAAGGAAATCTCTGAAAATTTTCCGATGGCCAACGGAAGAACTATTTCTGCCTCGCAGTTTCTCCGTCTTTTTCTTTTTGATGATCAGACGCAGTATTCGCCCATTTCAAAACTGTCTGGTGGTGAAAAACGACGTCTTCACCTGATGCATGTTCTGTATCAGAATCCTAATTTCCTGATCTTTGACGAGCCGACGAACGATCTTGATTTACCAACTTTAACGGTTCTGGAGAATTTTCTTCAGAATTTTCAGGGCTCACTGATTATTGTTTCGCACGACCGTTATTTTATGGACAGAATCGTGGATCATGTTCTGGCTTTTGAAGGGAACGGAATCATTAAGGATTTCACCGGAAATTTTTCCGAATACCGCGAACATTTCAAAAAGCAGGAATCGAAAACCGAGAATCAAGACCAAAAGCAGGAAATCAAAAAACCAGCAACCGAAAACCAACAGCCTGTAACCAAAAAGAAGCTTTCCTTCAAAGAACAGCGCGAACTGGAAACTGTAGAAACAGAAATGCCAAAACTGGAACAGAAACGCACCGAAATTCTTGAAAAACTCAATAATGAAACCGATTACGAAAAGATTTCTGTCTTATCTGAAGAGCTTCAGAACATTTCTGATAAACTGGAAGAAATGGAACTTCGCTGGCTGGAACTTCAGGAACAGATCGGTTAATTTCAGCCATTTTTCCCTTTAGTTTTCCTTTTTCTTCATGTAAAAAGACGTTATTGTTGAAAAACTGACAGAAATCATCTATCAGATAAATCCTCATTTTCAATAATTTACAAAACGCTTCTAATTTTTATTTAGAATTAATCAAAATAAATTTGGCGAAAACAATCTTAGTTTTTACATTTGCCCCGTTATTTTAATTCATTCTAAATAAACGTAACTATGAAAAAGGAGCTTCTGGCGATCGGTTTTATTGTTCTTTCTGTTTCAGCGCATGCACAGATGCAGTATCAGCCGACACCCGATTTCGACACCATCAAAAACACAACTGAAATTGAAAAAATTGAACTTTTCGGAGTTCCCAAGAAGCAACCGAAAAAACTGGAAATCATTACCCGACTTCCGCTGAATCCACGAGAGATGATTCAGAGTATTTCGGTGATTTCGGAAAAAGCCATTCAGGATATGGGCGCACTTACGATTACGGATGCGGCCAAAAATATTCCCGGAGTTGTCATTTTCAGCAGTTATGGCGGAAACGGCGAAAGTATGTCGATTCGTGGTTTCCGAGGAACGCCGGTTCTGAAAAATGGAGTTCTGATGAATTCAGATTTCAGATCCAGCTCGATGATTGCAGATATGCAGGGTGTTGAAAGTATGCAGGTTTTGCGCGGTTCAGCAGCGATTACTCAGGGAATTGGAAATGCTCTTGGTGCTGCAGGCGGAGTGGTCAATATTGCTACGAAAACGCCAAGATTTTATAATCACGGAAATATAGGTTTCCGTTACGGGAACTGGGATTTGTTCCGTCCGACGCTTGATGTGGAGCGTGTTCTTGACAGTGAAGGAAGAATTTCAATGCGTGTGAATGCTGCTTATCAGAATAACAAGTCCTTTGCAGATCATGTAAAAGGCGAAAGAATTTACATCAATCCAACCATAGCTTTCCGTCCGGATGACAAAACAAAAATTGTTGCGGAAATGGATTTTCTACGTGATGAAACCACTCCGAACCGTGGAACGGTAAACCTTTCTGCGGATGATGAAAACAATATTTACGACATGCCGAAAGAGAAATTTCTTGGTTTCGCGTCCGATTATGTAAAAACAGATGCGTTCAGCTACGGAATTTCTGCGGAAAGATTATTGAACAGTCATTTTAAACTGAGAGCCGCTTTCATGTCCATGGATTCTGAAGACGAAGGTTTATCAACCGGAGCTTTAAGAGCCGTTGGCGGAGATTATAAAATGCGCAGAAGAACGCTCGGAAAAAGTGGCGGATCAGATCATTCAAGAGTTTTTCAGGCAGATTTTATCGGTCATGATATTAAAACCGGAATTTTCAAACATACTTTTCAAATCGGTTTCGACTGGAAAGAAAGTTTTACCGAAACAAACAGTTACGGTTTGAACGGAGATCCTTCAGCTACCGGAATTAATGTTGATGTTATTGATGTAACGCAGAATGTCAATAATTTCCTTCCTGAAAATATCAATCCGGATGCATTACAGTACATCGCAACAGTTGTAAGTCCGAAAAGTCCGACCATCGGTTTGATGGCGCAGGAAGTGTTGGGAATCGGCGAATATTTCAAAGCAATCATGGGAATCCGTTACAGCCGATTTAATGGTGATACAATGGAAGGACAGAAAGATGCATGGGATCCTCAATTGGGACTAATGTTTTCTCCGCGTGAAAATATCAATATTTACGGATCATACACTACAACAACGAGTTTACGCGGTAATTCCAATCTTTTGGTGAGCGGCGGAACAGTTGGTCCTTCAATAACAAGACAGTGGGAAGCCGGTGTAAAATCCGACTGGTTTGATGAAAAACTGAGATTCAACATCAACCTGTATTCAATGGATATGAATAATCTTTCCTATTCGGTTCTTAATGAACAGGGAAATGCAACAGGTTTCTACGATTTTGCGGGAGATCTTACCAGAAAAGGAATTGAGGTGGATTTAATCGGTCGTGCTTTCGAAAATCTTGAAATTATGGCGGGTTACGCTTACCTTGATGCGAAATATGAAAACAGCCCGGCTTATGTAAACGGAGCGCGTCCGATGATGGCAGCAGAACATACGGCAAATGCCTGGGTAAATTATACGATTCGTGACGGCGCACTTCGCGGTCTGCATTTTGGTGGCGGTGCTTATTATGTTGGAGAAAGACCGGTGAACGAATTCACGCAGAAAGTAATAGTTCACAATACAGTTCCGGGTGTAAAGCCGTTTATGCTTGATGCTTTTACGACTATTAACGCACAGATTGGTTACAGCAGAGCGAATTACGGAATTAAATTCTTCGCCAACAATCTTACCGATGCAACAGGTTACAGCGCTTATTACCGTGGCGGTTACCTGAACAGAAATGATCCGAGAAACTTCGCAGTACAGTTAAACTATAAATTCTAAATCAAAAATATACGTTATGAAATTAAAGTCATTATTCATCGCTTTTGCAGCATCCGCAGTAATTATTGCCTGCAAAGGAGAAAACAAGAAAAGAGGAGCAGATTACAGCAAGTTCAAAACTGAAATGAACTTCACCGGTGACAAAGCCGCAAGTTTCGAAGCCATTACCACCAAATACGATGCGGAAAGAAAAGCCGTTCGCGAAAGTATGGGCGAAAAACCGGACAGAGTAACACTATTTACGAAGTATGAAGAAATTCAGAAAAAACAGGACGCTGAAGTGAGTGAAGTTCTTACCGCAGACGAAATGACGAAATACAACGAGTTTGTCGCTAAAAATACAAGAAAGAGATCACGCTACAACGATGAACTTTTGGTAAAAATCCAAGCTGATGCAGGTCTTGATGAAAACCAGATGCAGGTAGTAAACGCTGCAAACAATGCTTTCGAAAAGGCATTTTCTGATGCACACGATGTGTACCACGGAAATTCTGATTTGGCTAAAGAATATTTCATCAAATACGACACGCAGAGAAAAGCGGCTATCCAAAAAGCACTGACTCCGGAACAATACGTAAAATTTGAGCATACAGTAAAAGACGTTGGCTACAAAGGCAAAGAATAAAACATTTCATATCAACATTCATATTATAACAGTTGGGTTAAGCTGAATTCAGAATAATTTTTGGATTCAGCTTCCTCGCTTGAAAACCACATGAAAAAGATCTTCAAAAGTCTGTTCCGCAAAAAAAGAAAAAACGAATTGTGGCTGAAATACATCAGTTACCTCGTTCATCTTTGGTTCGGTTTGCTTTCTTCGGTGGTGGTTTTTGTGCTTTGCATCAGCGGTTGTCTGTATGCCTTCAAAACGCAGATTATTGAAGCGTACAACTATGATAAAGTGTTTATTTCTCCGGCCGGAAGAGCGCAAACTCCAGGTGAACTTCAGCAAAAACTTTCACTCGAAGGAAAAGAACTGGTTTCGGTGACCATTCCAGAATCTGCTTCAAGATCGTGGAATATTTCCTACAAAAATGAAAACGGCGCAGTCAGCGGTTCCTATTACGATCCGTACAGGAAACTGGAACTTGGAAACGGCGACCAGAGTTTAAACCGTTTTTTTGAAGTTGTGCTCGATTTACACAGAAATCTTCTTTTGGGAAATGTCGGCCGGCAGATTAGCGGAATTTCGGTTCTGATGTTTCTGGTTCTCATGATTTCGGGATTCTTTCTTTGGCTTCCGAAAAAACTGAAATACCTGAAACAGGGTTTAACCATAAAATTCAGCGCGAGTTTTAAACGCCTCAATCACGATCTGCACAATGTTCTCGGTTTTTATACGCTGATTTTTCTGATGTTCATTTCTGTTACGGGAATTTATGTCACTTATCCATGGGTGAAAAATGCGCTGATTGTTTCTTTGGGCGGTGAACCGATTTCGCAAATCAATACTGCAAACGTAACCGAAGAGAATGACGCTTTTGCCGATTTGATGAGCGATATGCTGAACCGCGAATCTGAAAAAAATGAACTGAAAGACGAACAGATTGTTTCCGTTCAGGAAATTGTTGACGAAACCAACCGTCATTTTCCCAATCCGGGAACTTTGTCTGTGGAATTTCCTAATGATGAAAATCCGAGGTTCATGGTGAAGAAAATCAACACCGATAACTTTCTGCGTGCGTTGCTTCCGGATGAACTGAGCTTCGATAAAACCGGCGAACTGAAAACCAAAGAAATCTTCCTGGAAAAACCACTCAACAAACAGTTTACTTCACTGGCAAAACCGCTCCACACCGGAGAAATAATGGGTTTGCCGAGCATTATTTTTTATTTCATCATTACTTTAATCGGCGCAATGCTTCCCGTTACCGGAATTATTATCTGGTGGCAGCGACTGAAAAAACTGAAAGTCTGAATTGTTTATCTTTGAAATGAAAATTTCATTAAGATGAATAAACTGCTTTTCTTTTTGCTGTTTCCGCTGTTGTTTTCAGCGCAGACGCACCGTTTTATTTACGAATATCATTACAAAACCAATCCGGAAAATACGGAGTACGAGAAAACCAACATGCATCTCGATATTAATCCGGATGAAGTGAAGTTTTATGAACGCGCTTATGCGGAAAACGATTCTCTCAACAAAGTCCGCACGTATTTCAACACAATCTGGAACGACACGCCGCAGATCGTCAGAAGAAGATCATCGGACATAAACCGCAATTATGTTCTGATGAATGCCTATTACGTTTACGAAACTGAAGATAAAATCAACTGGAAACTATCCGACGAAACGAAAACTTCCGGAAATTATCAGCTTCAGAAAGCGACAGCAGATTTTGGCGGAAGAAGCTGGATTGCGTGGTTCGCAAAAGATTTAAACCTGAGTGAAGGACCATACAAATTTCGCGGACTTCCGGGAATGATTTTCGAAGTGGAGGATACGGATAAGAATTTTCTGTTCAAACTGGTAAAAAGTCAGAAATTCGATACAACTTACGATACGAAAGATTTTATTGAGAGTTTTGCAAGGGAAAAGGCACTTCCGGTAAATCTAAAAACCGTGCAGAAAAAACAGCTGGAACAGTTTAACGATCCGCTTCAGGAAATGCGCGAAAACTTCGATCCAAATATGGAAGGTGAATTCCGTGTGATGAACATCAAAGTCACCAGTAAAGATCAGTTTCCGGAACTGACGAGAATATATCAGAATTATATGCGGAAAAACCATAATCCTATTGAGCCGGCAAATGCTGTGAAGTATCCTGAAAAGTAAAGAAGTCTTATACCAATAAACATAAATAAAAATCCCGCCGGGAAAAGTCAGCGGGATATTTATTTATGTTTACTTATTCGGTTGAGGTGTTGTCCGGAGGTACGGTTTGATTTCCGTAACGCCTTTCGGGAAAATTCCGCGGGCATCTTCAGTGGAAATATTCGGCGGAACAATTACATCATCACCGTCATTCCAGTTCACAGGTGTTGCCACTTTATGCTCTGAAACCAACTGCAGCGAATCCAGAACTCTTAGAATTTCATTGAAATTTCTTCCCGTTGAAGCCGGATAGGTAATAATCAGACGTACTTTTTTATCAGGATCGATGATCAGAAGCGAGCGCACGGTGTGTGTTTCGGAAGCATTCGGATGAATAAAATCATACAGATCCGAAACTTTTTTGTCCTTATCAGCAATGATTGGGAAATCAACAGAACAGTTCTGTGTTTCATTAATATCTTTTACCCAACCGCGGTGGTCTTCGGCATCATCCACAGAAAGGGCAATTACCTTTGTATTTCTTTTATCAAACTCACCTTTCAGTTTGGACGTCATTCCCAATTCGGTAGTACAAACCGGTGTATAGTCGGCAGGATGCGAGAACAGGATTCCCCAGCTGTCGCCCAGATATTCATAAAAATCTAAATTGCCCAATGATGAATCCGCCTGAAAATTCGGTGCTGTATCTCCTAATTTTATTGACATAACAGTATTGTTTTATCGGTTATCTACCAAAGTTAAGAAGTATTGCCCAAAAGGTAAATTTTGATCGGTTAAAATTTTCATAAATTTGAAAAAAATGTGTCTGTATGCGCGACAGCGGTGAATATATTGATTTGGTTTGGGGTGTTTTGGAAAACTGGTGGGTAAGATTTGCGGAATTTACACCGAATCTTATTGTGGGTGTTCTGATCTTTCTGATTTCCATTTATGCCAGTAAATTTCTGAGTAAAATGACGGTAAACCTTTTCCAGAAGCTGTTTCCAAAAAGCAGAAATCAGGATACGGTAATTACGCTTATTGGATTTTTCCGGTTTCTGATTATCTTGATCGGAACTTTCATCGCACTCGAAATAATGGGTCTCAGCGGTTTCTTTCTGAAATTTATCGGAAGCTTGGGTGTGGCCGGGATTATTGCCGGCGTTGCGCTTAAAGATATTGTTTCCTCAATGTTTTCCGGAATGCTGGTGAGTGTCGACAAAGCTTTTAAAGTTGGCGATTATGTTACCATCAACAGTGTTTCCGGTACTGTGGAAGAAATAGGATTTCTTACTACAAAAGTAATTAACGATGAGGGAAAGAAAGTGTACATTCCCAATCAGCTAATTTTCAGTGCGCCGTTTATCAATATTTCGGCATCACAGCACAGAAAAGTTATTATCGATCTTGAAATTCCGAATACCGAAAATCTCGAGAGCGCCAAGAAAGTTCTTCTGGAGGAACTGAAAAGTTTCGCATGTGTGGAAGATCCTAAATCAGCGGAAGTGGTTTTTGTTGATCAGAAACTGGGCATCTATAATCTGCAGGCCAAATTTCTGATGAAAAAGGGCGAAAATATCGTAAATGTACGCAGTGAAGCCATTCTGAAACTGAAACAGCGCCTTGACGGTGAAGGAATCAAAACATCAGTTCCCAATCTGTTACAGTAAGCATTAATACCAGCCGCGGCGAACTGTATTCACAACCGCATTCAGATTGAGAACCAGTGTGAAGCGTATTCTTTTTCCGTAATCTTTGAAAGACGGCTCAAAGCCAAGCGACGAATACACCGGAAGGTATACTTCAAGAAAATCCGGAACAATACGAACTTTTACACCGGAATCCCAGATGAATTCAGGGCTTGTTCCTTTGTTTTTGTAAACACCGGCATCAGCATAAACGTTGAACATTTTCCATACATGCGAATCCACATTGAAAGAAGTAATCCATTGGTTTACGGTGTCGCCTATATACGATTTAAAGCCGCCGTCTGCCAGTATAAATTGCTGCGAAAGTATTCCTGACGTGGCACTCTGCCCAATGAGGCCGTAAGAAAACGAGTAGTTGGAAACCTTTGAAATACCGAAATCAAACAGGTCATTCCGTGTTTTGTTGCTGAGGAAATAACCTGCAAAAAGCCGGAAACTTATTTTTTTGTTTTTCGCAAATTCGTAGCGGTAAAAGGCTTCTCCGGTAATCTTCTGGAAATCTTCCATTCCCTGTATGCCGATTCCCGCAAATTTTTCATGAATCAGGCGGTTGTCGGAATATCCGTAGTTGGCGCTCCAGAGATTGTATCGGTCGTATTCATTTTCTGCAATCATCGCCGGTGTAAGTTCCTTCTGATAATGGTTGTAAGCAATTCCGGCTGTTTTGTTGATCGCGCTGCGCGGATTTTTGGTAAAGTTGATATTCGCGTAGGCCGACATGCGCTGATAACTTAAATCATAGTCGTAATGAAAGTACGAACCCGAAACTCCAACCGTAAGATTTCGGTAAAAGCTTTCGGGCGGCATAAAACTGTAGGAAACGCTGCCGGAACCGGTAAATTTCCCTGTTCCTGTACTGAAATAGGGTGTCAGCGAGTAGGAAAATTTCTGGTTGAACAGAGATTCATTCTTAAAATTAAGACCGAGCAGAAGTTTGTCATAGGCATTGAAGTTCAGTCTTGGGTTCAGATAAATCTCGTTGTATTCGTAATTCGGAATATCCTTTATCAGCTTGAAACGTATTTTTTTGGCATTGGCAAAAAGGCCTTTTGAATACAGATAATTGTCGCGGAAATTGCTTTCGGGGAAGAAGTGTCCGCTGTTGATGACGATTTTTTCAGCGTCATGCTCAGGAATCACGTAGTTTTCGGTGGATTTGTGTTCAGGTGTGTCGAACCAGTGCGTTTTGCTTTCGCCTTTTTGGTTGAAGGTTTCCAGCTTGAAAGGAACCGGATCTTCTTCATTCTTTTTTACGTTTACCGAGAGATTTTCACCTTCTCTTCTGAATTTTCTGAGATCAAAATTAACCCGGTGTTTCCGTTCAATAATATCATTCAGAAACGACGATGAATAATCTGAACTCATGGCAAGTCTGTCCAGGAAATCATCAGTATCCACAGGTTTTTCTGCGTTTGTCTGAAGATAGTTTTTAAGAAAAGCTTCAAATTTTTCAGTGCCCATTTCTTCTGAAACAAAATTGAACAGACTTCCGGTTTCAAAATTACTGATCGTCATTTCGTTGAAATTGCTGAGGTCGCTGAATTTCTCACCGATTTTCTGGTCAAGATTCTGCGTCATCATATACTGATAGGCAATGCCGTAACGCTCAATCAGTTTAAGTTTGGAAGCATGGAAAATTTTCAGCGGTTTCATACCCAATATTTCGGCATCGGGCAAAGCGCCCAAAAGACGCGACTCCTTGTAGTAGTGTTTCAGATACTGAATCTCGAGATAGGTTTTTATCCCGTTCTTGAACCAGTGGTCTTCTTCCTTACGCGCTGCAAAGCTCTGCTCCAGAACATTTTTGGATATGATACTGAAGTAATCCAGATCTACATTCTGCGCTTCGGAAAACAGCGGAAAACGGAATTTCCAGAATTTAATGTCGTTGTTGCCGAAAAAGTCTTCTTTTTTCTTGAATTTTTCAGAGATAAAGATCTTTTCCGGAACCAGTCCCGTTCTTTCCTTTATAAATTTCAGCTGTAGCGGCAGATAAAACTCAAGATGCTGCTTTTCGGCTTCATTCAGGGTATAACCGAAGCTTACAGGAACGCGTTGGCCGTCGACATTTGCGTTTACTTCGCTGAAGGCCTGATCAGAAATATGAATTTCCGGATCGTTCTTCAGATAACCCTGAAAATAATTCGGCTGAACTTCCGGGAGATTGCTTTCTGAATAGTAATTGGCGGGAACGTCAAGGTTAATGGTCCAGAACGTACTGTGGCTGGCTGTTTCTTCGGTGTCAATGAATTTTTTTTCTGCCGGTTCTGCATTCTCAAAACCGTCCGGAACCAGAAAAAAATACTTCAGGGCAGTTCTGTTTCCAGAAACTCCATAACCCGTAAACACAGAAGAAGGAAGCTGAAGTTGATAACTGAGGTTAATTTTTACACTTTCGCCCGGCGCTAAAGTCTGGGGAAGCCGCAGATACAGGTTTTCTTTTTCCAGACTGCTTTTTTCAGTGGCTGCGCCGTTAATATCAGCTTCAAGGCGGATGAGTTTTCCGAGTTCTTCTTTCTTTGCAAAATGAAGGTCGCGGTTGCGGTCTTCGAGTTTTCTTCTGTACAGGGCAGTACCGCGGTTTTGGTAGGCAGCAATCCAGTTGAGAAGCTGAACTTCAGTTATTGCTGCATCCTTGCGGTTATGATAAATAATTTCCTGCTGAACATCAATAATATTTGTACCCGGAATCCTTGCGCTTACATAGATACTATCGTTCTGTGCAGAAATCCACACAAAGCCGGTCAGGAAAAATATTAATGAAAATTTTCTCAAATTTTTTACAAAGTTTCAAATATAAACGATTGAAAGTGATAACGGAAATAATTCGGTTTAAATATAAAAAGTTCCGCAAATAATATATTCGCGGAACCCAAAAACACAAACGTTATGAAATAACTACTTTTCTGTAAGCTCAAAATCACCTTTGATTCTTACGTTATCGCTGATCATTGCTTCAGGGAAATTAGGTCCCACATTGAAAGCGGATCTTTTCAGCGTACCGTAAACCTGGTAACCGTGAGTGGTTTTTTTGTTCATCGCATTTACGGTTGAACCTCTGTAAACCAGCGTTAATTTTACCGGTTTTGTAACACCGTGCATGGTAAGGTTTCCGTTCAGTTCGTAATAATTTTTTTTCTGTTTTTTTAGGGAAGTGCTCACAAAAGTGGCTTTCGGATAAGTGGCAACATCAAAGAAATCGGCGCTTCTTAAATGGTTGTCGCGTGGCTCAACGTGAGTGTTGATGGAGTTTACATCAAATTCAAAGTTGATTTTAGAATTCACGAAAGATTTCTCATCAGCCTCAATCGTAAGGTTTGTCGTTTCAAAGTTACCGATGATATCGTTAATGGTCAGGTGAATTACCGAAAACTGGATTCTGGAGTGCATCGGATCCGATACCAAAGTTTTCTGTGCGAATGTGAATGCAGTGAACAGAACTACTGCTAAAAATGACATGATCTTTTTCATTGTACTGATATTAGTTTCTGATTTTAATTTTTACTGATTTTTTACATAACAAAGGTACTCCGGAAGATTCCGCTGCACATTGATGTAGGTTAAGAAACGCTTAGTTGCAGTTTCCGTCTGCGTCGCAGCTCTGTCCTTCAATGATCTCCAGACCCTGATCGCCGGCTGAAAATTCTTCATAGGATTTCTGCAGAACTTCCAGGAAAGTTTCGGGCTGCTGAGCTCCGGAAACACCATATTTATCATTGAAAACAAAGAACGGAACCGCATTGATACCAAGTTTCTGGGCCATCTGTAAATCCTGACTGGCTCTGTACGCCATTTCGTCGGAATGCAGCGCATTCTTCACCTCTGATTCTTCAAGACCTGCCTCTTTTCCGATTCTGATCAGCGTGGCTTCATCGTCGATATTGTCCGCAGTAAGAAACTGCGCTTTAAACAGTCCTTCTTCCACCTCATTGGCAAGGTTTTTCGTTTTTGCAAGCTGGATAAGCTTATGAGCATTGGTAGAATTGGCTACTTTTGATTCATCGAAATTAAAATCAATACCGACATCTTTTCCTGCTTTTGCGGCATGCTGATGCATCATTTTCGCCTGTGAAACCGAAATTCCCTTTCTTTCTGAAAAGAATTCATACGGGTTTTTATCCGGCTGTGTTTCCAAAGTCGGATCTAACTGGAAAGAATGCCATTCTACTTCAATTTTTTCTTTATCGGCAAACTGTTCCAGTGCTTTTTCGAATTTTTTCTTTCCGACATAGCAAAAAGGACATCTTACATCGCTCCAAATATTTACTTTCATATTATTCTGTTTTGATGAAGCAAAGGTAATGCGTCTTAAAATGAAAGACATTGATGTAAGATAAGAAAAGCGTTTTTTGGGATTCAGTTTCAGAAATACTGAAGAAAAATCCACCAGAGCCCCAGCGTGAAAAAGGAAAGCGGAATTCCGATACCGATAAAAAGGTTGCAGAGTTTCGGCTCCAGATTGTGGGCTGAAGCAATAATTGCGGCCGTAATCATTGGAGCCATTGCCGCTTCCAAAAGGGAAATCTGTGCAGCTTCATCAGTCTGGCCGAAAATCTTGAAGTAAAGCAGGAAAATCATCAGCGGAAACAAAATCAGCTTGAAGGAAAGTCCGAGAAATAACGGTTTTGAGTAAATTCCCGGTTTTTCAAAACGGAGCTGACTTCCCACTGAAACCAAAGCGAGCGGAACTGTTGTTGCTCCAAGTTTCTCAAAAACAGTATCGATTTCTGCCGGAACCGTGATGTTGAAAATATTGAGCAAAATAGCCACGCAAAAAGCGATGAAAGGAGGAAACCGGACTATTTTCCGGATGATTTCTGAAGTTGAGCTCTGTGCGCCGGAGTTAAAATTTGCGACCGCAATTCCGACCGTTGAAAGTGCCACGAAACTTCCGGGCTGATCAACCATCATGACCGTTTTTATGCCTTCTTCACCAAAAAGTGCCTGAATGACAGGAATTCCCACAAACGACGTATTCCCGAAACCAACACACATCACTACAGCGCCAATCAGCGATTTTGTCCAGCCAAGTTTTTTACCGACAAAACTGAAGATCAGAAGTGCAAAAGCGATATTCAGCCACGCAATTCCAATCGGAAAAATCAGACTGAGTTCAATATTGATTTTCGGAATGTAAAATAGCGCCAGTGCAGAAAGGGAAATGTTGATAACGAAAGAATTCAGCGCCAAATGTCCGTTTTCCGGAAACAGTTTTGTTTTCTTCAGAACGATTCCGAGAAAAAGACAGAGGAAAAGCAGGATTAAGCTCGACATATCACGAATTGAGTTCTCTGGCGCGGTTTTCAGCAGACAGAATACCTTTTTTCAGTGCTTCTTTCAGATGGTTGTCGCCAAAAGTTTTGAGTGCGGCTTCCGTTGTTCCGCCTTTTGAAGCAACGTCTTCGATCAGTTCGTCTAAAGATTTTTCTGAATTGTTGATGAGATGATACGCTCCCAACATGGTCTGTTTCACGAAAAGCTTGGAAAGGTTTTCTTCGATTCCCATTTCCGTTCCGGCTTTAATCATCGCATCAACGATGTAATAAAAATACGCCGGCCCACTTCCCGAAAGCGCGGTAACGCCATCCAAAAGACTTTCATCTTCAAGATAAACCGATCTTCCTGTAGAATTCAAAAGTCGTTCAACCTGAATCAGCTGATTGAACGAAATGCCTTCTGCTGCGGTATAACCGGTGATTCCCATTCCCAGCAGAGTAGGGGAATTCGGCATGGAACGGACAACAAATTGATGATTGAGCGCTTTCTGAATCTTCTCAATGGAAATTCCCGCCATAATAGACAGTACCAACGATTTTTCTGAAATTCTGAACGGTAAATTTTCGGCTACAAAAGCAAAATCCTGTGGTTTCACAGCAACGATAATCAAATCGGCATCGACTTCCTGGATTTCATCAAACGAAGAAACATGAGATTCCGGAAACTCTTCGAGGATTTCGGTTTTCCTAAGCTGATTTCTCGTAATCAGATGTAAATCTTTCGGTTTGATAAGGTCGTATTTCAAAAATGATTTCGAAAAAGCGAGACCCATTTTTCCCGCACCTAAAACTGCGATTTTCATTCTGTGCTTTGTACTTTCAGCATAATGTAATTGTAGTCTTACCTATGCTTTGTTTCTAAATAATATTCACTTCACGCTCCAGTTCAATCCCGAATTTTTCTTTTACTGAATTGATAATTTCTGTTGAAAAATCGAAAATTTCTTTTCCGGTTGCGTTTCCGTTTGCATTGATGATGACCAATGACTGTAATTTGTGTGAAGCAACGTTTCCAATCTGTTTTCCTTTCCAGCCGCACTGTTCAATGAGCCAGCCAGCCGGAATTTTTATCATTTCACCGGTTGGATAAAAGTGAATGTCGGGAAATTTTTTCTGAAGTTCTTCAAACTGCGCCTTCGGAACCGTTGGATTTTTAAAAAAACTTCCTGCATTTCCGGTTTCTTTCGGATCCGGAAGTTTGCTTTGACGGATGGCAATCACCGCTTTCGAAACATCCTGAATGGTTGGCTCCAGAATTCCCATTTTTTCGAGTTCCGCTTTTATAGCACCGTATTCAGTTTTGATTTTATGATTGACCGTTGTTAAGGCAAAAGTCACTTCAAGAATCACGTATTTTCCTTTTCCTTCCTGTTTGAATATAGAATCTCTGTAACCGAAACGGCATTCTTCGCGGTCGAATTCTTCTATTTCCAGAGTTTCCAGATCCAGGACTCTGCAGTTCACAAAAACATCCTTGATTTCAGTTCCGTAAGCTCCGATATTCTGCATTGGTGAAGTTCCCACATTTCCCGGAATCAGCGAAAGGTTTTCCAAACCGCCGTAATTTTTTTCCAGACAGAACATCACGAAATCGTGCCAGTTTTCACCGGATTTCGCGGTAACCAAAACATCGGTCTCATTCATTTTTTCTTCCGAAATTCCTTTCAGATTCAACTTTACAACCAAACCTTCAAAATCTTTGGTGAAAAGTATATTGGAACCGCCTCCCAGAAACATCAGCGGTAATTTCTGCGGATTTTCAACGTGAAGTTTTCTGTACTGATTTAAAATTTCAATCAGTTCCTCTTCGGAATTGACTTCTGCAAAATATTTAGCTTTGGCTTCAACGCCGAAAGTGTTGTAGGGTTTTATTGAGATGTTTTCCTGGAAATTCATTTGTAAAAAGCTTACACAAATTTAAACAAAAATGCCACGAATGCACGAATATTCGTGTGTTAGTGGCCATGAAGTTTGTTATGCTTGAGCTGAATTCACTTCAGACAGTATTTGGTTTTAGCTTTAGATCCGAAGTGTGGTACGGTTTTAATGAGGTGTTTTATTGGGAATTTTGGGATAATGGTTGGGCAAAATTTAGAATAAAAATGCCACGAATGCACGAATAATTAGTGTATTAGTGGCAATGAAGTTTATTTTTCTCGAACTGAATTCACTTCTGACTATATTTGGCTTTGGCTTCCTGGAAATTCATTTTAATTTTTTTTGCAAATGATTATTTTCTCATTGTCAGTAAATCCGTAGTAAAAGTCAGCATCAAACTGTCGGATTTCGGTTTTGAAACCAGCTTTCTGAAGTCTTTTCTCGAGTCCGGAAGCGGAATAAATTCTCACATGATCTTCCTGTCCGAAGTGTTTCAAGCGGTCTTCCGGTTTTGTAACTGAAAAATCTTCGTAAATCTCACCGTCCTTAAACGGAGTCTGAACAATCAGAGTTCCGTTGATCTTCAGAACGCGGTACAGTTCGGAAATCGCTTTTTCATCGTCCGTAATATGTTCAAGGATATGATAACAGGTTATCAGATCAAATTTTTCATCCGGCTGTTCAATATTGGTAATATCAAAACGGTAATCGGAGAGAAATTCGTCTTCAAAATCGGTTGCGAAATAGCGAAGAGCTTTTCTGTTTTTCAGTTTTCTGTACAGAGCACGGCTTGGCGAAAAATCGAGAACGGTGAAATTAGGTTTCAGAAATTCTTCATTCAGCAGTTTATAGAGGCGTCTCGTTCTGGGGAGACTTCCACAAACCGGACAGATTTCATCACCACGGTCGAGTTTTGCGAAATTTCTGAGTTTTGCGTCACAGATATTGCAGCAATACTTTTTTCCTGAATAAAAAGGTTTCAGCAGTTTTCTGAAAGTGCCTTCATTCCTGATGATAAATCTTTCGGGAAGTATTTTTTTTACGGCCGATTTTAAGGTGTTGTACATTGCAGCGGTTTGAATTCAGAATTGCTCAGTATTTAGAGACCGAATTCAATCTTATATTTCTGAAGCGCATCATTCAATAATTCTACGCTGCGTTTTAAATCATCTTCTTTCAGAACATACGCAATTCTTACCTGCTTTTTGCCCAGTTCCGGATTGCTGTAAAAACCGGTCATCGGCGCAATCATGATGGTTTCGTTGTTATGAGAATAATGTTCGAGCAACCACTGCGCAAACTTGTCAGAATCATCAATCGGAAGTTCTACACCGCAGTAAAATGCACCTTTTGGTTTCGGACAGATAACGCCAGGAATACCGTTCAGCAAATCAACAAGAAGATTTCTGCGTTTTGTGTATTCTTCACGCACACTTCTGATATATTCACCGTCGTTTTCATGTGCTGCAGTTGCGGCAATCTGTCCCAGCAGAACCGGAGAAAGACGAGCCTGAGCAAAAAGCATCGCAGCATCGTGAATTTTTTTGGAACGTGTAATCATACAGCCGATTCTTGCGCCGCACATCGAATATCTTTTCGATTCGGAATCAATGATCACCACATTTTCAGCGGCTTCCGCGAATTCAAGCATCGAAACCTGCTGCTTTCCGTCGTAAACGTATTCACGGTAAACTTCATCGGAAATAATCACCAAATCGTGTTTCACCGCAATGTCTGCAAGCTGCTCAAGTTCTTCACGCGAATACAGATAACCGGTTGGATTTCCCGGATTACAGATGATGATGGCACGGGTTTTCGGCGTGATTTTTTTCTCGAAATCTTCAATCGGAGGCAAAGCAAAACCAGTGTCAATTGTGGACGGAACGGCCACTACTTTTACATTCACAGCATTGGTAAAACCGTTGTAGTTCGCATAGTAAGGTTCCGGAACAATAACTTCGTCGCCGTCGTCACAAAGCGTGGAAATAGTGAAATGCAAAGCTTCAGATCCGCCGTTCGTCACAATGAAATTATCAGTCGACAAATCCGTAAAACCCAAAGAATGATAATAATTCTTCAGTGCCGTTCTGTATTCAATATTTCCCTCGGAAAGCGCATATTCCAGCACTTTAAGATGGTTGTTTTTAATGGCGTTCAGCGCAGTTTCCGGTGTTTCGATATCGGGTTGACCAATATTCAGGTGATACACTTTAATTCCTTTCTGTTTCGCTGCAATGGCGTAAGGAACGAGTTTTCTAACCGGCGAAGCGGGCATGTTCTGTGCTCTGTGGGAAATTTTCGGCATTTGATTTTGGATTTTTCACAAAATTACGAATTTTTTAGGAGCGTGAAGGTCAGTTTTTCGTCTGAAAATTCGGTCCGGCTGTCCGCTGTATCTTTTTTGCGGCGGCGCAGCCGCCGCAAATCGGCGCATCACTTTTGCGTCAAATATTTCGGTAAGCTGGTTTGCAAGCCGATCAGCGTCATCAACAATCAAATAAGCGGAAAGAGAATTGTAGTTTTCAGGTTTGAACGGTTTCATAAATGGTAAATTTCATTAAATTTAGAAAAAATTCAACAATGGAAATCATCGCAGAAAACACCGAAAACTATATTTCAAAAATTCCTGAAGAAAGGCAGGAAGCAATGAGCAAACTTATCGAAACCATCCGTAAAAACATTCCCGAAGGTTTTACAGAAATGATGCAGTATAAAATGCCGAGCTGGAGTATTTCACTCGATGATTACCCGAACGGTTATCACTGCACACCCAATACACCATTGCCTTTTTTGAGTGTGGCCAATCAGAAAAATTTCATCGCTTTTTATCACATGGGAATGTATATGAACGATGAGGTTCTGAATTGGTTTCAGGAAGAATATCCGAAGCATTCCAAAAGGAAAATCGACATGGGGAAATCCTGCGTCCGCTTCAAAAAGCCGGAAGATATTCCGTTTGAACTCATCGGCGAACTGATGCAGAAAATAAAACCGGAAGACTACATTGCGGTTTACGAGAGGAATCTTAAGAAATAATGTAACTTGTTATCTTCATCCACTACTAATTAAAAACAAAAACTCAAATTATGATGATCTTACTAATTATTCTTGCATTGGTTGTAATTTTCGCGCTGTACGGCGTTTCCATTTACAACCGTTTGGTGAAACTGAAAACCATGGTTCAGGAAGCTTGGAGCAGTATTGATGTAATGCTTAAAAAACGCCACGATCTTATCCCGAATCTAGTGGAAACCGTTAAAGGTTATGCCACGCACGAGCGCTCAACTTTAGACAGTGTAACACAGGCGAGAGCAGCGGCCGTGAGCGCAAATTCTGTTGCTGAAAAAGAAATTGCCGAAAAAAATCTGTCGCAGGCCATGATGAACCTTAATGCTGTTGCAGAGCAGTATCCTGATTTGAAAGCAAATACCAATTTTCAGCAGCTCCAGACAGAACTTTCCAGTATCGAAGGTGATATTGAAAAATCAAGACGTTATTATAACGGAACTGTTCGCGAAAACAATATTCTGGTTGATACTTTCCCAAGCAATATCATTGCGAATATGTTCAAATTCGGAAAATCGCCGTTCTTCGAGCTTACCAATGCTGCCGAAAGAAACGTTCCACAGGTAAAATTCTAGGTTTTGAAAAATTTTCTGGTCACTTTTTTTCTGCTGATATTCAGCGGAATGTTCGGTCAGTCTGATACCGATGACGCAGCTTTGGCCGCGCAGAGAGCTGTGGACAGTATGATGACCGCTGTGGAAAACGAGAAAGCATCGCTTACCTCTGAACGAATCAGGAATTTTGAATCTGAAATTACGGTGGATAACAACGGAACTGCCGACATCCGAGAAAAAATTACCGTAACGGCGCTTGGCCTCGAAATCAAAAGAGGAATTTACAGAACGCTTCCGCTGAAAAGAGAGCTGAACGGCAAGAGCAGAAACGTGAAATATGAAGTGATTTCGGTAAAGAAAAATGGCGATGAAGAACAGTTTCACACAGAAAATGAAAGCGGTTTTCTGAGAATTTATATCGGTGATCCCGACGAGTTTCTGGATTCAGGAGTTTATGAATATGAAATTCATTACACAGCTGAAAATCAGGTCGGATTTTTTGAAAAATATGATGAATTCTACTGGAATGTCAACGGAACTTTCTGGAATTTCCCCATTGATCAGCTAAAAGCAACGGTACGTGTTCCTGTACATGCTTCTTTAATTCAGAACAGCTGTTATACAGGCGAATACGGCAGCAGCTCGCAAAACTGTTCTGTTAAAGTAATTGATAACCAGACTCTTTCATGGACGGCTAAAAACCTGAGTTCGCGTGAAGGTCTTACAGTCGCGGTTGGTTTCACCAAAGGTGTTGTCGCGCCGCCGCCGCCACCTACTTTTTTTGAAAAATTTGGCATTCTAATCATTGCGCTCCTCGGATTTATCAGTCTGATTGTCTATTACATTTCAACATGGCAGAAACACGGTGTTGATCCGCAGAAAACGGTTGTGTATCTGCAGTTCAGTGCGCCTCAGAATCTTTCTCCGGCTTCGTTGGGCTATCTGAAAAAAGAGCGCTTCAGCAACAGTTTTCTCACTGCAGCATTTGTAAATCTTGCTGTAAAAGGCTATCTGAAAATCGAGGAAACCAAAAGCAGCGGTCTGGGCGGATTTTTCGGAAAGAACGAATTTGTAATTTCAAAACTGAAAAAACCTTCCGGTGACTTGCCGACTGAAGAAAAGGCAGTAATGGAACAGTTTTTCGGAAGCAGAGATTCTGTGAAATTCGACGGTGAATACGACTCCACGATTGAAAGCGCAGTGGATTACTTTAAAAACAACCTCAAGCTTCAGCATGATCAGTTTTTGGATAGTGGAAACAACCGGTCTAAACTTTGGCTTCCTTTTATCGTGATTTCGCTGATTTATTTTGCGGGGCTTTATTACAGCTTTGCGTTGAGTGGGGAAGGAGGAAAAGTTGTGGCTGGGATGGTTCTTTACGGCTTAATGGTTACGATCAGCG
>JAEXBA010000065.1 GCA_023457935.1 Bacteroidota bacterium | reverse complement strand
TGGCTTCCTTTTATCGTGATTTCGCTGATTTATTTTGCGGGGCTTTATTACAGCTTTGCGTTGAGTGGGGAAGGAGGAAAAGTTGTGGCTGGGATGGTTCTTTACGGCTTAATGGTTACGATCAGCGCTATTGCGCTGTTTTTTATCCGTGAATTCACATTCAGCTGGAAGATGTTTCTTTTTTTACCCGTAGTTATATTTCTTTTCGCGGGCAACGGTATTGCTTTCGGTGAAAATCCTGTGGACGACCGTAATTTCTTCGTATGCTACCTTTTTCTTATTCTCTCTTTTACAGCGTTCGCCATTTACAGTTTTCTGATCAAAAGACCTTCTGTGGAAAAACTTCAGACCAAATCTCTGATTGAAGGTTTCAAAATGTATATGGGCGCGGCAGAAAATGAGCAGCTGAAATTTCACAATCCGCCGGCAATGACACCGCAGGTTTTTGAAACGCTGCTGCCTTTTGCCATTGTATTGGGTGTAGACAAAATCTGGGGCGATAAATTTGCCAGTATGCTGAAAAATTCTGCCGAAACTTATCAGAATAACTGGTATATCGGGAGCAGTTTCAATTCTGCAACCTTTGGTTCAACACTGAATTCTAATCTGTCAAGTTCAATTGCGTCCGCTTCTACTGCGCCTTCCTCATCCGGCAGCGGTTCCGGTGGTGGCGGATTTTCAGGTGGCGGCGGTGGCGGCGGTGGCGGTGGCGGCTGGTAATTTTGAGAGGATGAAAAAATGTTTTTTATTTGTTTTTCTGTTTTTTTCCGGACTGTTCTGGTCGCAGGAAGCCGTTGATTTGTCTTTATCGGTAGAACCAATTGCGGTACGGGAATACAGCACAGCAATCAACGAGGTTGAATACGAAAAAATCAACAGTTTTCACTCGGAAATCAATATTCAGAAAGACGGTGCGGTTACGGTAACAGAATACATCAATGTTACTGCAACCGGCGATCAGATAAGACGAGGAATTTTCCGTGCGTTGCCACTGGTGAGAAATATTAACGGTGAAAAAGATCCTGTGAGTTACAAAATTATTTCTGTTGAAAGAGATAATCGGCCGGAAGACTATCACGTAAAAAAATCAGAAGGCAAACTTACGGTTTATATAGGAAGTGAAGACTATTTTCTGCCTGCCGGTATTTATACTTATACCATAAAATATGAAACATTTAATCAAATTGGTTTTTTTGATCATTACGATGAGTTTTACTGGAATGTAAACGGTACCGACTGGAATTTTGAAACCGACAGCATCAGCACAGAGATTACGTTTCCTGATGACGTGAAAATCAGTCAGTTCAGGTGTTATACAGGAACACAGGGTTCAACTGCCGAAAACTGTTCTGGCCAAAAACTGTCGGATAATACCATAATATTTTCCGCGAAAAATCTACGCGAAAAGGAAAATCTTACAGTTGCTGCCGGATTTAATAAAGGTGTGTTTGAAAAACCAAGCGGCCTGTTGCTTTTTATGAAAAGGAACTGGTTTTTGCTGCTGCTTTTTATTCCCGCAGTATTCCTGTTAGCATTTTATTATTTTAACTGGAGAAAATATGGGCGCGATCCCGAGAAACCCATTGTTATTCCACAGTTTAATCCACCCAGAAATCTATCGGCAGCAAAACTTGGCTACGCTGATTCTGAATCCTTCAGCTTCTCATTTGTTACCGCTACACTTGTAAATCTTTCGGTTCATGATTTTATAAGAATAAAGGAAGAAAAAAGCTCAGGCTCCAAAGAGTATAAATTGACAAAGCTTAAGAAAGCAAACGGTGAATTGTTTCCCGATGAATCCCTGTTTTTAAGCAATCTTTTTCAGGGTAAAGATTTTGTGAATCTGGACGGGAAATATAACCCGAAATTATTTCACGCGGTGAACAAGCTTCAGGAGAATGTGGAAAGCACCATGAAAAACTTTGTGAAAGAAGAAAAAAACAATAAAATAGTGTGGAAAGCTTTCGGGATTTTTACATTTTTTTCTGTCGTTGCATTTGTCCTTGCCTCTTATTTTTCCAATGATTATAGGTTTCTTTGGATTGGCTTTACAGTTTTTGTCTTCAGTTTTATTCTCGTTGTCATTTTGCTTCTGGTGTGGGAATCCAAAAACCGACTGATTTTTATTGCGCTGCTGCTGTTTTTCAGTTGTTTTTTGCTGCCTTTATTCAGTTTTGCTTTTTTTAGATCGGACGAGGTACCGCTTTTTGTTTCACACGCTTTTAAATTTTTAATTTTTGGCGCTGCATCCCTCATCGGTTTCAAATATTTAATGAGAAGACCGAGAGATGAAAAACCAGTATTGCAAGCGGAGATTGATGGCTTTAAAATGTATCTTACCACAGCAGAAGAAAGACTGATGAAGTTTCATAATCCTCCGGAAATGACCATCGAAACCTTTGAAAAATACCTTCCTTACGCCATTGCTTTCGGAGTAGAAGACATTTGGGGAAAAAAGTTTGAAAAAATCCTGGCTGCTTCTGTACTGAAGCCGCAGTACAAAGATCACGCTGCTTTTTATTCATCCGGTTTTTCAGACGCGATGAACAGGAGTGTTTCAAACGGATTTGAAAAACCGCAGCCTGTTTCTTCTTCCTCAAGTTCGTGGTCAGGTTCTTCTTCATCATCTTCCCGTTCTTCCTATTCCGGCGGTTCCTCATCCAGCGGTTCTTCCGGCGGTGGTTCTTCCGGCGGCGGCGGTGGCGGCGGCGGTGGCGGCGGCTGGTAAAACAAAAAAAGTTCAGAATATTTCTGAACTTTTTTGTTTAATATTTAGTTTTACGGGAAGTTATATTCTTTCGATGTCTGCTCCCAAAGCTTTCAGTCTTCCGTCGATATTTTCGTAACCGCGGTCAATCTGCTCAATATTATGAATGATGGACTTTCCTTCCGCTGAAAGTGCCGCAATTAGAAGTGCATTTCCTGCTCTGATATCGGGTGAAGTCATTGTGGTTCCGCGTAAAGGCGATTCCTGATTCAAACCGACAACTGTGGCTCTGTGCGGATCACACAGAATAATCTGTGCGCCCATGTCAATCAGTTTATCCACGAAGAATAACCTGGATTCAAACATTTTCTGGTGAATCAGCACTGTTCCTTTCGCCTGAGTTGCCGTTACCAAAACTATCGAAAGTAAATCCGGCGTAAATCCCGGCCACGGCGCATCCGAAACGGTAAGAATGGAGCCGTCAATAAATTTTGTGATTTTATAATGTTCCTGGGCAGGAATATAAATGTCGTCGCCACTCTGTTCCAGCTGAATTCCCAGCTTTCTGAATGTTCCGGGAATCACACCAAGATGATTCCAGTTTACATTTTTAATGGTGATTTCAGATTTCGTCATTGCGGCCATACCGATCCAGGAACCGATTTCAACCATATCAGGAAGCATTGTATGTTCTGTTCCGCTGAGCGTGGTTACACCTTCAATTGTTACGAGGTTGGATCCGATTCCGGAAATTTTTGCTCCCATTCTGTTCAGCATTTTACAAAGCTGTTGCAGATACGGTTCACAGGCGGCGTTGTAAATCCTGGTTTTCCCTTTCGCCAGAACTGCAGCCATTATAATATTTGCAGTTCCTGTAACGGAAGCTTCTTCCAGCAGAATAAATTTCCCCTGAAGTTCTTTGGCTTTCAGTGAGTAGAAATATTCATCTTCATCGTAAGAAAATTCAGCTCCAAGTTCCACAAAACCCTGGAAATGTGTATCCAGACGTCTTCTTCCGATTTTGTCTCCACCCGGAGTCGGCATGTAAGCTTCGCCATATCTTGCCAGCATTGGTCCGAGAAGCATGATGGAACCTCTCAGTTTTGCGCCGTCTTTTTTAAATTCTTTCGACTTGATGTAATCAAAATTCACATCATCCGCCTTGAAAGTATAATCGCCGTGTCCGTTTTTATGAACTTTCACGCCAAAATCGCCCATAATCTCAATCAGACGGTTTACATCGTGGATATCCGGAATGTTTTTGATTCTTACTTCCTCGTCGGTAAGCAAAACCGCACATAAAATCTGCAGCGCTTCATTTTTTGCACCTTGCGGCGTAATTTCACCGTGAAGCTGTTTTCCTCCTCTTATCTGAAATGTTCCGCTCATTACTTTCTTCTGTTTTTGTTCTGGTGGTTGCGGTGACGGTTCGGATTATTGCTGTTCTGTCCGTTATTTTTTCCCTGGTTTTTGTTGCGGTTATTGCTGCTGTGGTAAATCTTGCTTTTTTCCAGCGAGTCGATTCCGGTTAAATCCAGACGGTTTTCCGAAAGTTCCTTCAAATGGCGGAAAATTACGTCGTCTGTTACATGTTCCTTGTTGTAGATATTGTAGGATTTCTTCATGTTGTTGGCAATCACTTCAATCAGCGCTTCCTTTTCGCCGCCTTCTTCCAGTTCAATTGCTTTTTCAATCAGCTGAAGAATGCTTTTCCCGTAAAATTTAAAATCGCCCTGAAGTTTCGGATATTCCATTCTCTTTGGCTTTTCGGCCAGTTCTTCGGGTGTCGGGAAAGGGTAGGGAGCATCCACATCAAGGTCGTAGTTGGCCAAAATATAAAGATGATCCCAGAGTTTATGTTTGTAATTGTCTTCGTCACGAAGCTGCGGATTGCGCTGACCCATAAAGTCTACAATGGCTACGGCCATTTCGTTGCGCTCTTCCTTGGTAGGAAGCTCTTTGCAGCGTTCCACCAGCTGCTGTATCATTCTTCCGTATTCCGGCATCTGCAGCGGTGATCTGTGTGTGTTGTATTCCATAGTTGCAAATATAGGAAATAGTTTGTCAGATTATTTCTGTTTTTAGGGCGCATTCTGTTGCCACCGCAAGTGCAGCAGCCAACAGAACCGGGCTATCCGCTGCAATCTTTTTTTGGCGCGGCGCAGCCGCGCCAAAAAAAGGATTTTCACTTCTATCCCTTGCGCGGGAAAGGTGTATTTCCAAAATCAGGTTATAAATTTCCGGCGTTCTTCTTCGGTAGGAAGCAGACATTTCTGCGGAGCCAGTTTCATGCGGTTTTTCGCAATTTTATCGTAGATTTTATCCGAAAAAAAAGTCGGTAAAAGGTTCAGCTGAGCCATCACTGCAAACTTTCCGCCCAGAACTTTTGCAATTTCTGTTATTGCCTGCGATTTAATCAGGTAATAGGAATTGGGTTTCCACAGGTAAATCGTGTTGAACTGTTTTCGGTCCAGTCCGCGCTGCTTCAGAAACTGCTGTCCGAAATCCGACTGTAAAGCCGCGAAAAGGAAACGGTCTTTTTTGTCGTTTTTCAGAATCCACTGTACCCAATGGTTGCAGAAACCGCAGTCGCCGTCGTAAAAAACATAGTATTTCGATTCATCTGTTTTATTCAAACTCACGTTCCTCTTCTTTAGGTTCAACTGCAGGAAGGCTGTTGCCCAGCTGTGTTTCGCTGCCGGTTCTCTTGAAGTAATTCATCAGTTCTGCCTTCTGCGCATCCGTAAGTTTGGCTTCCGGGTGTCCCAAAACATACGATTCCAAAGGCATTTCACCGTTCTGGATCATTTCGGCTGCTTCTTCCATTTTTCGTACCTGTCTTTTCGGTTCGTAAGTGGAATAAATGGAAAAATTCAGATGTTTGCGGCCTTCTTCTATATGGTTCTGCATAAACCAGGCAACTGGCTGTACATTGGTGTACCACGGATATTTTGTCTCATTGGAATGGCAGTCGTAACATGCATTACGAATAGTAGAAGCAATAGGTTCTGGTGTCTGTTTAATGGTCAGAAAATCCATTCCCTTGTTAACAGCAGGATTGGTCTGGTCAATTCTGAAAAACTGAATCAGCACGAAAGCCACCAACAGAATAACAAGAATTTTTTTCATAGGAAATTATTTCCGTGAAGTTAACAAAAAAAAGAAAACCGTCCTCAATCAAGAGAACGGTTGTTTTAGTTCTAAAAGAGCAGTTTAACGTTTAATGATTTTTTTACTTTCTGAAGTTCCGTCTTTGTACTCTATTTTTAAAATGTAGTTTCCGGTCGCTGCAGAGGAAATGTCAATATTTCTACTGTTTCCTTTATAGATTGTTTTTCCTGTTAAATCGAAAATTTCAGCTGCAATAACATCTCGGTTGCCGGTTATTGAGAATTTTCCGTCTGAAGGATTTGCAGACAGCCCGGAACTGAATTTTGAGGTTTCTGTTGTTGCCAGCGAGCCCGATGTTGTAATTTCAACGTCGTCAATCGCCAGCATAAATGCATCCTGAGTGATACAGTTAAACCCGATTTTCACCGTCTGTGAAGCGTATGCATCAAGGTTGACCGAAACGAGAGTCCAGTTGTCCGGAGCAATAGCATATCCCGGAGCGGCTGTACCCAATAATATAGTGAAATCATTTCCTGACGCAGGTGAACCGTTTCCGGTATAAATTCCTACTTTATACCTTTCGTTACCGAACGCCGGAAAAACCGATTTAACCCAGAAAGTCAGTACATTTCCGGAAGTTCCTAAGGTAACAGACGGCGAAATAAGCCAGTCATTATTTCCCATGCCACTGGCAACCATTTCTGCAGCCCAGTCGCCGGCGTATTTGCTACCGGAATGCGGCGTGTAATCAGGCGTTGTAAAATCGGTGTATGCAGGAAAATTACCCGCTGATGGGTTAATAATCTGAAATGCCATCGGTCCGCCCTCATTAGGAAAATCATTTACAGGGCCTTCAGGAGGTTCAACAGTCCAGGTGTTGAGAAGGTCAGCGTCAATGCCTGTCCAGCTACCGAAATTGGTATAAGCAAAATCGGTGTAACTTTCGAAATCTTCATTCAAAAGTACCGTTTGTGCATTAGCCATGAAACCAAAACACAAAGAAAGAAAAAGTAGATTTTTTTCATTTTTTATTTTTTTGTAAAAGTAGAAAAAGCTGCCTCACGAGGCAGCTTTTTTTCATTGAAATATTAATAATTTTCAGGTTTCCAGTATGTCCACTCAGTACCGTTGAAAATACAGAGCAGTTTTTTGGTATTATCGTACACCATCATTCCAGCGGCAGGGCTTTTTATAGCGGTGTGAGGATTGGTAACTTTTGGCAGAATCATGGCTTTGTTAGTGTCCTCCAATACGAGGATGCCGTCAGTATTTGTCGGTGTCCCGACGGTTGCTTTTGCTGCCGTATTCTCAATAAGAGCATTCTGCGGTGCAAGGTCAACTGTGCCATTGGTGAGCATGGTAAGATCTTTCCAGCTTCCGTTAAAGAATTTCACTTTTTTATCATTCGAATCGAAAATGATACTTCCTTCCACCGGCGAAACTGCTGCTGCATTGGTTACATATGGTAATACAATCCCTCTGGCTTCCTGGCTGCCAAACTCAAGCGATACTGCTGTGTTCGATACCGAGGCTTTTCCAATGGCCACCTGCGAAAAAGCAGCACAGGAGATAAGCATTAATGAGGCTATGAGTACTTTTTTCATAATGATTTCTTGTTTTAAATTAATTGTCAGGACATCCCTGTTTGTTAAAGCAATGCCATCCGTTCAGCGTTGGATCTGCATTTTCTACGAATATCTTCAGACATTTTGCATCTGTGTCGTATACCATCATACCGTCAACCGGTGTTGCTATAGACTGGATCTGGTCATTGGAAAGTCTGTTGATGACGAACGCTTTTGTTTTGGACTCCAATACTGTCCATGCGCCTTTTCTGATCATCGGCCAGCCTCCATTATCTGTTCCGGCTCTTCCTAATGAAGTAATGCCGTGGTTTGTGTCTAACGCGGTGCCTGTACTTTGGTCTGTTTTATAACACACTGTTTTGGCAATCCCGAAATTGGCATTGGAAACGTTTTGTCCAACACCAAAGGTTACAGTAAGCAAACCGTTAGGATTGCCGTCTGTTCCCACGCCTGTTCCCACGTGTTCACCAACATTACTCCATTCCGAAGGCAAATTTGGAGTTGTACTTCCCGCTGGGTTTGTATACAGAACAAGATTGTATGAACCGGTCGGAAGGTTGGTTAATGAATAGGTTCCATTAGCGTTTACAGCAACAGTTACAGGGCTTGAACCGTCAAGTGGAACAGCTGTCATATAAAGCGGAACATTTTGCGGGTTGTTGATACCGACACCGTTAACCGTTCCGTCATTTGTGGTATCATTAAATACATTTCCTGTAATATTACCTGTACCGAATGAAGTGCCGCATTGGGAGCTGTCTAGTGTGAAAGTATAAGTTCTTACAGCGCAGCCGCCCCAGTTTACTGTTACGGTATAAGTACCGTCATTGCTGGCAGCGTATGGACTGAATGTCAAACTGTTCGTATTCCCTCCATAAGGTGTTCCGTTAAAAGTCCACGAATAAGTGGCTCCTGCAAATTTTCTTACTGAAAGTAAGTACGGTTGGCCAGGGCAGGGCTGTCTTGTGTTGTCAATAGCAATTGGATTAGCAGTTGCCATATATACAGAAGAAGTAGTAGTTTTTCCACATGAACTGGCCAGTAAATCATAGGAAGTGTTTGCTAAAAGACCGCTGATGATAAGTGGTTGGGATAAATCGGTTACTGTGACAGTGGTCCAGGTTGCTGTACCCGATACTCTGTAGCGGAAAGTAATTGGCAGTGGTCCTGCTAATTCAACATACAGAGAGCCTGTAGAAGATGGCGGATCGCAGATAATACCGTTTCTCCTGATAATTCTTGGTCCGCTGGTATTGCTAGTAATAACGACTTCCTGGCCGTCTACATAATATGGGCTTCCGCATCCGGGAGTAGTTTTAATTCTGGTTCTGTACGTTCCGGCTGCCACGTTGTAAAAGTTTCCTGATCCGTCAGAAGCAATTACTGCACCTGCTGAATTCAGCAATTCAACAGTTGTTGGATATCCCGCATTGCTGGCTACGGTTGAATGGATATTACCGCCACCTGAACAGAAAGATTCACCCCACGAATTGATAGTTTGAGTCAGCAGTTCACTTGAATTATTGTTCACCGGAAATGTAAGTAGAACTGGATATCCTCCACAGTTTGACGGAGAAGAAAGTTCAACGGTGTAGGTGCCCGGTAAAAGGTTCGTGAAAAAGAAGTGATTGTCCTGATAGACAGCGATGTCTCCTATGTGAGACGGACTTGGACTTACAATTTTCACAGTAAGATTATGAAAATCCTGAATGGGACCGCCAAATGCAAGTCCTATCTGTGCGGTACCCTGCTGGTTTAATGGCGTTGTTCCGAAACATCTCCATTTGCTCCAGAAATCACGGTCTGTAATGGTAATTGGTGTGGTTCCGAGGCCAATTAAAGGATTGGAAACAGGTACGTCAACATTTATTCCACAGTTGTCGGTATATCTTATTATGTAATTGCCGTACGGAACGGTTGTTTTGCTTTGCCAGCCCGCACCTTCCCAGTCAGCATTCAGATTATTTCCGACAAGGTTCCAGTTGTTACCGTTGTTGTCTATATATTCTATTTGTGGTTGAGTTGGGAGTGCGTTTCCCGACGAGTCAAGGAAAGTCACATGAACCGGATAATTCATAAAGGACAGCTGTGTTCCCTCAAAAATAATTCCACCGGATGCACCGGCACATCCCGAGGATTTCGCAATGACGGCTGCCTGTGTCGTTTCCGCGGAAGTATTGTCAAAACAGGTACTTGTCTGTTCACCGCATTCATTGGTAAAAACTACGAAATATTTGTGCGAAGGCACCATATTATAACTTTGTGTTGTAGTTCCCGGATCCTGCAGAATAGCATCAAAAACCGGTGTTGTAGAAGGCGCTGTGTTAGGGTCGCTGCAGACCGTTGTTCCGGTCATTTCATAAACTGTCATTCTTATTTTACCGTAAACATCACTTAAAGCTAAAGTGCCGGACTGGCTGCTGAAAGAAAATCCGGTAAAAGTCAGCGGTACCGTTCCTGTTCCGCAGGTTGTCTTTTTTGCTCCCCACCAAACACCGGTGACTTTCGGCGATGATGACTGCATCGTCTGGGTTATCGTGTAATAAGTTCCGCATGCATCTTTGATTCTTATCTGATAGGTTCCCGAGGTTGTCACCGGTACAGTAATCGGAAAAGAAGAAGTCGTTATTGCATAGTTACTGATTGAGTCGTCATAGTCAGGATTGCTGTTGATGATGGCGGAAATCTGAAAAGGTGCCGTACCGCCTGTCACACTGTTAATGCTGAAAGAACCATTGAACGTGCTGGCGCTGCATGCTGATGTTGAAGTTACATCAGCATTTGAAATAGGAACATGTGTATTTCCAACAGTTACCTGAATTGTGTTATCACCTCCGGCAGCGCACTCAACAGTTAAGCTGTAATCGCCGGGAGCAAGGTTCTGGAAAGTGTTCGAGCTTTGTGGTCCGGCAACAAAAGATCCAACAACTGCAGTCAGCGTATATTGGGCGTTTACTGCATTGGTGGAAACGGTAATGCTTCCGTTGTCTCCGCATGAATTGGGAGTAACTGTGGGCGTGATCGTCATTGTGGCCGCATCACACTGAGCGAAAACTCTTGTAGTTCCTAAAACTGTAACGGAAATAGCTACAAGAAAAATTAATAATTTATGTTTCATCTTTTTTGTATTTAAATATTTCTGTGCTGATGAATCAGGATGCAAACGTTTACACCAAAAGATCACCAGAATGGAATTTTACTGAATTTTAAAGAATGGCAGCCGGAGGCGGACGGTTAAAAAGGTTTCCAGGTTTTTCATGAAAAACCAATCCTGTCCTTATAGAGGAAACGCAGGAATAGTATGCAAGCTGTTTGGAATTACATGAGCATTCCCCAGTAATAACCGAATAATAATGATTGCTGTTTAAACTGCAGACATTATTCTCACTTATTGCCCGGTTTATTGTTTCACCATCAGAAGACGGCGTAATAAAAATTTTTGGAGTAGCGGTCTTTACCGATATTTTTAGGTCAGCCGTTTTGAGAATTGCTTTATTTCTTTTTCTGGCTGAAGATTTGACGACTTTGTTTTTGCTTTCAGAAAAAACAGGTTGGGGTTTATCCGTCTGTTCATCCGCAGAAACTGTTTTTTTCTGCTCATAAAGCAATGCGCCCCCTGTTAAAGTAATTTCTTCTGAGAGGTCTGATGCAGGCGAATTTTGGCTGAAAGCTGTTGAAGAAAAAATCAGGATGAAAAGCACAGACAATTTGCCCAAGGTCATCACCGATAACCATGAAAATTCAGATATAGAGTAACTTGAAGAAATGCGGTATTTTTTTCTTCTAATCATTGTGTGTTTCTATCGCAAAAATAGATATAAATAATCTCATAACAAACGAATGTTAGTAAAAATTAATATTTCCATCATGGTCAGTTAATTTTTGTACTGCAGACATTTTGGAAATGTATCGGCGAAAAATTTAGTAAGTTTGCAAAAATTTTTGGGCTCGGATCGTCCGGGTAACCCATTCTTAACCAAATGATTTCGTCAGATTGGAAGTGATAATCACACTGAGCGGAATCGAAGAAAAAATTTTATGAGCAACATTGTCGCAATCGTTGGGCGCCCCAACGTAGGAAAATCCACACTTTTTAACCGTTTACTTGAAAGAAGAGAAGCCATTGTAGATTCTACAGCCGGTGTTACACGTGACCGTCATTACGGAAAATCCGACTGGAACGGCGTTGAATTCACAGTAATTGACACCGGTGGTTACGAAGTTTCAACGGATGATATTTTCCAGGAAGAAATCTCAAAACAGGTTGAACTCGCGGTAGATGAAGCCACTTCCATCATCTTTATGATGAATGTGGAAGAAGGTCTTACGGATACTGATCAGGAAATGTTCGAGATGCTTCGCCGTTCGGGAAAACCGCTTTATATTGTCATCAATAAAGTGGATTCAGCCAAAGAAGAACTTCCGGCAACTGAATTTTATCAATTGGGAATTGAAAAATATTACACTTTGTCTTCAGCAACAGGTTCCGGAACCGGAGAGCTTTTGGATGATGTTGTAAAAGATTTTCCAAATACTGAATATAAAGATCCGTTCGAAGGATTGCCGAAAATCACCATCGCAGGAAGACCGAATGTTGGTAAATCAACCCTGACAAACGCGTTACTCGACGTTGACCGGAATATTGTAACCGATATTGCCGGAACAACCAGAGATTCCATCGAAACCCTTTACAACAAATTCGGACACGAATTCGTTTTGGTTGATACTGCAGGAATGCGCCGTAAAGCCAAAGTAAAAGAAGATTTGGAATTCTATTCCGTGATGCGTTCGGTTCGTGCTATTGAACATTCCGACGTTGTAATTATCATGGTTGATGCAACGCAGGGTTGGGAAAGTCAGGACATGAATATCTTCGGTATCGCTCAGAAAAACAGAAAAGGTATTGTGATTCTGGTAAACAAATGGGATCTCATTGAAGATAAGCAAACCAATACGATGCGCGATTTCGAAGCGGCCATCAAAAATAAAATCGGCCAGTTCACTGATATTCCGGTGCTTTTTGTTTCTGCTTTAACCAAACAGAGAATTCTGAAAGCAGTAGAAGTTGCGATGGAAGTGTATGAAAACCGCAAGAAAAAAATCAAGACTTCTCAACTGAATGAAGTAATGTTACCGGTTTTCGAAAACAATCCGCCACCGGCAATAAAAGGAAAATACATCAAGATAAAATACTGCGTTCAGCTTGGAACACCTTCGCCGCAGTTTGTATTTTTCTGTAATCTGCCGCAGTATGTAAAAGAGCCGTACAAGCGTTTTACCGAAAACCAGCTGCGTAAGCATTTTGGCTTTACCGGAGTTCCGATTGAAGTGTATTTCAGACAAAAATAAGAGAATTTGTAAATGTGATAATTTGAAAATTTGGTAAATTTACTTGCCTTATGAATTTCTATTTACAAATTAACAAATATTCAAATTTTCAAATTAAAATGGTAACAGTTCTTTCCCACCAGTTTTCGCTTGTTAGTTCCTGGATTAATGATTTAAGAAATATTGAAGTTCAGCAGGACCGCCTGAAATTCCGCAGAAATATGGAACGGATTGGCGAAATTGCGGCTTTTGAAATTTCCAAAGGTCTGGAACAGAAAGAACTGGAAATCACAACTCCGCTTGATAAAATAAAAGTGAAAGAAATTGCTGTTCAGCCGGTAATTACGACCATTTTAAGAGCCGGAGTTCCTCTTTTTCAGGGAATTCTCAATTATTTTGATAAAGCCGACTGCGGTTTTGTTGCGGCCTACAGAAAACACGACGCCAATGATTATTTTTCCATCAAACAGGATTATTTAACATGTCCGAATATCGACGGAAGACCTTTAATCGTCGCAGATCCTATGTTGGCAACCGGAGCAAGTTTAATTGAAGCGTTGAAAGATTTGCTGAATCACGGAAAACCAACTCAACTTCATATTGTCGCTGCAATTGCATCAAAGCAGGGTGTGGAAACTTTGCAGAATGCGTATCCCGAAGCGCATATCTGGATTGGTGCGGTTGATGAAAATCTGACTTCAAAAGGTTATATCACACCTGGATTGGGTGATGCAGGAGATTTGTCTTACGGTGAAAAACTTCAAAGATAAAAGCATGAGTTTAAAGAATATATTGGCAGTAATTCTTGCTGTACTCGGTGTTTACATGATTTATCTCGGGCAGAAAGCTGGAATCCAGCCACCGACAATAACCGGAATTGGTTTCATTATTATTGCCGCAATTTTTCTTATTCCGAATAAGAAAGTTTAATCAATCGCCATCACGAGAACGCTCACTTTATTATTGCCTGTTTTCAGGATTTCCCACGCTGCAGAAGCCATCGTGTTTCCGGTTGTGTAAACGTCGTCGATAATTAAAACGTGTTTATTTTCGATATTTTTCTGAATGGAAAATCGGTTTTCTGTTTCTGAACGCTGCGATTTGTCTTTCAGCGCCTGTGCTTTTTTATAGAAATTTCTTTTCAGAACTTTGTGATCAACCGGAATGTCAAAATGTTTCGAAAGTTCGTTTGCGAATAAATGTAGCTGATTATAACCACGCTTTTTCTCCTTTTTTGGATGAAGTGGAATCGTCACCATTAAATCCGGTTTCTGATTTTGAAAAGTCAATTTTTCAATGGTCCATTTTGCGAGAATTTTTCCGACTTTTTCGCGGCTTCCATATTTCAGTGAATGAACAATTTTCCGGCTTAAACTTTCTTCCTCAAACTGCATCAAAGCAAAAGCGTTTTCGGTTGGGAACATCAGATTGCATCGCTGTTTCAGAAGATTATCTTCTCCAAATTTCCAATGTGTAAAATTCACCTGATCAAAACACAATTCACAGATAATTTCATCACCCGGAATAATCCGGTTGCAGTCAAGGCAGCGGTTTGGAAAAAGCAGATCCAAAATCATTAAATGAAGATATGAATTTCTTCAGTTAAATGACATTTAGATTTTTGTGTAAAAAGAAAACCGGTTTACAGTATTTCCTTTCTTACTTTTTCAATCGCTTTCCGCATTTCTTCATTGAAGTATTCCTTTTCCAGACGGATTGGCGGAGATTGTCTTACTTCGCAATTAGGAATTGAACAGTATTCACAAGTAACACCAACATTCACTGTTTTTATGGTTTCGCTTTTCGAGAATTTGATTTTTTTCAGCGTTGCCGCGTTCAGTAAAATTCCGATACAGTAACTGCGGTTGGTGCCGTCGGAAAAAGGGTTTTTCTGCGAAGTTGAAATCACCAGATAAGTCAATCCACTGTCTTTATAATGCGAAATCTGCGCCTCCGTAACCTGTTCGTTGGCTTTTAGATTTACGAGATTTTTCACTGCAATCCAGCGTCTGCAATAATGTTCGTTGGTTGCGTTTGCATGTGGCGCCTGTTGTTGGTTAAGGTGTAATTCTTTGAGAATCTGTATTTTATCTGAATTTTTCTTCTTTGTAAAACAAAGGTAGAAGAGATCTTTTATGCCGAAATCCTGTGGAAGAATATTGGTTAAGCGGTAATAAAAAGTTTCCGGCGAATTGGTGAACTCCTGAATCAGATTTTCAAAAATTTCCGGTTTCCAGTCTTTGTTCTGGAAAAAAGTAGATATTTTTTCGGTCAGCTTTTCACGGTGAATTAAAAGACATCCGGCAAAATACGATGAAAAATAATTGTTCATCAGTTCCTCAAAACTGGTCAAATCCAGCCAGGAATAAGTGTTCGGACGCGGATTCAGTTGCAGATAATTATATCCGATTTCTTTCGCAAGAATGAAGGTTTTCTGATCTTCATCAAGAAGTTTATTCAAAAGAAGAGAATTGGTTTCCGGAATATAAAGCGAACGCAGTTTTCCGGTGGCGCCATATTTTTCAAAATCGGTTTCGGTAATCTCGTAGTTGAATTCTTCTTTCAGTATTTTCTCAAAATCTTCTGATTTCGGTTTTGCTGTCAGCTGATGTTTTTCGCAGCAGAGCTTTGCGCTTTCCTCAATTTCCGGGAAATAATTGTCATACAGTTCCTGAAAACTCCTTACTACCGCAAAATAAAAACGCTCTTTACTAAGGTTATAGTTTTGGGATATTTCAATCAGTGTATTGATAAAAGCGGTGACTTTTTTTGGCGCTTCGCTGATGATATTAATTAGTGTACTCCGGTTGATTCCGAAAAGTTCCAGCGGAATTTCCTTAAAAAAATCAGATTTGATGACTTCGGAAATTGGAGCCAGACTTTTATCCAGCTTGGTTGAAACCAAATCGTCAAACTTGCATTCCAGAATTTCTGAAAGCTGCAGAATCTTATCGTGTTTCGGATATTTTTTTCCGTTTTCAATTTCGTTGAGATACGATTTTGAAAGCCCGGATTTTGTCGCCAAATCCTGTAATGACCAGTTTTTTTTCTGTCGCTGCTGTTTCAGTTTCAGTCCGAAAACCGTTTTTATATAATCACCTTCAGTTGTCATCAGGTATGTTTAAAGTTTAAAAATTAAAGGTTCAAAGTTCTTATGCTAAAGTATTTACGGCTGCCAAATGGCCGTGTTCTTTGTGTAAAACTCTGTGTGCTCTGTGTTTAGAATAAATTTAAAATCATTCTAAATAAAGAGGAAATCTCCGATGGGTACAAAGGTAATAAAAGATAAGCGATTATTCGCATAATAAAATTTTGTTAAAATTAGCGAACGTTCGCTGTAAGTGAAAATATTTTTTATAGGTTTGTATCATCAAATCACAAAATATTTTACTGTATGAAAACTGAAACTCAAATGAAAATCGTTGCAGAAAAACAATATCAGGAGATTTTTACACCTGAACTGATGGATTTTCTTTCGGAACTTCATCAGAAATTCAATCACAAAAGACTGCGTCTTCTTGATCAGCGTAAACTGAAACAAATTGATTTCGATTTGGGACAGTTGCCAACTTTTCCGGAAGAAACAGCGGACGTAAGAAACGGAGACTGGGTTTGTAATCTGCTTCCACAGGATTTGCTCGACAGACGTGTGGAAATTACCGGTCCGGTTGACAGAAAAATGGTCATCAACGCTCTTAATTCCGGTTCATCTACTTTCATGGCGGATTTTGAAGACAGTAATTCTCCAACCTGGGAAAACTGTATGGAAGGACAGATTAACCTTTCAGATGCCATCAACAAAACAATTTCCTTTGAGAACGAAGCCGGAAAAAAATATGAACTGAATGAGAAAACTGCAGTGCTTCTGGTTCGTCCGCGCGGACTTCATCTTAACGAAAAAAATATTGAAATAGACGGAGAAGTTGCTTCAGGATCGCTGATTGATTTCGGAACTTTCTTCTTCAGAAATGCAAAAAAATTGCTTGAAAACGGAAGCGGACCGTATTTCTACCTTCCAAAACTTGAACATTACAAAGAAGCTAGATGGTGGAATGAAGTGTTCGTTTTTGCGCAGAATTATTTGGGAATTCCGGTGGGAACAATCAAAGCAACAGTTTTGGTGGAGACAATTACTGCTTCTTTCCAGTTGGATGAAATTCTTTACGAACTGAAAGAACACAGCTCCGGACTGAACTGCGGACGTTGGGATTATATTTTCTCATACATCAAAAAATTCAGAAATCTTCCTGAGTTTTTGGTTCCGGACAGAGATCAGGTGACGATGACTTCGCCTTTTATGAGTGCTTATTCCAAAAGAGTAATTCAGGTTTGCCACAAAAGAAATGTTCATGCAATGGGCGGAATGGCAGCACAGATTCCGGTAAAAAACAACGAAGATGAAAACGAAATTGCTTACGGAAAAGTTCGTGCAGATAAGGAAAGAGAAGTGAAAAACGGTCACGACGGAACTTGGGTTGCACATCCTGGATTGGTTCCTGTTGCGAAAAAAATCTTTGATGATTTTATGCCAACACCAAATCAGATCGATAAAAAACACGATGACTACAATATCACCGAAGCCGATCTTCTTGAAATTCCGAAAGGAACCATCACGGAAAAAGGTGTTCGTAAAAACATCAATGTAGGAATTCTTTACATCGAATCCTGGTTGATGGGAGTTGGAGCTGCAGCATTGTACAATTTAATGGAAGACGCCGCAACAGCTGAAATCTCAAGAACTCAGGTTTGGCAGTGGCTGAAAAATGAGGCGAAACTTGAAGACGGAAGAACTTTAACGAAAGATTTAGTTTTAGAGTGGGAGAAAGAAGAGCTTGAAAACATTAAAGCTTATGTTGGCGATGAACGTTACGCAAACGGAAAATTCGAACTGGCTACAGAACTTTTCAATGAACTTGTTCTGGATGAAAACTTCGTGGAATTCCTTACGCTGAAAGCTTATCAATACATCTAATAATCAATTATATCAACAAACAATCAAATACATAATATTATGAAAAAGCAAGAGCAAATCCAGAAATTGCAGCAAGAATGGGCAGAAAACCCAAGATGGAAAGGCATTGAAAGACCTTACACTGCTGAAGACGTACTGAAACTAAGAGGCAGCTACGACCTTGATTACAGCATCGCAAGAATGATGTCTGAAACACTTTGGAAAAAACTGAACAATCAGGATTTTGTTGCAGGTTTAGGCGCTTTAACAGGAAATCAGGCGGTTCAGGAAGTTGACGCAGGTTTGGAAGCGATTTATCTTTCAGGATGGCAAGTTGCAGCAGATGCAAACCTTTCCGGAGAAATGTATCCGGATCAGTCACTTTATCCTGCAAACTCGGTTCCTGCTGTTGTGAAAAGAATCAACAACGCTTTATTGAGAGCAGATCAGATTCAGTCTGTAAATGAAGTGGATGAAGTAAACAGAAAAAATTATCTGGTTCCTATCGTTGCTGATGCTGAAGCTGGTTTCGGAGGAAATCTTAACGCTTTTGAACTCATGAAGCAAATGATTGAATCCGGTGCAGCTGGAGTTCACTTCGAAGATCAGTTATCTTCTGCAAAAAAGTGTGGTCACTTAGGTGGAAAAGTTTTGGTTCCGACTCAGGAAGCAATCAACAAACTGATTGCGGCTCGTTTAGCAGCTGACGTTTGTGGAGTTCCAACGGTTTTGGTAGCAAGAACTGATGCTGATGCTGCAGATTTATTAACTTCTGATATCGATGAAAGAGATCATAAATTCATCAAAGGAGAAAGAACTTCCGAAGGTTTCTATTACGTAAATAATGGAGTAGAGCAGGGAATCGACAGAGGACTTTCTTACGCTCCTTACGCAGATTTGATCTGGATGGAAACTTCAAATCCTGATTTGGATTATGCAAGAAAATTCGCTGAAGGAATCCACGCAAAATATCCTGGAAAAATGTTGGCTTACAACTGTTCTCCATCGTTTAACTGGGCAGCGAAACTTTCTGTTGCTGAAATGGAAACATTCCGTGAAGAGTTGGCGAAAATGGGTTACAAATTCCAGTTCATCACATTGGCTGGTTTCCACGCACTGAACACTTCAATGTTCGAGCTGGCTTCTGCTTACAAGGAAAGAGGAATGGCTGGTTACAGCGAGCTTCAGGAAAGAGAATTCGCATTGCAGTCTAAAGGTTTCCGCGCTGTGAAACACCAAAGTTTCGTAGGAACAGGATATTTCGATACTGTACAGACTGTTGTAACTGCAGGAAACGCTTCTACAACCGCATTAACCGGTTCTACAGAAGAAGAGCAGTTTCATTGATCTATAATTTCCATAGTTTAATTTTTATTGTTAGAAAAACCCTTCCAGTTTTTGGAAGGGTTTTTTATGTTGTGTGGTATTTTAAAGCTTAATCCGGATTCGCTTTTCTTTTGCAGTATTCCATTGAACCGGAAATTTGAGCGTTCCGTTTTTGTGAGTATGCTTGATTCTTTTCCAGCCGGAACGAACCGATCTTGGTTCTTTTGAAAGATGATGAACCACCATTTCAATATTTTTATCTGAAGGTTTGAACGCATCTCCCAAATCAGACTCAAGTTCAAAATCAATCCTGTTCTTTTCAAGTTTCGCTTCGAATTCCATTTCTTCGGAAAGTCCGGATTTTTCTGCATTGTTGGTCAAACCGTCGTCGTTGTAAAGTTTTCCTTTGGATTTTGAAACTGAAGCATCATAATAATAATTAAGGATGAATTCGTTTCCGTTGTATTCTTTTGTGGACTGCATCGGTTTTGCAAACGGAATAATTGCCCCGCCTCTCACAAAAGTCGGAATATAATGTTCATTCGTTTTTACCGTAACAAACTGTCCTCCGGAATATTTTTCTCCGGTATAGAAATCGAACCAGTTGTTCTGCTTTGGAAAATATACTTTCTGTTCTTTTTTTCCGGCTTCTACAATGGGTGCAACCAGAAAATCATTTCCCCAAAAATAACTTTCTGCATAAGCCAAAAGTGCTTTATTGTCAGGCTCTTCAAAGAAAAGAGGTTTCATTAAAGGCGTTCCGTCATCATGATTTTCGTAAATCATCTGGTAATTGTACGGCAGCATTTTGTAGCGGAGTTCAATGGCTTCTTTGGCCAATTGTTTTGTTTTTTCATTTCTGAAAACCGGTTCACTCGGAACGGTGTCTCCTGCGTGTGGACGGTAAATCGGTTGGAAAACGCCGTACTGAAGCCAACGTACATACAGTTCATCATCAAACTGATCGCCTGCAAAACCGCCCAAATCACTTCCCATAAACGCAATTCCCTGCATTCCCATCTGAAGCGAAATTTCCGGCTGCGATTTCAGTCCGCTCCAACTTCTGCCGACATCTCCTGTCCACGGAATAATTCCGTAACGCTGCGATCCGGAATAACCCGCTCTCATCAGAATAAACGGACGAAGTTTCGGATTGTAGGAATGGAAAGCGTCCTGAACCAGTTTTGCCCAGTCGTGACCGTAAATATTATGGACTTCATCGGCAGTTCCGTTTGCGTGTAAAAGTTGCGAAGGATGCGCTTCAGGTTCACCCAAATCGCCCCAAATTCCGGTTACATTTTTTTTGAGCAATCCGGTGTAAATATCTTTAAACCAGTTGTATGCTTTCGGATTGTAAATGTCGATAATTCCGCCGGTCCCGAAATAGAAATCGAATTCATACGGTTTTCCTTCGCTGTTTTTTCCAAGAATTTCTATGTTCACGGCTTCATCCCATTTTTTGGAATTTTTCAGCACGAAAGGTTCTGTAATTAAAATGGTTTCCACATCATTTTTACGGAGATCATCAATCATTTTCTGAGGTTCAGGAAAAGTTTCTTTGTCGAATTCAAAATTTCCCAAAGTTCCCTGAATTTCTTTTCCAAACCAGTATAAATCAATGATCACCGCATCTACAGGAATTTTTTCATCCCTGAATTTCTGAATGGTTTCCACAGTTTCTTTCTGAGAACGGTAACCGAAACGGCTTGAAAAATTTCCCAGCGCCCAACGCGGAAGAAGCGGCTGTTTTCCCGTTAAATCCGTATAATTTTCCACGAGTTTTTCCCAGTTTTTTCCGGTTACAACCTGATAAACTTTTCTTCCGGAAATGGTTTCATAAGCTAAAGTATTGTTCTTTTTGCTGTCGAAATCCAGATATCCAATCGGCGCATTGTCAAAATGAATCATGTATTTCTTGCTTGAAAGAACGATAGGAAGTGTGAAATTCAAAAGTTCGCTGTAATCGCCGTAACCGTAATGAGCACGGTTGTAGAGTTGGTAACGTTTTCCGCGACGGTCCATTCCAACAGCACGAGAACCGGATCCGTATAAAACTTCGTCGGAAGTCAAATTGAAATCAATGGTTTCCAGTTCATTTTTCTGATAGCCGTTTTTTTCGGAAACCAATAATTTTCCATCTTCATAATAAGAAATCTGAAACGGGTTTTTCTGAATTCTGACTTCCAGATCTTCAGATTTTATATAAATTGATTCCGGCTTTTCGGTGATGTCTAAATCAACATCATCTTTCTCCATCACGACAGCGTGAGATTCTACTTTAAAGGTTTCTCCGGTCGGAACAAATGCGGTTTCCACAATTTCATCATCGTAAAAACTGATGAAATACGTTCCGTCGCTTACTTCAATTTTTGCAGTTTGATTTTCCTGTAAGAAACTTTTGAATATTCTGTTGGGATTCTGTGCAGATACGGTAAAATAAAGGGAGAATAAAAATAATGAAACAAGAAGTTTTTTCATTTCAGTGGGCTTAAAAATATGGGTAAAGGTAATGAAAAAGCGTAAAATGTTTTCGTTTCTTTATCTTTGCAGAATGATACGGATTACCAAGATTTTTACTTTCGAAACAGCGCATGTTCTTTACAATTACGACGGAAAATGCAAGAATATGCACGGACATTCCTATAAACTTTTCGTTACGGTAAAAGGAAATCCGATTAACAATCTTGATGATCCGAAAAACGGAATGGTGGTGGATTTTGGCGATATCAAAACCATTGTGAAGTCTGAAATCATCGATTTGTGGGATCATGCAGTTTTGATTAATGCTCTTTCTCCGCACAAAGAACTCGGTGAAGATCTGGAAAACAAAGGACACAAAGTGATTTACTGCAATTTTCAGCCAACCTGTGAAAATATGCTGTACGAAATTGCAGCAAAAGTAAAATCAAAAATTCCGGAAGGAATTCAGCTGGCATATCTGAAACTTCACGAAACCGAAAACTCTTACGGAGAGTGGATTGCGGAGGAAAATTAAA
>JAEXBA010000064.1 GCA_023457935.1 Bacteroidota bacterium | reverse complement strand
ATCTTTAAAGACTACTTTTGACTTAGTTAACACACAGCAAATTACGAAATTTGCAACTATTAGGAAAGCCTCGGCTTTCCTTTTTTTGCATAAAAAAGGCTATCTCTCTTTTGAGACAGCCTCTTTTCTTTTATCAAAATTTAATTTATTTGATAACCGGTTTGACAATGTAACCTTTTTCTTTTAGCAGTGTAATTACGCCTTTATCGCCAATTAAATGTCCGGCTCCAACTGCGAAAAGTGTTGGTTTTTCTGTCATCATTTTCGGCATAATTTCAATCCAGTTCAGGTTTCTATTGTCCAGCATCACTTTTTGCTGTTCTTTTGTCATCTGCGATTCATCGTGCATTGCTGCGGAGAGCGCATTAATATCTTCCTTCAGATAGAAATCCAGCATCTGGTTGGTCTGCTTCTTGGATTTTTCAAAACTTTCCACCATTTTCAGCAGTTCAGCGGGAGTAAGATACTTTTTAAAGGTTTCCGCCTGCATTGAAACCGTTTCCAGTCCGTGTATTTCTTTTCCCTGCGCCAGTGAACGCTGCATAATTTCGAGATCGATCATTTTCATATCGGTAGGCGAACAGTCGAAAAATTTCATCGAAAGCATTGAGTACAAAGCCAATGGCGAAAGTTCGTTCACATCTTCCAGCTTCATTCCGTAATCTGCAATACCTTTCCTGAAGCGTTCCTGCTGTGCTTTTGTTAAAATATCGGTCAGTTTTTTATCCGTTACCATAAACTTCTGCATCTCCTTCATCTGTGCAGCGTCTGAAAAATTAATTTCAAGAACCGTCTGTTCAGTAAGTTCCAGTGCGTTGTTCAGTTTATCCGGAAAAACAAAGCGGTCGTTGCACATCATGTGAAAAGTTCCGTAGAGATAAGACGGTTTTTCCAAACCGTTGCCGCTTACTTCCCAAAGAAGGGTGTTGGACTTGGCATCCATGGTCTTCTGAGCGTATGAAGTACTGAAAAAGCCCATAAAAAGAAGCAGGAATGCAGAAAAATAATTTGTCATAACTGTTGTTTTTGATTAGTAAGTATGCAAATTAAGATTTTGTTACAGAACAGTCGGGATTTTTTTTGCAAAAAGATGATAAAAGTCAATCAGGTGTGTGATAAATGTTACACAGGCGGCTGTTTCTCAGCGGTAACTTTGATAGACAAAAATCAGAGAAATGAAAAATTTAGTAATTCTCGGTGCCGGTACTGCCGGAACAATGATGGCCAATCATCTTGTTAAAAATTTAGATGTAAATGAATGGAAAATCACTTTGGTGGACCAGTATAAATCGCACTATTACCAACCCGGATTTCTTTTTATACCGTTCGGAATCTACCAACCTGAAGACGTTAAAAAAACCATCGATGAATTTTTACCGAAAAACATAACCCTCGTTCGTGAAAAAATCGACAGAATAGACAGTGAAACTGACACCGTTTTGCTCGACAATCAGCAGGAACTTCATTACGATCTTCTGATTATTGCAACCGGCTGCAAAATTGCGCCGCAGGAAGTGGAAGGCATGAAAGGCGATTACTGGTATAAAAATATTTTCGATTTCTACACTTTTGAAGGAAGTTCGGCTCTTGCGAAAAAACTGGAAACATGGCCCGGCGGTAAAATGGTGGTTCATATTACTGAAATGCCGATAAAATGTCCGGTAGCGCCGTTGGAATTTGCTTTTCTGGCTGATGATTATTTCAGAAAAAAAGGCATGCGCGATAAAGTTGAAATTACGTACGTTACACCGCTTTCCGGAGCTTTTACAAAAGAAAAAACCACGAAAGAACTCAATCATCTGCTGAAAGAAAAAAACATCAGTATCGTCCCCGATTTTGCGGTAGAGCATATCGAAGGCGAAAACGGAAAGATGTTTGATTACGGCGGCGAAGAAGTGGAATTCGATCTTTTGGTTACCGTTCCTACGAATATGGGCGATGAATGTATTCTGCGTTCCGGTTTTGGAGACGATCTCAACTACGTTCCTACCGATAAAAACACGCTTCAGAGCAAAGTAAAAGACAATATTTTCGTCATTGGCGACGCTACAAATGTTCCGGCTTCCAAAGCGGGATCTGTTGCCCATTTCGAGGCGGAAATTCTCACTGAAAACATTCTGAACTATATCAGCGGAAAACCGCTGAAACCCGATTTCGACGGCCACGCCAACTGTTTCATAGAAACCGGAAACGGCAAAGCGCTGCTGATCGATTTCAATTATGATACAGAACCTGTTAAAGGTAAATTTCCGTTTGCAGGAATCGGTCCGCTGAATCTATTAACCGAATCCAAGTTCAATCATTTCGGAAAAATGGCTTTCAAATGGGTGTACTGGAATATGCTGCTCCCAGCAAGAAAAATTCCTTTTGTGACGCCGCAGATGAGCAAAGCCGGAAAACAACTCGATGAAGCTTAAAATTAAAATCAATACTAAAAATCTAAAAAATTATACAAAATGGAAAAAACAATCGCAGGCAAAGTAATCAATACCAACGAAGAAGGTTATTTGCTGAATATGGACGAATGGAACCAAGACATCGCAAAAGAAATGGCCGCTGAAGAAAGCCTCGAACTTTCTCCGAGACATTTTGAAGTACTGAACTTCCTCAGAGACCAACAGAAAAAAGACGTTGCGCTGACGATACGAGGCGTTGGAAAATCCGGAGTGGTAGACATCAAGGAATTTTATGCGCTGTTCCCAAAAGGGCCGCTGAAAATTTCCAGTAAGCTTGCAGGAATTCCAAAACCGAAAAGCTGCATTTAATTGCAATGACGAATC
>JAEXBA010000063.1 GCA_023457935.1 Bacteroidota bacterium | reverse complement strand
TTTAAAGACTACTTTTGACTTAGTTAACACACAGCAAATTACGAAATTTGCAACTATTAGGAAAGCCTCGGCTTTCCTTTTTTTGCATAAAAAAGGCTATCTCTCTTTTGAGACAGCCTCTTTTTTTGTGCCTAATTGCGTACCTTTGCGCAAAGATCATTTAATGAAAAAGGCAATTTTATTAGCAATAATCGGTTTGGGAATCCTGTCCTGCACCTCACAGAAAAATCTCGACAAAAACATGGAACTACCCTCTGAATGGAAGCGAACCACGAATATTTATGAAGTAAATATCCGTCAGTATACACCGGAAGGCACTTTCCGCGCATTCGAAAAACACATGCCGCGTCTGAAAGAAATGGGTGTGAAGACACTTTGGTTTATGCCGATTACACCTATTGCTCAGAAAAACAAGAAAGGAACCCTGGGAAGTCAGTATGCTGCGCAGGATTACACTGCTATCAATCCTGAGTTCGGAACTATGGAAGACTTCAAACACATGGTGGATGAGGCACATAAAATGGGTTTCAAGGTTATTATCGACTGGGTGGCCAATCACACCGGTTGGGATCATGTGTGGACGCAGACCCATCCTGAATATTATCTGAAAGATCCAAAGACCGGAGATTTTCAGATTGCTTCTGGTATGGATGATATCATTGAGCTGGATTACAGCAATCCGGAAATGAGAAATGCAATGATTGAAGCCATGAAATTCTGGGTTCGTGAAGCTGATATCGACGGTTTCCGCTGCGACCTTGCCGCTTGGGTTGAAGTGGATTTCTGGCAGCAGGCAAGACCTGAGGTTGAAAAAGTAAAACCGCTCTTCTTCCTTGGAGAGTTTGATGAGCTGGAGAACCCGGATTACGGAAAAGTATTCGACGCCAGTTACATTTGGACCTGGATGCATAAAACAAAGGGTTTTAATGAAGGAAAAGCATCTTTTGATGACCTGAAATCGCTGCTGTCCCGTTATTCTGATATCGGAGATTCTTCTATGAGAGCATGGTTCACATCCAATCACGATGAAAATACCTGGAACGGTACAGAATATGAAAAATATGGTGTTTTTGCGAAACCTCTGGCTGTATTCTCGATAACATGGAATGGTGTTCCTCTCATTTACAACGGGCAGGAACTTCCGCTGAAGACCAAACGTCTTGAGTTTTTTGAGAAAGATCCGATTCCGTGGACCGACAAGCCGGAACTTCACAGTTTCTACAAAACACTTTTAAATCTTAAATCTTCTAATCCTGCACTTCGCGGTGGCGATCCGGCAGTTGCAACCTACATTCTGAAAACGACAGCGGACGATAAAGTGTTTGCCTACGTTAGAAAAAACGGCGCAAATGAAGTACTTACCCTTCTGAATTTTTCCAAAGAACCGGTTCAGTTTAACATTACGGACAGCAATCTTTCGGGAGAATTTACAGATGCTTTTGGCGGACAGAGAAAAGATTTCAGCCGTGACAGTGCATTTTTCCTGCCGGTTTCGGGTTACGAAGTCTACAAAAAATAATATCATTTTTTGCAAAACATTGAAAACGGGCATATTGCCCGTTTTTTATTTACTACTTTAGTAGTTTAATTTTTAGACTGATGGATAAGGCTCTCGTCCTTGAAATGCTTAAAACCCGGATTCGTGAGAAGATTGGGAAACTGGAAGATCTGATTGAGGAAACCCGTTCTTCCAACAGTGAAACGAAGAGTTCCATGGGCGACAAATATGAGACAGGCCGCGAAATGCTTCAGCAGGAAATCAATAATCTTCAGCTTCAGCTGAACGAAAACCGAAAAGCAGAAAGCGTCCTGAAAAACCTGAGCGCTGTTCCGCATCAGGTCATTGGAAACGGTTCGCTGGTGGAGACAGACGCCGGATTTTTCTACATTGCGGTTTCCGGTGGTGAATTGAAACTCGCGCAGACAAAAATTTTTGCAGTTTCGCCCGACTCTCCTGTCGCGAAAGTAATGACCGGAAAAAAAAGTGGCGATAAATTTGCTGTTAACGGTATAACCCGTGTCATCAGAAACATTTGGTAACTAAAAACACAATTATGAAAATCAGGATTTTACTGCTTTCGATATTCATCAGTCTGAGCTCTTCGGCGCAGAATTTTTCGCTTCTTGCGAACGTGAATAAAGCTTCATACAACATCCGGACGGTGGAAATCAAGACCGGTAAAATAACGGTTATTCTGGATGAACAGGGTGGAATTTCAGGTATTTTTGATGAACTGATTGATGGGAATTTCGACTATATCGAATCGGAAGAGTTTCCGGAAATCATGGGAAAACTCAGCAGTGTGAACGGCACATTAATTCAGTATTATACCGGACTGGATTCCCAGGATATTAAGTACGGCAAAATAAAAAGTATCGGAGATCTCGCGGTGGAATATTTCGAAAATAAAACGGAAAAAGACCGCTACGGAAAAGTGAAGCATATTGGTGATATACAGTTGGATTATTGGCGCAGAACCGGTTTTGATGTTACGCTGGTAGGCAAAATCAGCAGAATCGGAGACATCAAAATTGATTATTACAACGATCAGAACGACAAAACTACCTACGGACAGCTTAAGGATATCGGCCCCGTACATTTCAGCTATTGGGAAGATTATTATTCGTCATCCATGAAAGTGGGCCGTTTGCGGTCGCTCTCCGGAAATTCTGTTGCGGTAACGGTAAAGATATTTTAGGAATTACACTTTTTACTTATCAACAATTTACCTTCCTTTTGGGGAAGGTTTTTTATTTTTGTGAAAACCACATTTTTATGCAAAACTACCTCGATTTACTTCAGCATATTTTAGATAACGGAACCGACAAGACCGACCGCACAGGAACCGGAACTCGAAGCATTTTCGGATATCAGCTGCGTTACGACCTCTCTAAAGGTTTCCCGTTGGTGACAACCAAGAAAGTACACCTGAAGTCAATTATTTATGAGCTTTTGTGGTTTTTGAACGGTGATACCAATATCAAATACCTTACTGATAACGGAGTTTCAATCTGGAATGAATGGGCCGATGAAAACGGCGATTTGGGGCCGGTTTACGGTGCGCAGTGGAGAAGCTGGCGCGGTGCAGACAATAAAATTGTGGATCAGTTTGCGGATGTTATTGAGCAGATTAAAAAGAATCCGGACTCCCGCCGGCTGATTGTTTCCGCCTGGAATGCAGCCGAAATTCCGAATATGGCTCTGGCGCCCTGCCACACGATGTTTCAGTTTTATGTTGCCGAAGGTAAACTGTCGCTGCAGCTTTATCAGAGAAGTGCCGATGTTTTTCTGGGCGTTCCGTTCAATATTGCCAGTTATGCGTTGCTCTGCATGATGGTAGCGCAGGTTTGCGGGCTTGAAGTCGGCGATTATGTACATACTTTCGGTGATGTTCATATCTACAATACTCATTTTGAGCAGGTGAAAAAACAGCTTTCCCGTGATCCGAAACCATTGCCGGCCATGAAGCTGAATCCTGAGATAAAAGATGTTTTCAGTTTCAGCTTTGAAGATTTCACTTTGGAAAATTACGATCCGCATCCCGGAATTAAAGCGCCTGTAGCAGTATAAATAAATGAAAGTGAGGTTGTTTCCTCACTTTTTTGTAACAATCAGCTGTAAAACAGTACTTATTTTATTTAAAGTTATTATGCATAAAACTGTCGCGTTACTCAGTTTGTTTTTTTGTTCAGTGGTGTTGGCTCAAAGTTTCAACAAAGCAAAAATGGATGAGTTCATGAACGCTTTGGAGCAAAATAACAAGTTTTCTGGCAGTGTTGCGCTTCTTGATGATCAGCATATGGTTTACAGCAGAGCAGTCGGTTTTGCTGACGCCGAAAATAAAGTAAAAAATACTGCTGATACTAAATTCAGAATCGGTTCCATTACAAAAACTTTCACTGCAGTACTGATTATGAAAGCTGTAGAAGAGAAAAAACTGAAACTTACTGACCGACTTTCGAATTTTTTTCCTGAAATAAAAAACGCCGGAAAAATTACCATAAGCCATCTGCTAAGCCACAGAAGCGGCATTCCTAATGTAACGGCTCGACCGGATTATCTTCTGTGGAACCAGACGCCAAAAACGCAGGAAGAAATGCTGCAGCTCATTGCTGTAAATGAAAGCGATTTCAATCCGGGTCTGAAAATGAACTACAGCAATTCGGGATATATTCTTCTCACTTTTATTCTGGAAAAAATATATGGGAAATCCTATTCCGAAATTCTGGAAGAGAAAATTACAAAACCGCTGGCGCTTCACAATACATATTACGGAGGCAAAATCAATTCGGCCAACGCTGAAGCCTATTCATATAATCTTTTCGATATGGCAAAAAGCACAGAAACCGATATGTCGGTACCTTCCGGTGCAGGCGCAATTGTTTCCACAACCACAGATCTGCTGAAATTTATTGGAAATCTATTCCGCAACAGAATCGTTACAGCAGCAAGTCTTGCCGAAATGACGAAAATGACCGACAATTACGGCTATGGTTTGTTTTCGGTGCCGTTTCACGACAATACAGGATTTGGGCATAACGGTGGGATTGACGGTTTTTCATCAGCGCTTTATTATTTTCCTGAACTGAAAATAGGGTATGTAATGCTGTCGAACGGTTCTTCTTTTGATAACAATAAAATTGCCATTGCAGCGATGAGGGCAGCTACCGGAAAAGAAGTAACGGTTCCGGATTTCAAAACAGTTCAGCTGAATGCTTCGCTGATAAAAAATTATGTGGGGACCTATTCTTCAACACAGATTCCTTTAAAAATAGAGGTTCGTGAAAAAGAAGGATTGCTTTTTGCACAGGCAACAGGCCAGGGAGAATTTCCTCTGCAGGCCACTTCCGAAAATACTTTTGTTTTTGAAGAGGCCGGCATTGAGATGGTGTTTGATGCAGACCATAAAAAGATGACACTCAACCAGGCCGGAATGAAAATACCATTTACAAAAGAATAAAAATGAAATATCTTAAAATAGTTGCTGAAGAAAATGCTGATTTAGAGATTCTGAAAGCAGTTCTTATGAATATCAAAGGTGTAAAAACCGCAGAAATAATAGACGAAACCAATCCTGAAAGCGAACTGAAAAAGGCCTTCAACAAAAGCAAGGAACAGCTCAAAAAAGGCGAATATGAAAGTATTGTAAACGATATTTTTGATATACTCATCAGTCCGAAAACCAAATAATATCCTAACTCTACTATGAAGAAAATATTGATAGCCGCACTGTTTTTCGGTGCATTTTTTACATCCGGTTTTGTTCAAGCTCAAACGGAAACCTCCGGCAGAGAAAGTGTTTACCGGGCAACAGCTACCAAATCCACAGAGCTGAAACACACCAAGCTCAAAGTAAATTTTGATTACGCCAAGGAACAGATGAATGGTGAAGCCTGGATTACAGCGAGTCCTTACTTCTATGCTTCGGATGAAATTGTTCTGGATGCAAAAGCAATGCTGATCAGTGAAGTTGCGGTAGAAAAAAACGGAAGCAAAACCCCTTTAAAGTACGATTATAAGGACGATATGCTCACTGTAAGTCTGGATAAAAAGTACAGCCGTAATGAAAACTACACCGTCTATATCAAGTATGTGGCCCGCCCAAATGAAGTGAAACAGCGCGGAAGTGCAGCAATCACAGATGCTAAAGGTCTTTACTTCATCAATGCACAGGGAAAGGAAGGCGATAAGCCGACACAGATCTGGACGCAGGGCGAAACAGAATCTTCTTCGGTATGGTTTCCAACAATCGACAAACCTAATCAGAAGACTACGCAGGAGATTTACATGACGGTTCCGGATAAGTATGTAACACTTTCCAACGGAATCCTGAAAGACTCAAAAAAAGAAGGCACAAACCGCACTGATCACTGGGTAATGGACAAGAAACATGCGCCGTATCTGTTTTTTATGGGCGTCGGTGAATATGCTGTGGTGAAAGACAAATGGAAAAATATTGCAGTTGACTATTATGTCGAAAAGGAATATGAACCGTATGCAAAGCAGATTTTCGGCAATACACCGGAAATGCTCGATTTCTTTTCCAAAAAACTGAATTATGAGTATCCGTGGGCCAAATACGCGCAGATTGTCGCCCGTGATTATGTTTCAGGAGCCATGGAGAACACTACTGCAACTTTGCATGGTGAATCCGCCCAGCAGAAACCTGGAGACCTGATTGATGAAAACAAATGGGAAGATGTCATCGCCCATGAAGTGTTCCACCATTGGTTTGGAGATCTGGTAACCACAGAAAGCTGGAGCAATTTAACAGTGAACGAATCCTTTGCAGACTACTCAGAATACCTCTGGAACGAATATAAATACGGAAAAGATCAGGCCGATTATCATCTGATGACTTCCCTTGAAAACTACAGAAGAGATCCGTCCAATATCAACAAAGATCTTGTTCGTTTTGATTTTCATGCCCGCGAAGACATGTTCGACGGTGTTTCGTACAATAAAGGTGGCGGAATTCTGCACATGCTGAGAAATTATCTTGGTGATGAGGCTTTTTTTGCAGGTCTTACCGATTATCTGAAAACGTATGAATATGGAACAGGCGAAGCGCATCAGCTGCGTCTTTCACTTGAAAAGGTTTCCGGAAAAGACCTTAACTGGTTCTTCAATCAGTGGTTTTTCGGTTCGGGACATCCCAAACTTATTGTACAGACAGGTTACGATCCTATGAAAAAGCAGGCAACCGTTTCCATTGCACAGACGCAGAGCGAACTGTTTGAGTTTCCGGTTTCTGTAGACGTTTACGAAAACGGAAAACCAAAGAGACATACTTTTTGGGCCAGTGCAAAATCGAAGAACGATTTTGTGGTAAATACTTCCTCAAAACCCGATTTTGTAAATGTAAATCCGGACGGTTTGCTTCTTGCTGATATTACCCACACGAAGACTGCGGATAATTTCCGCACGCAGTATCAGAATTCCAAAGATTTTTTCAGCCGTTATAAAGCGGTGGAATTTGCGGCCGAAAACTCGGGAGATGCGGCGTCTGTCAAAATTTTGCAGGCAGCACTTAAAGATCCTTTCTTCCGTGTTCGTATGAAAGCCCTGTCCGCTTTGGATCTTTCCAAATCTGATCAGAAATCCATGGTTTCAGAGGTGGAGAAAATGGCTTCATCGGATCCGAAAACATTGGTTCAGGCATCGGCATTGTCAGCGCTGGCCAAAACAAAGGATAAAAAGTATCTTCCAATGTTCGAAAAAGGAATTTCGGCGGTTTCCAACGCAGTGAAAGCCGCTTCTCTGGCCGGGATTGCTGTAAGTGAACCTTCAAGGGTCGTCGCACTGGCGGATAAGGTTCAACTTGAAAATGTATCAGAAGAACTGATGAGTTCGGTTCTTCCGATTATTGTTGAGAATAAGATTGAAAAACAGATGCCGGCCATTGCTTCCACAGTGGCATTTTATCCGTTCATTAAATTTCAGGATCCTAAGCTTGGAGCCGCAGCGGAAGAAGGATTTAACTGGATTATGAATTCCGATAACCTTAAAGCAACAGAAAACCTTGCGAAGATTCTGCAGCAGGCAAAAGGACAGGTTGCCCAGAATCCTCAGGCAAAAATGATGATTATAAATATGCTGAAAGACGGACTGAACAAAAAAATGCAGGTTCTGAAAGCCAATCCGCAAAGTCCGACGATTAATGCACAGATTGACGCTTTAAACAAAGCTATTCAGTCTTACCAATAGTATTTTGATAAATGAGTAAAAGCCGGAGCAGTCCGGCTTTTTTTATTTTTAACCACAGTTATTCCGGAGCGAATTCCCGCGGTTCCTCAAATTTTTCACCTGATATTTTCGTTACAAACATGGAAGCTACAGTGTCTCCGGTTGCGTTCAGAACGGTTGCAAGGGGATCCACAAGAGTTCCGATAATCAAAACTGCAGGAATGGCTTCCTGTGGCAGCTGATACACAGAAATCATCAGCATTTCTCCAATATAACCGCCGTTTGGAATTCCGCCTGCGACAATGCTGACAAAAACCGTGATTCCGAGCGCCAAAAGCAGATTCATCGGATCAAAGAAATCTCTGCCGATAATCAGAAATGCAACATAAATTTTAATGATCGACGACATTGACGAACCGTTTTTATGAAGCGTACTTCCGATGGGAATCACAATATTGGCAATCTTTTCCGGAACTCCGATTTTCGCCGCGGCCTGTAAATTGGCAGGCATCGTAGCAAAACTGCTGCACGTGGAAATAGCTGTTAAACTCGGGTAAATATTGTTTTTCCAGAATTTTTTTACACCGTCGCTGCCTTTTGCCATGAAAGCATACAGCGTAAAAAACACAAAGAAATACACTGTTCCTGCGCCGTAGTAAAGTCCGAGCGGTTTCGCATAAAAGCCGAACAGCTGAGGACCGACAGTTGCAACCTGATACGCAAAATAAGCGCCCAAACCAATCGGGGCGGCTTTCATAATCAGCAGCAGCAGTTCTTTCATTACTTCATATCCTGATGCAATAAAGTTCCGGAATACTACACCGTTTTCGCCGCTTTTGCGGACCGCAGTTCCGGTAAGGAATGCGAAAATTAAAAGTGCGAGCATATTCTGCCTAGAAAAAAGCTGAGTGAATTCACCAACGGTGAAAAAACTGACAATTCGGTCGCCCCAAGAGGTTGATTCTTCATTGTTGGCGATGTTTTCTTCAGAAGTCATTCCCGCAGCTTCCGTTGGGAAAAGGTAAACGGCAACTATTGTGAAAAGCGCTGCAATAATGATAAACAGTAAAAAAGTGCCAGCCATTGAAAAAATAATTTTTCCGAATTTTCCTTCCTTTTCAATGGCGCCAATTGAATTGGCAACAGCAAAAAATACTAAAGGAACCACGCTTACAAAAAGCAGATTCAGAAAGATATCACCAACAGGTTTCAGGTATTTCACGGTATCCGGAAGGAAAATACCGACCAGACTTCCTGCTGTTATTCCCGCCAGAAGAAGCAGAATACCCGAATAATTTTTCAGAATTTCATTCATTACATCCGATAATTTAGTCAAATATCGTAACTTAAATTTTATATTTAATAATCATATCAAAACAAGTTATTGTAAATTTGATACAGACAATCAGTAAACCAAAACAGCTGTTTAATGGCATTTATAGATTATTACAAAATTCTGGGTATCGAAAAGTCTGCTTCGCCAGACGACATTAAGAAAGCATACCGAAAAATGGCCCGCAAATATCATCCCGATGTAAATCCCGGCGATAAGGAAGCGGAAAAGAAATTCAAGGAAATCAACGAGGCCAATGAAGTTCTGAGCAATGCAGAAAACCGCGCCAAGTATGACAAATACGGCGAACACTGGAAGCACGGCGAAGAATACGAAAAAGCTCAGCAACAGCAGCGTGAGTATCAGCGGAGCAGTGCGGGCGGTGGTTTTGAAGGTTTCTCCGGTGCTGAATTCGGAAACGGAGAGGATTTTTCAGATTTTTTCCAAAGTATGTTTGGCGGTGGAGCAGGAGCCGGCGGCGGTTTTAGCAGAAGTTCACGCGGCAGCGCTTCAGGGAAATTCAAAGGTCAGGATGTTCATGCGGATTTGACACTGCATCTGCGTGATGCCGCAAAAACCCATCAGCAGACTTTTGAAATTAACGGAAAGAAAGTCCGGATTACCATTCCGGCAGGAGTTTATGACGGTCAGCAGATCAAGCTGAAAGGTCACGGAAATCCCGGCTTCAACGGCGGCCCGAACGGAGATCTGTACATTACGTTCAATATTCATAAAGATGCACATTTCGAGCGTGCCGGTGATGATCTTAAGATACAAGTTCCGGTTGATTTGTACACAGCAATGCTGGGTGGCGAAGTTCCGGTAAAAACCCTCGACGGACATGTCAATCTGAAAGTAAAACCCGAAACACAGCCCGGCTCAACTGTCCGGTTGAAGGGCAAAGGTTTTCCGGTTTACAAAAAGGAAGGTCAGCACGGCGATCTGTATGTGACATACGAAGTAAAACTGCCTAAAAACCTCACGGAAAAACAGAAGGAACTTTTTGAACAACTAAAAAATTCTTAACATGAGCGACAGAATTTCACGCGAAGACCTCGTAAAAATATATAAGATTGAAGTCTCATTTTTCGATTCTCTGGAAGAAAGCGGACTTCTCAAAACACAGACAGAGAACGATATCAAATATCTCCTTTATGAAGAACTACCGGCTTTTGAACGTTTCACAAACTGGCATTATGATCTGGATGTGAATCTTCCCGGTATTGAAATGATTCACGATTTGCTTCAGCGAATGGATGAAATGAAGGAACGGCACCGCTTGCTTTTGGAGAAACTGAACCGGATTTCCGACAAATATGAAGATGTAGATTTCTAAAAAACATTTTCGGCGCGGTTTCACCGCGCCGAAAATGTTATCATTTATAACTGTCAATTTTCAACTGTCAACTGTCAACTGTCAATTCTCCATTAGTCCAGCCAGCCCTGTTCACGCATCCAGTCGTCATTATATACCTTTGCAACGTATCTTGAACCGTGGTCATGAAGCAGAACGACAATCACATCGTCTTTTGTAAACTGATCCTGCATCTGTTTAATGGCAGCAATGGCACTTCCCGCGGAATAGCCGCAGAAAATCCCTTCTTCTTTCGCCAGCTTTCTTGCATAAACAGCGCCGTCTTTGTCTGTTACTTTTTCAAAATGATCGATAACCGACATATCGTAGTTTTCAGGAAGAATATCTTCACCGATTCCTTCCGTAATGTAAGAATAGGCATTTTCCATGTTTACTTCCCCGGTTTCATGGATTTCCTTCAGGATTGAACCGTATGTATCAACGCCTATTACTTGGATTTCAGGATTTCTCTCTTTGAAAAACCTTCCGCATCCGGTGATGGTTCCGCCGGTTCCGGCACCCACAACAAAATGAGTGAGTTTTCCTTCTGTCTGTTCCCAGATTTCAGGAGCGGTCTGTTCGTAATGTGCTTCTCTGTTTGAAAGGTTGTCGTACTGGTTAACGTACCAGCCGTTTTCCGTTTCAGTAGCTAATCTTTTCGAAACAGAATAATAGGAACGCGGATCGGTTGGTTTTACATCAGTGGGACAAACGATTACTTCGGCTCCAACTGCTCTCAGAATGTCGCACTTTTCCTTCGACTGCTTGGAGTTTGTTACGAAAATACATTTGTAACCTTTCACAATTGCGGCCAGGGCAAGGCCCATTCCTGTATTTCCGGAAGTTCCTTCGATGATGGTTCCGCCAGGTTTCAGCAGTCCGTTTTTCTCAGCATCTTCAATCATTTTTACCGCCATTCTGTCTTTCACAGAGTTTCCGGGATTGAAGGTTTCCACTTTAGCCAGAACAAGGGCAGGGAAGTCGTCACCAAGAACTTTATTGAGTTTTACCAAAGGCGTATTGCCAATAGTTTCCAATATATTATTTGCGTATTTCATAAAAAAATATGGCTTTTTTTATTGCCGCCGCAAATATAGGGTTTTATATCGACTTGCTTATTCGAATTGTGTAGCGTGATTAATTGTACTTCAGCGATTTTACAGGTGAAATTTTGCTGATCAGGTAACTTGGTAAAATGAGTGAAATGGCAGAAACAACCAGTATTCCCAATGAAATTACTATCGGAATCACCGGATTTAGATCCACCGGAACCGTACTTACATAATAGTTGTCCGGATTCAGTTTGATGATGCTGAAAAATTTCTGCAGAAGCAGAAGTCCGATTCCAATCGCGTTTCCGATGATAAGTCCGGGAATCATAATCATCAGTGTATAATTGATGAATATCGCGCGGATCTGTCCGTTATCGGCTCCAAGTGTCTTAAGAAGACCGATGGAATTGGTTCTTTCAATAATCAGAATTAGAAGTACCATCACAATATTAATTACAACAACAATCATCATTATGGAAATGATTACTGCAATATTATTGTCGAAAATATTAATCCAGTCTACAATCTGAGGATATTTGTCGGTTGCTTTTTCCGCATAGTTCTTAAGTCCGATGCTTTTTTCGATTTCTGGCGTTGCTTTATCAATATCGTCAACATCTTTCAGAAAAACGTCAATCCCGCCGACCTGATTTTTTTCAAAATCAAGAATTTTTCTGGCTTGGTTGATTCCGCCAACTACAAACTGTTCATCAATCATTTTGATGTCGGTTTTGTAGATGCCGACCACTTCAAACTTCCTGTAAATCGGCTGTTTCTCGTTCACTCTCGAAAATACGGCAACGATGCTGTCTTTCACTTTTAAATGAAGGTCGCCTGCAATTTTTTGTGATATAGCGATACCGTTATTATAGCCGTTTTCGGTGACTTTGGGTGTACTTCCCGACACCATGAATTTAGAAAACCGGTCATGATCGAAATCCTTGCCGATTCCCTTATAAATAATTCCCGCAAAATTATGTTCGTTCCGCAGAATTCCTGTAACGCTGACATAACTTTGGGTTGAGGCAACATCCGAATTTTCCTTAATTTTCTGAAGCTGAAGTCCCTGAGTTTCGAGAACAGAAGAATTGTAGGAGGAATTGGAGCGTTTGGATTTGATATTCACATGTCCGCTGAAGTCTGCCATGTGTTCTTTTATCGCTCTTTTCGATCCGAAACCGGTGGAAACCGTAATCAGCGAAACAATGATTCCCAATGCCACGGAAAGCCTGCCAATAAAGACAATAATACGTGAGAGATTATTTTTGTTATCTTTGGAAAGCGCTATTTTACGCGAAAAATATAACGGAAACTTCAATACAGATGAATTTAATGTTCAAAAATAGAAATTTACTTTTTATAACGCTAATTTTTTTAAGTTTCATCAGTGTCAGTGCACAGAATGTTGACAAAAACTGTTTCAAGACCGGTGCCGACCGCTCGGAACTGTATCTTCCTTTGCTTCAGAACAGAACAGTGGCAGTGGTGACCAACCAGACCGGTTTGCTGAAGGACAGAACTCATATTGTAGACTTTCTGGTAAAAAACAATGTAAAGATCAAAAGTATATTCGCTCCCGAACACGGTTTTCGCGGTGATGCCGATGCCGGCGAACATGTAAAAAGCGGAACCGACCGTAAAACCGGGCTGCCATTGGTTTCCCTATACGGCAGCAACAAAAAACCTACGGCCGAGCAACTGAAGGGCGTTGATGTAATTCTGTTTGATATTCAGGATGTTGGAGTAAGATTTTATACATACATTTCCACACTGACGTATCTGATGGAAGCTGCAGCCGAAAATAATGTTGAAGTAATTGTTCTGGACCGCCCGAATCCGCATGACGGCTATATTGACGGCCCCGTTCTGAAAGAAAAATGGACAAGCTTTGTAGGCATGCACAGGGTTCCCGTAGTGTACGGTTTAACGATTGGTGAGTACGGTAAAATGGTGAACGGTGAAAAATGGCTCTCAAAAGGAGTTCAGGCAAAATACACACTTATTCCGATGCAGGGATATCATAAAAAACAGCGCTACGGAATTTCCGAAAGACCATCTCCGAATCTTCCGAATGATCAGTCCATTAACCTGTATCCTAGTTTATGTTTCTTTGAAGGTACGCAGGTTTCCGTAGGACGGGGAACTGATCTGCCTTTTCAGATCTACGGTTCGCCGTGGACAAAAAACCTTCCTTACCAGTTTACACCAAAACCGAATTTCGGAGCAAAAGATCCGTTTCTGAATGGAAAGCTGTGTTATGGAGAAAACCTTTCAGCTAATTCGGAAGACTTACGTAAACTGAATCTTGAATGGCTTCTTAAAGCTTATAAAAATTATAAAAATCCATCACAGGGTTTCTTTCTGAAAAATCTGTTCTTTGATAAACTGGCCGGAACGGATGAACTCAGAAAACAGATCATTGCCGGAAAATCCGAAGCAGAAATCAGAGAAAGCTGGAGAAAAGACCTGGCTGATTTTGAGCAGATCCGTCTAAAATACGTTGTTTATGAAGACTGAAAAATCCCTTTTGCTCTCTCTTCTGCTTTTCGTTTTTCTTTTTCCTAACATTTCCCTCGCACAGACCGGAAATAATGTGGGTTTTATTCAGCAGAAAAACTACTACGAAGAAATACCTTTTGAACTGATGAGAGGTTTGCCGATTATAAAGGTTCACTATAAAAACGAGATACGGAATTTTATGTTTGATACCGGCGCACAGAACATTTTTTTTGGTGAAATTAACGATGCTGAAAACCAGAAAAATATTACCGTGAACGACACTCATCAGAACAAAAGCAGCCAAAAGATCGTTTATCATCAGGATTTTCAACTGGGAAACCTGAGCTTCACCGATCAGCCGATGATTGTTTACGCCGCTAAGGATAATTTTTTAACAGACTGTTTTAAAATTGACGGATTAATTGGCAGTAATGCTGTCCGCAATTCTGTTGTTAAGCTGGATTATTCCAGAAATATCCTCATCATTACCAATGACCTTAAAAGACTTAATCTGAAGGAATTTGAAAGTGTTAAGATGTCAAAAAATTCTAAAAACACCACCTATCCTTATATTTCCGTTAATTACGGTGCCAAAAGAAATGTTGAGATTAATTACTTGATGGACAGCGGTTATACTTCAGATATCGATCTTAGCGCTAACGCATCTAGCGTACTCGAAAAATACGGCGGAATACTTCAAAAGCAGTCTGGTTTTGGCGTTACCGGTCTTGGGCTTTTCGGAACAAATGCAGATGAAAATCTGGTTCGTGTAAAAACAGTTCCCGCACAGGTTGGTAAACTTAAAATTGAGGATTATTTCATTGGTGTTTCCAGCAGTTCCCATTCTAAAATAGGCTATGGAATCATGAAATTTCTGAATCCTGTTTTTGATTTCATGAAGGGCCGGGTTTATCTTCAGAATCCTGATAAGCCATTGAAGCAGCAACGGAACGCGACGGTTGGTATTTTGTTTCAGAACGGCAAAACAGTAATTTCCACACTTTGGGGAGACGCTGTTAACAAAGCGAAAACCGGAGATGAAGTTCTGGAGATTGACGGTGTAAAGCCACAAGTGAGCAGTATCTGCGAAATATTACTGAATAATCCGCTGAGTGGTAGGAAAACACTAACCGCTAAAAATAAGCAGGGAGAAAACTATACGGTTTCTATATTTCAGGACCAGAATTAATCAAATGTCGGTCCGCTGCCGCCATCTTTATTTTTATAAACAAACCACATTCCTACGGTTAAACCGATAACGCCGGCAGCGGCTGTCAGAAGTGCGCGAAACAGACGGTCTTCTGCGGGGCTTCCAACATAATTCATCAGAAACAGGATGATAAAAGTGATTGCTGCAACAATCAGGTATTTCGGAGATTTAATATTCATGTTTATTTAATTTTATAAGAAATCATGATGCCGCCTCTGTACGGCATAATTTCACCGCTTTTATTCCAGTCTGAAGCGCCGTCATAGCGGTAAAATCCCGGCGGATCAGTCATCTTCGCATAACCGTGATAAAAAGACTGTGCGGTTCCCACACCCAGAAAGGCATCAATGTTCCAGTTTTCTTTCCACTTAAACTGGTAGCCAACGGTGGCGCCTGCCATAAATGTAAAACCGCGCTGGTAATTTTCGGTACCGAAATAATTCCATTTTGTAATATCAAAAATACCGCTTCCGGCGTTAATTCCGACATACCATTTGTCAAAAACCTGTTTAAAATAATATCGTCCTTCCAAATGGCCGGCATAAATCTGCGCATGGTTGCCCAGAAAGGACTTCCATGGTGAAATGAAGATATCGCCCTGCAGACTGTATTTTTCAGCAAGCTGGTATTCAGCTCCGATGTTAAAAATCCCAATCGGCAAAAACAGTGCGTTACCCTTCAGATACAGCGATTTCTGTTCCTGGGCCGGAGCAAGGAAAAAAACAAAAAGCAAGAGCGGCGCAAGTCTCTTCAACAGATCAGGTTATTTCAGTTCCGAAAGAAGCTGGTTGGCAAGCGAATCATCTTTACCTGAAGATTTGGCTAGCGAAGCTGACATTTCAGCGTACATTTTAGCTTCTGAGGTTTTTCCGCTTTTCTGATAAACCTTCGCGAGAATGTAAGTGTTTTCAGCAGTTTCCCCTCTCATGACCGACTGTTCGGCCCAATACTGAGCCGTTTGCAGTGAGTTCGGATCAGTAGCTTTTTCAGAAAAAATCCAGGCGGCTTTTAATGTTGCTGCAGCATCAAACTGGTCGGTTTTCTGATAATATTTCAGTGCTGCTTTTTCGTATTCAGGAAAGTTGTCGTTCAGTTCGTAATACTTCAGCTGTAATAAGTTCAGTCTTTTGTTTGCTTCTTCCGCGCCTACAAGCGGCGTTGCTTTTTCAATAAAAAACTTTTCGTTAATTCTTTTTGCTGTTTTATCCTCAGACAGTTCCATAATTTTAATCAGCTGAATCTGGTTGCTGAACTCATCGTAATTCTTTTCAGGCAAAATCTTTGTAATTTCCGCTTTGCTGTTCAAGAAAGTCTTGAAATTGGCATCATCCGGCGACTTTATAAAGTAAAGCAGATAACCGATTTCGTCTTTGGTGTAGGTCTTGTCTTTTTTATTTTTGAAATAGCGTTCTGAGGCCAGTTTGGCGAAATCGTAATCTGTTTCAGAGTTCAGTTTGATGATGTTGATAAGGAATTCGGGATCTTTTTCGCCTTTGTCAAACCGCTGACGCATTGAGCCGATTTTTGAAAGCGCAGATTCTGCCTCTTTACCCAACTCCAGAAAAGTACTTTCCGGCATATATCCGAAATTTCTGGAAACCAAGACTCCGTCGCCATTGATGAAAAGATAAGTAGGATAGGAACGGACGCCATATTTTGCGGCAATTTCACGGCCTTCACCCTTTTCCATATCGAATTTTGCATTGATGAAGCTGGAGTTATAGTAATCGCCGACATTTTTCTTCGAAAATACATTTTTGTCCATCATCTTACATGGGCCGCACCAGGACGCCATTGCATCCATAAACACCAGTTTGTTTTCCTTTTTGGCTTTTGCAAGAATATCCTTAAATGCTGTTTTTTCGAATACGATTCCTTCCTGTGCGATTGCAAACAAAGAGAATACCGCGAGTAATACCGTGAATATTTTTTTCATGAATGAGTTTAGATTTTGCGGAGCGAAGATAGCAAATAATTATTTTTTTCGCATCCCGACTTTTATTTAGAGAAGAGGACTCAGTTAAAGTTAAATTTTTGCGGATTCTGGCAACTGCACACTAAACTAACGAAAAAACCACCTGCGATGCAGATGGTTTGTGGTTTCTCCAGGAATCGAACCAGGGACACACGGATTTTCAGTCCGTTGCTCTACCAACTGAGCTAAGAAACCATTAACTTTGTTGATTAAAGTGGTGCAAAAATAACATCTTTAGCTATATCTCGCAAGTTTTGACAGGAAAAAAAATGCTTTTTTTGAAAATACGTTGATTATCAGTCTAATTATTTTCCTGTTCTCTGCGGAACTGCTCACTCATTTCTTCTAAAACCGGTTTAATCGTGCTCTCTGGAAGATCACTGATGCGGATGTACATCAGTCCGTCAATTGCGTCATTGAAATTCGGATCTACATTAAAGGCAATTACTTTTGCATTCTGCTTGATGTATTTTTTGATCAGAACGGGCAGGCGCAGTTCCGGTTCAAGATCGTCAATAACTTTATCCAGTTTGTTAAGGTCGCTTTCCACTTCATCAAAAAACAGATTCTTGTCACGCGCACGGAGTTTCACCTTGAACTCATTTTTCGGATGAATGTATTGTGCCACCGCTGAATCGTAATAATGCGAGCGCATAAATTCAATCATCAGCGATTTTGAAAACTCCGAAAACTTATCCGAAATACTAACGCCACCCATGAGGAATTTGTGATCCGGATTCCGCAGGCAGACATGGACAATTCCGCGCCACAAAAGGAAAAGAGGAAGCGGTTTCTGCTGGTACTGTGGCGAAATATAAGCGCGGCCCATCTCAATCACTTTCTTGAAGAAAGGATGCAGTTCCTGATCAAACTCAAACAGGGAAGTGGTGTAAAAACCTTCAATACCATGTTTCTTCAGGATTTCTTTGCCAAGTCCCATTCTGTATGCGCCGGCCAGTTTCTTGGCATCATTGTCCCAAAGGAAAAGGTGATGATAATACTGGTCGTATTCATCAAGGTCAAAAGGAAGGTTCGAGCCTTCACCAACTGCACGGAAAGTAATTTCACGCTGACGGCCAATTTCACGCATGATCGAAGGTATTTCCTCGTAATTGGTGAAATATACTTCATAATTGCCGTTCCGGAACAGCAGTTTTTCGTTTTTTGTACGCAGCGTTTCGATTTCTTTCTCAATATCCTCAACCGGCGTCTCATCAATAATGTTGTGGACACGGTTTTCTTCTTTACTGATGGAGAAATTCAGCTTCAGGTCCGGAAGTTTCAGGATTTCTGAAATAGATTTGCGTTTTTCGTAATACGACTTCAGCATGTAAATCTTATTCTGCAGAAATTCACCGAGTTCTTCAATGCTTTCTTCCTCTTCCATTACTTTTGGCGACACCGGTTTTCCGATTCTGATGCGGATGGGTTTTTCACGCTTGTGCATCATTTCTGCCGGAAGCATCAGCGTCTGCAGATCCGGGTGAAGCTTTGACATGTTGTAGAAAAGCTTGCTGTTTTTTGCATGAAAATACATTGGAATTACCGGGACTTTAGCCATCCGGATGAGTTTCAGTGCGGGTTTTTCCCAGGCTTTGTCAAGTATTTCGTTAAACTCGTTGTTCCGGTTTGAAACTTCTCCTGCCGGAAAAATTCCGACACAACCGCCGTTCTGAAGATGTTTAAGCGTTTCGCGCATGCCGTTTGAACTGCTGTGAAGTTCTTTTCTGCCTTCAAAAGGATTAACAGGAATCACAAAAGGTTCCATTGGCTTGATTTTTTCAAGAAGGAAATTGCCCATTACTTTGAAGTCCGGACGGATTTCTGTAAGGATTTTGCTCATCAGAATACCGTCAATGGCGCCTAGCGGATGATTGGAGACTAGAATAAACGGCCCGGTTTTGGGGATTTTCGCCAGATCTTCTTCAAAGACAATGTACTTCAGTTCACGTTCGCGCACAAACGCGTCAAAGAATTCTTTTCCCGATTTGTCCTTCAGTTTATCGTATAGCTGGTTTACTTCATTTATTTTGGTAACGTTCATCAGCGCAGCAGCGACCGGGTTTTTTAAAAATCCCAGCCGTCCCAGTCCGGAGGCGTTGATGAGGTCTTGTTTTGTGATTAGACTCATGTTTCGGTTATCAGTGGGTTACCATTTGTATTGTCTGTTTCGAAATCTGTTCCAGCAATACTTTTTTTCCTTCGTAAAACCTGTCGAGATCGCTGATATTGGCATTTCTGACTGTGAAAAGGGAAACGTTTTTGATCAGTTCTGTGTTAAAGGTTTTGGAAAGTTCATCATTGAACTTATCAATGTTTCCATACTTGTCTTCAACACAGAGCGCCAGTGAAATTGCTGAATTCTGCATCAGCGAAATCTTGATTTTATTTTTCGCCAACGCATTGAATATCAAGCTTAAATGCTCTTCGGCAATAAATGAAAAATCGCGTGTGGCAATCCTAAGCAGAAACTGGTTTTCTTTCAGAATATAGGATTCTTCATGCTGGTTTTTTTCGGTGATGCTCACCTTTGTTCCCGGTTTTGCAGGTTCCATGAAAGATTTTACAAAAAACGGAATGTGCTTCTGCTTCAGCGGCTGCAGTGTTTTGGGGTGAATTACTGATGCGCCGTAATAGGCCATTTCAATCGCTTCTTCGTAGGAAATATTCGAGAGCAGCGCTGCGTTTTCAAATTTTCTGGGATCAGCGGTCATTACACCCGGAACATCTTTCCAGATCGTCATCGAATCGGCATCAAGGCAATAAGCAAAAATCGCGGCCGAATAATCCGAACCTTCACGGCCCAAAGTTACTGTGAAATTGTTTTCTTCAGAACCGATAAAACCCTGTGTTACATAAGATACACCTTTGTTCAGTGTGGAAATGTTTTCGCCGGTTTTTTCCCAGTTTACGTTTCCTTCGCGGTAGCTGTCATCGGTTTTAATATAATCTCGCGCATCCAGCCACTGGTTGGGATACTTACAGAGGTTCAGGTATTCGCTCAGTATTTTGGAAGAGATCATTTCACCGCAGCTTACGACCTGATCGTAAACAAAATTGTAATTGGGCGATTTGTTCCGGCGCAGAAACGAATCAATATCATCAAAAAAAAGTGCAATTTCGCAAAAAACCGGATGTCCCTGGCTGAAAAGCCCGTCCGCAATTGTGATATGGTCCTTTTTAATTTTCTCTATTTCTTCCTGGTAGTTCTCTTTTCTGAAATAGCCGTCAACCACTTTTTCAAGTGCATTTGTGGTTTTACCCATTGCAGAAACAACCAGCAAACAGTTTTCAAATCCCTGATTTTCTAGAACCAGAGCCACATTCTTAACACTTTCTGCATCTTTCACCGATGCGCCGCCAAACTTAAAAACTTTCATGTAAAATATTAAAAACCAATAAAATATGTGTTTTTTCTAAAGGTTTCAGTAAAATATAATTTTCAAAAATATTAATTTAGAATGAGATTAAGGTCAGCGCGGCTTAGTTATTTGATTATGTTAATAATTTTGGTCATTTATTGTGAAACAGCAGCGGTTTATTGGAAGAATTTTACGAAATTTGTACAAACTCAAAATACATCCAATGTCAGAAAATGCTTTACAGACTTTAGGCGAATTTATCATTGATAAACAAGACGATTTCCAGTATTCCACAGGTGAACTTTCCAGGCTATTAAGTGCAATCCGTTTAGCGTCGAAAGTCGTGAACCGTTACGTAAGTAAAGCAGGTATTGCAGATATTGTAGGCCATGCCGGGAACACCAATATTCAGGGTGAAGACCAGCAGAAGCTTGATGTTTTGGCTAATGAAATTTTCATTACGGCACTGTCGCAGCGCGAAGTGGTCTGCGGGATTGCTTCTGAGGAAAGCGATGATTTTATTGAGATTAAATGCGGCCCCAACGGCCATTTAAGCAAATATGTGGTTTTAATTGATCCTCTTGACGGCTCTTCGAATATTGATGTAAATGTTTCTGTAGGTACCATTTTCTCGATTTACAGAAGAATTACAGAACCTGGAAGCCCCGTTCAGCTGGAAGATTTTCTTCAGAAAGGAGTAGACCAGATTGCTGCGGGTTATGTTGTTTACGGATCTTCAACAATGATTGTCTACACAACCGGAAATGGCGTTAACGGTTTTACGCTCGATCCGAGCCTGGGAACCTATTACCTTTCTCATCCAAATATGATTTTCCCTGAAGTGGGTAAAATCTATTCCATCAACGAAGGAAATTACATCAAATTTCCTCAGGGTGTAAAAAATTATCTAAAATATTGTCAGATGATGGAAGGCGACCGTCCGTATACTTCACGTTATATTGGTTCTTTGGTTTCCGATTTCCACAGAAATATGATCAAAGGCGGAATTTATATATACCCGTCTTACGCCAACGCTCCGCACGGAAAACTCCGACTTCTTTACGAATGTAATCCAATGGCATTCCTGGCCGAACAGGCGGGCGGAAAAGCATCTGACGGATTTACCAGAATTCTGGAAATCGAACCTACCGAACTTCATCAGAGAGTTCCGTTCTTCTGCGGAAGTACAAAAATGGTGGAGAAAGCCGAAGAATTTATGAGAATGGACGCTATTAAAGATTAAAATAATCCAAAAATGTACTCCGAAGACGCGATTTATCGCGTCTTTGTAATTTTAACAACCCGCATCACTATGAAAAAAGCAAAATACTTTCAGCATATGCTGGAATTTAAAAGACCCGGCGGAACTTCCCGTGGAGTTCTTCACACCAAGGAAACTTTCATTCTGGAAATTTCAGAAGATGACAGGAAAGGAACCGGCGAGTGCGGACTGTTCCGCGGACTGAGTCCCGATGACGTTCCTGATTACGAACAGAAACTCAAATGGCTATGCGACAATATTAATGCTGAAGAATTTGTTATTGAAGACAATCTTAGAAAATATCCGTCCATTTGGTTTGGCTACGAACAGGCAATGAGAAATCTGAAGTCTGGAACCAATATTTATTTTCCCGGTGATTTTACAGCAGGAAAAAGTGCCATAAAAATTAACGGACTTATCTGGATGGGCGATGCCGAATTCATGACGGAACAGATTTCCGATAAACTCAGCCAAGGGTTCAGCTGTCTGAAGCTTAAAATTGGAGTGAACTGGAACGAAGAAAAGGAAATTATCCGAGAATTAAGACTTAAATTTCCGGCAGACCAGCTGGAACTGCGCGTAGATGCTAACGGCGCCTTCAGTTTTGAAGAAGCCGAAAATGTTTTGGCTGAGCTTAAAGATTTTCAGATTCATTCCATTGAACAGCCGATAAAAGCGGGACAGATTGATAAAATGGCGGCACTCTGTGCAGAAACACCAACACCAATCGCACTGGACGAAGAATTAATTGGTATTACAGGGTATGAAAACCGCAAAAAACTTCTGGAAACCATACAGTCACAGTTTATTATCCTGAAACCGACATTGATTGGTGGTTTTTCGGGAACAGATGAATGGATTAATCTTGCAGAATCCCTGAAAATCGGCTGGTGGATTACTTCTGCTCTAGAAAGCAATATCGGTCTTAATGCGATTGCGCAGTATACAGCTGAAAAAAACAACCCAATGCCTCAGGGACTTGGTACAGGCGGACTTTTTACGAACAACTTTGAAAGTTCTCTGGAACTGAACGGTGATGTTTTGAAAATGAAAACCTAAACCGGCATTTCACAGATAAGCCGCGTTCCTTTCAGGCTGTTCTGAATGATGAAATTTCCATTGATGCTGTTCATCCGAAACTGCATATTCCGAAGGCCGTTTCCTTTTTTGTGGTCCTCTGGGATTCCGATTCCGTCATCGGTAATCTGCACCTGGAATTTTTGGTTTTCCTGGATCATTTTCACATGAATATTTTTCGCTTCGCTGTGCTTCAAAACATTATTGAGCGCCTCTTTGATGCAGAGGAACATATTTCTTCGGGCCTCAGAAGAAATCTGGAGGTTTTGATCGATATTTTTCTGCTCAGCGCGGACTGCAATCGGCGATTTGAGGAAAAATGCCTTCGTATAGTTTTCGATATAATCGGTAAAATTACCGAGATTATCATTTTCCGATTTCAGGTTCCACAGCATTTCGCGCATGGATTTATGGATTTCCTGAGAAGTGTTCAGTAAATCGTCTACGTCGTTCTGCAAAGGACTTTCACCGATTTTTCTTTTAAGAAATTCTGCCTGATACCGCAGTGCCGTAATGCTCGCTCCCAAATCATCATGCATGTCTGTAGAAATCCTTTCACGCTCTCTCTGTAGAAGTTTTTGCCTGTCCAGTTCTTTTTCATAGAAAGATTTCTGCTTCTGCATCGCTCTTCTGCTGCGCATAAACACCAGCAAACCGATTACTGCGCCACCGGTTATCAGCCAGAACCAGTAGCTTTCGTAAAAATGCTTTTCCTTTTCAATCCGGATTTTTATGATTTCGCTGGCTTCCGACATATTTCTCTTCAGAGAACGGATGAAAATGATTTTTTTTCCGCTGCTGACTTCAAGGTTGATTACATTTTCCTTCAGATTAATCCAGTCTTTAGGTTCATCAACTGCATACTGTATCCTTGTATAATTATTGTCAAAATCAACATTGGAAATCGTGAGTGAAATATTGTGCTGGTTTTTTTTGAGGAAATAACTGTTGCTGTTTGCGGTTTTTTCCCCGTCAATTCTGGACTGTACAATTACCGGAACGGTTTTGCGGTCCTTCGATACGAAATTCTTTGCCAGCACCGATATTCCGTTGTTTGTTCCCACTACTACAGAATCGCTCTTGAAATCAATTGAATTGATGGTGTTGGAAGCAAGACCGTGCATTGTATTAACGAAGCTCAACCTGTAATCGAGTTTTTTGTTTTTTAACGTATAGTCCATCCGTATAAGGCCGTCCGAGTGCGTTCCGATCCAAACCGTTTCAGGCGTTGCCATGATGCTGCGGATATTATTGGAAATGCCGTTACGGTAATTCAGAGAAGCGAAATACTGCAGATTTTTAAAAAGATAAAGATTTCCGCTGTAAGTGGAAATCCACAGTAAATCCGGAGCCACACTCTGCATTCCTGAAATAAAATCGTCCTGAAAGTAACTGCTGATGGGCAGAATGTCAATTTTTTTACTTTTCATCCGTGTTTTGAAAACCTGATCGGAATTGGTGAAAAGCAAGGTGTTTACCGATGCTATTGTTAAATTAAGAATTCTCTGTTCATAAGGGCTCATTTGCTGAATTTTGTCGGACACGGGATTGTAGCCGAACAAACCGTTGCTCGTTCCCAGAATAATCAGCGTGTCGCTGTGCCGCTGCGATGATTTAATGGCAGAAATCATTAATCTTGGCGGAATAATTACCTTTCTTAAATCCTTGATGATAAAATGATCCGATATAAGAATGCTGTGATTTGATGTGAAAATAAGATCGTTTACGCGGTTGTTTTTCTTGCCGGTTGCAAGCGTCCGGAGATCAATCAGCGGTCGTTCGTTTTCATAAATCTGTCCTGCATAACTTGCTGAATAAATTTTATCGTTGTGCACTTTTATACTCTGCACTTTGGTAGCTTTTGAACTGCCGAAATTAAAAGTACGAAGCGGAACATTCCGGAACAGCTGAACGCCTTCATCAACGGTGGAAAGCCAGATGTTGCCGTTTCTGTCAATGAATGCGTTATTGGGATTTGCCTCAGATTTTATAGTATTTACGATTCTGAATGAATCACCGTCAATCATACTCACGCTGCCGTCCTGAAAAATTACATTAATTATCGGGCCCGAGAACGAGAAATGCTGAATTTTCTTTTTCAGCGGAATGATTTCCTCTTTTAGTTCAAAACTGTCGCCGATTAAGCTGTATTTTCTTATTTCATTATCGGTGGAAAGCGCAAAAATACTCTGAAGGTATGGGAAGGAATAAGACAGTGCAAATTTTGCCGGAGCGCTTTTTGTGATGATTTTGGAGTTCTGCAGAATATCGATATTGATCCTGTCGTCCTGGAACTTGCTGGACTTAATATAAGCATTCTTCTGCATCAGCGGAAACCCGGAAATGTTCTTACGGATTCGCGGAATACTGTCAATTTCAATAAGGTTTCCTTTGTAAATCGCCTGATAATTATTGCGGTAATTCAGTTTGTACGTCCAGAGGTTATTGCTGAACAGTTGATCTTTTTGGTAAACAACAAACCGGTTTAGTTTCTCGTCAAAGTAGGCGAGCGGTTTCATATAACAGTTCACCCAAAGCCTGCCGGTTCTGTCTGTAAAAACCTGAAGAACTTCGTTGGAAGGCAGTCCGTTTTCAATGGTAAAGCGCTGAAAACCGTGACCATCAAATCTGTTGACGCCATTGTTGGTCGCCGTCCATATAAAACCTTTGGAATCCTGTGCGGTGTCGTAAGCGTGATCGCTCGATAATCCGTTTTCGGCATTGTAAGCCGCAATTTTCGTGTACTTTACCTGTGCGGGGAAGTAATTCAGGAATGCAACCAGTACAAACAGCAAAACAGCGTTTGTTTTCACAGGCAAGTTATTAGTTGTTTTTGGTGTCTTAAAAGTAAATATTTACAGCGAAAAACAAAAATTCTGCAGAAAAAAAACTGCAGAACTGTGAAAAATAACGTCTTTTTATCCTCTAAATTACATTCCGGATGAAAATTTTTTCTTTCATTTTCTGAATCAGTGAGGCGTATTTCTGTCTGAAAACACTATAAAGTTTCTGCATGTTTCTACGGTTTGCTGCTGCATTACAAAAAGGAAGCCAGCAGCTCTGTTTTAAAAAAAGATTGCAAGGTTTAGAATAATATTTCTTCCGCTGAAGCTCAACGGGTTTACTTTAGCCTTTGAAATCGCGCAGTTTTCCTTAAATTTGCGTTTCACAATTTTCAATAATGGAAGAAGAAAAAAAATCCCTCAATTTTATTGAGCAAATTATAGAAGAAGATCTTAAAAACGGACTTCCGAAAGAAAAACTGCGTTTCCGTTTCCCGCCGGAACCCAACGGTTATCTTCATGTTGGCCATACCAAAGCAATCTGCATCAATTTCGGATTGGGAGAAAAGTACGGAGCGCCTGTCAACCTTCGTTTTGATGATACCAACCCGGAAAAAGAAGAGCAGGAATATGTGGACTCCATCAAGAAAGATGTGGAATGGCTGGGTTTCAAATGGGATAAAGAGCTTTATGCATCCGATTATTTTCAGCAGCTATACGACTGGGCAGTTCAGATGATCAAGGACGGTAAGGCGTATGTAGACGAGCAGCCGTCTGAAGTGATTACTGAGCAGCGTAAAAACCCGGCCGAAGACGGTGTGGAATCTCCGTACAGAAACCGCCCCGTAGAGGAATCGCTTGCGCTTTTTGAAAAAATGAAAAACGGTGAGTTTGAAGAAGGTACAATGTCTCTGCGTGCCAAAATTGACATGACTTCACCGAATATGAACATGCGAGATCCTGTAATGTACCGGATTCTGAAAAGACCGCATCACAGAACCGGCGATGCCTGGAAAATTTATCCTATGTACGACTGGGCACACGGGGAAAGCGATTATCTTGAGCAGATTTCACATTCACTCTGTTCACTGGAGTTCGAAAATCACCGTCCGCTGTACGACTGGTACCTGGATCAGGTTTACGAATCGGAAAATATAAGAAACAAGCAGCGCGAATTCGCAAGAATGAACGTTTCTTATATGATTACTTCCAAAAGAAAACTGCTTCGCCTCGTAAATGAAGGAATTGTAACCGGTTGGGACGATCCGAGAATGCCGACAATTTCCGGTATGCGAAGAAGAGGATTTACACCGGCGTCAATCCGTAATTTTATCGATAGAGTTGGAGTGGCCAAACGCGAAAATCTTATTGATATTCAGCTGCTGGAGTTTTTCGTACGTGAAGATCTGAATAAGATTGCCAAGCGGATGATGGTAGTTGTGGATCCTGTGAAACTCATCATCGAAAACTATCCGGAAAATCAGGAAGAATGGTTTGATACCGACAACAATCCGGAAGATGAAAATGCAGGAACAAGAAAAATACCTTTCTCCAAAGAGATTTATATTGAAAGAGAAGATTTCAGGGAAGAAGCAAACAATAAATTTTTCCGTCTGAAACTGGGTGGAGAAGTTCGTCTGAAATCGGCTTATATCATCAAGGCAACACGTGTTGATAAAGATGAAAACGGAGAAATTAGTACCATCTATGCAACTTATGATCCTGAAAGCAAGTCGGGAAGCGGTACAGAAGCCAGTTTAAGAAAAGTGAAAGGAACACTGCACTGGGTTTCTGCAAAACATGCACTGTCTGTGGATGTAAGGATTTATGACCGTCTGTTCACTGTAGAGCAGCCGGATGCGGAGAAAGAAACAGATTTTCTTGATTTCATTAATCCGGATTCACTTAAAACTATCCAGGGATTTGCTGAGCCCGCACTCAAAGAGGCTGAAGTGGGCGAACCGCTGCAGTTCCAGAGAATCGGCTATTTCACAAAAGATCAGGATTCAACGGATGAAAAACTGGTGTTCAACCGCACTGTAACGCTCAAAGATTCATACAAGCCTGAATAATGGAAATTATATAAAATTTAGAACCGCAGATAACTTTTTTTCTCTGCGGTTTTTTTTATTTTTTGCCAAACTAAAATTGTGAGAGTATTACCAGCATTTCTTTTCTTCATTCCATTCATTATTTTTGCTCAGAAGACGGACAGTACGGCTTTAATTTCTGAAGTTGTGATTGACGGTTACCGTAAGCCGCAGAAACTCCTCAACACAACACAATCCGCAGCCGTAACTTCACCGTTAATCATCAGCCAGAGTTCGCCCAACAGAATGCTGGAGAGTTTCAATCTGCTTCCCGGAGCAAAAATGGAGGAACGCTCACCCGGAAGTTACAGGTTTTCGGTTCGGGGAAGCACTTTGCGGTCGCCGTTTGGAATACGGAACGTGAAAATGTATCTTGATGATTTCCTGCTTACCGATGTTTCAGGAACGACTTATCTGAACCGGCTGGATCCTGCACTTATTTCAAAAGCAGAAGTTCTGAAAGGTCCGCAGGGCGGTGAATTCGGCGCAGTTACTGGCGGAACCGTACTTCTGAAAACGCAGCGGAATGATGTTGTGGAAGTTGCTCTTCATGCGGGTAGTTACGGACTTTTTAAGGAAAATATCAATGTTTCTGAAACGCTCGGCGACCATTCTTTGCAGATTTTTCAAAGCTTTGCAGTTTCAGATTCATACAGAGAGCAATCCGCTATGAAAAGAGCCAATTTCTTTCTTCAGGACCGCTGGAAATACAGTGAGAAAGGCGACTTGAACTTCCTGCTGTTCTATTCTGATCTGAAATATGAAACTCCCGGCGGACTTACGCTGGCACAGATGCAGGAAAACCGTCGTCAGGCAAGGCCGGGAAACAATGCACAACCCGGAGTCGTTCAGCAGAACTCCGGAATCGACAACCAGTATCTGCTTGCCGGTATTTCGCATAAGTATTCTTTTTCACCCTCGTTTTCACACTTTATTGTGGTGCAGTCTGGCTTTTCCGGAATCAATAATTCTTTTATCACCAATTACGAGAAAAAACATGAGAATAATTTTTCGGGAAGAACGCATTTTAATTTCGAAAAGCAGTCCGAAAACTGGTTTCTGCAGACAAGAACGGGCATTGAAGGCGGTTACAATTCAACCTTACTGAGGAATTTTACCAATAACTCGGGAACCCGCGGAAACGCGATGAACTTCACTGAGGTCAGCAGCAGCAGCGGCTTTGTTTTTCTTTCACAAAAAGCAGTATTTAAAGACCGTTTTTTCATAGATGCGGCGGTGAGTGCCAACTATATGAAATATGACTGGAAAAATATTTTTCCCGCTGCAGGTTCCGGAAGCGCCACTTTTGAAACGCAGATTCTTCCTGATATCGGCGCCTTGTGGATGATTACACCGGATTTTTACTTGCGCGGCAAGTTGGGGAAAGGAAACTCTTATCCTACACTTGAGGAATTCCGGGCTTCGGATCAGGTGATTAATCCCGATTTGAAATCGGAACTGGGGTGGAATAAAGAAGTCGGAATCCGCAAGCAGTTTGGAAATGTTCTTTTTGCTGAAGTCAGCGCCTTTGATTTCCGGCTGAAAAATGCAATAGTGCGCAAACAGAACGAAAACGGAGATGAATACTTCACCAATGCCGGAGGAACTGTTCAGAAAGGGCTGGAGTTTATACTCGAAACTAAGAAATTCACCATCAATTCTAATATCCTGAATAGTGTGAAGCTTTATTTTTCGGGAAGCCTGTATGATTTTACCTTTCAGGATTATTTGCATGACGGAAATGACTATTCCGGAAATAAGATGACCGGCGTTCCGGCAAAATCCCTTCAGAGTTTGATGAATATTCAGTTATTTAACTTTATGAATATTGAATACGGAAATTACTTTACGTCTGCTTTTCCTTTGAATGATACCAATGCGGTACATGCGGAGGAGATGATTGTAGGAAATCTGACGGCGAGATTTTCGGTTCCGGTACAAAAAAAGAATCTGAACTTTTACGCTCAGATTCAGAATATATATAATGATGACTTGGTGTTGGGTTATGATATCAATGCTTTCGGAGGAAGGTACTACAATCCTTCAGCAGAGCGTAACTTTGCATTCGGTGCGAGCTTCGTATTCTGATTCTTTCAGATTATGTCTTCAGCAAAAATGCTTTTTTTTACTTTCTGAAGAAAACGGCTGTATCTTATCTTTAGATTTGTTAGCAATGCTTTCATCTTTAAATAACTTTGATGCTAAATTAGTCTGAATATATGACATTGGTATTACAGAATTCTTAAAATATCTTTAAATTTATTCATAATTTACTAATGTTTGTTAGCTTCATTAAAAAAAATTAGTTTTATATAATGAAACCATTATATATTTTCATGTTTCTCTTCCTGCTTTCCTGTACCAAAGAGAAAACTGATGTTTCTTCAGTAAATCAAAAGAAGGAACCGGAAAATGTTTCGCAATCCAACGCTGGCGCCGCAGATGAAACAGTCAGTGATTCTGTAAAAATCAGACAGCTGAATGAAGATTTGTTAAAATTGTTTCAAACCGGAAATTACGCTAAACTCACAGAATACATTCATCCTGAAAAAGGCGTGAGGTTTTCGATGTATGCTTATGTTAAACCCGAAACCGACAAAAAATTCACGCGCTCAGATTATATTGCGTACCATGATAGTTCTGTAAAATTTACTTGGGGTGAACGGGATGGAAGCGGTGAACCACTGGTTCTTTCACTGAGAGATTATTTTTCACAGTGGGTTTTTAAACGTGATTTCTCAAAAGCAGCGTTTTCAATCAACCGTTTTCTGGGAAGCGGTAATTCTCTTAATAACCTGGAAACCGTTTATCCTCATACCGTTTTTACAGAGAATTATATCGCAGGTTCTGAAGAATTCTCCGGAATGGACTGGCATTCTCTCCGGTTTGTTTTTGAAGAATTTGAAGGCAAATTTTATCTTGTAGCCATTGTGAATGATGAATGGACCGTCTGATCTGGCTGGAAGCAATCAGTAACTTATTCACATTTTCCGTAACAGAAACTTTCACCGGTTTCCGCCATCTGGCCGTAATTGCCCTGCTGATTCATTCCGCAACTCTTGTGGTGCATTTTGCCCTGTCCGTTTCCACCGCCTTTGCCGGCATTCTGTCTGTTGCCAAACTGCTGTCCGCATCTTTCCTGATCATTGTTGAGAATGGTTTCATAGTCCGCCTGCGAAATAAACTCCGGACTGTAGGTTGCGTTGTTCCGACTTAAACCACGGGTGAAAGCCCGAAGGTGATTTCGTGAACCACATTCCAGAAAATTATAAGTACGGATAATTTCAGAATTGTCGGTTTCTTTTTTCAGTCTGATAAGATCGTAAAGGTCAACATCTTCAATTTTTGCGCCCGCTTTCAGTGCTTCAACTTCGGAACGGTTTCCCTGCACAATTAGGCTGTTGTAAAGTTTCTGAAGATTTTTGTCTCTAAATTTTCCGGCTTCAAGTAGTGAATATTTCACTTTATTAGCGTCCAGAACCGCTTTAACGGCATCCATATGCATTATTTCGCTCTGTTTAATGTGGCCGAACTGCATCGTTCCCCATTTTTCGTCCATTCTGCTGTACACATCAAAGGCCAGCTTTTCCTCCTCAAGCATAAAAAGAAGGGAATTCTTTTCTTTCTCGCTTAAACTGATTCCGTTTTTCTGAACTCTGTAACTGCTTAATAACACGGTAATTACAGCAAATGCTGACAGCAGTACTGTTTTGAATAAAATTTTCATCTTAGATGATTTTTTCTATTCAAAGTTAGGAAGGAAAAATCTGGAATACTGTGATCTCCAGCGCAATTGAATAATGATATTTATCAGTTATCCGATAATTTCAGCGAGCTGACCCGTAAGGTTTTTTCTGGAAAATTCCTGAATGTCAGAACTGTTTTGCTCCAGTTTTCCGTTCTTCCACATCGCATATTTTTCCATCATGAATTGAGAAAGCTTTTCACGGTCGTTATACCCGAAATGCCGTCCTGCACCGGTTTTGTTGAGGATAGTCGCCACATCCGCATTTTTGGGTCCGAAAGAAAGTATTTGATTTCCGGTGGCCAAGTATTCGAAAATTTTTCCGGGAATAATTCCTTTTGAACTTTCTTCCGGGAAATTGGTAATCAGAAGAAGATGAGAACGGTTCATTTCCTGAACTGCGCGGTCGTGACTTACATAACCGAGGTTTTTTACCGATTTGCGGAGTTCCATTTCCTTAATCTGATTGAGGATTCTGTCATCAATTCTGCCGGCAAACTTAAGCCTGAAATTTTGGGCAAAATCTTCGTGCTGCAGAATGATTTCATTAAGAACGTTCCACAGGATTTCAGGGTTTCTGAGCTGTTCAAGAACACCAATGTAGCTTAAAGTAAATTTTTCTTCTGCTTTGCTTTGTTTATCAACCGTGTGGCTGAAATGTTCCTTATCAACATCAAAACCATTGGTAATGCAGACCGCGTTAGCACCTTTTTTGGCAAAATTTTCAGCATCAGTATAACTTGTTGCCAAAGTGATATCAGCTGTTCTGAATACTTTTGCCTCCAGTTCCCGATGTTTTCGGTCTGATTTTTCTGTAAGCTTCAGGTGTTTATAGTATGAAATTTCTGTCCAGGGATCGCGGAAATCAGCAATCCACTTCAGAGTGGGAAAGTATTTCTTCAGTTCAAGTCCAATCAGATGCATTGAATGCGGCGGCCCAGTGGTGACCAAAGCATCAAAACGCTGTTCCTCCAGATATTTTCTCAGAAACTGAACAGAAGGTTTCACCCAGAAAACCCTTGCATCGGGAATGAAAAAATTTCCGCGTACCCAAATCGAGAGTTTCGCTTTCCAGCTTTGATTTTTACCGACATCAAACTGTCCGCCCTTAAACTTTCTGTTGCTTTTGCTGAGTTTTTCGGCAATCTGGTAGGGTTCCCAGATTTTTGTTCTTACCGTTTCAATGCCTTCAGGAATTTCTTTCAGCAATGTTTCATCCACCAAAGGATAACTCGGGTTTTCCGGCGTGTAAATCACAGGTTTCCATCCGAATTCAGGCAGATATTTTGCAAATTTTAACCATCGCTGAACGCCCGGGCCGCCCGCTGGAGGCCAGTAGTAGGTAATGATCAGAATTTTTTTTGCTTCAGGTTCCAAGTTTTATTTTTTCTGCATTCAGACAGGATCAGAAACTGTATTTTCGTTCTTTCTGCGTACAAGCAGCCAGATGCCGATTCCGGAAAGCAACAGGAACAGTCCGAAAGCAATCATGGAAACTGTTTTTCCTTTCTGAATTACGGCCGGCTCAAAAACCATTCTTACACGGTGATTTCCCGCGGGAATATGAACGGCCCGTAAAAGATAATCTGCCTTGATATACGGCACTTCTTTTTCGTTCACCAATACTTTCCAGCCTTTAGGATAGTAAATTTCTGAAAAAACCGCCAGCTGAGGAGTTTTTGTATGTGCTTCAAACTCCAGTTCGTCTGCCTTATATTTCGTAAGTTTCAGATAGGCGGTACTGTCTGAAACAAGCTGTTTTCCGTTGAAATAAGATTTATCGGAAGCGGCTACCACAGCGGTATTTTTGGTGTCAATTTCTCCGATAGCGGCGATTTCCTCGTTCGGACTGTTTACAAATTTAACATCCGAAACAAACCATGCGTTACCGTTGGCGTTCGGATTTGGCGTTGGCTGCGGATTCTGCTGGTCTCCGAAAATCATGTATTTCGTGTTGAGCATATTCAGAATTCTCGGCACTTTCACAGTATCCATTCTGCTGAAATAGTGGTTGATGAGATCGTCGTAACGTCTCAGTTTAACGGCATGATAACCGCCCACGGAAGATTTGAAATATGAAGTATTGGTTTCGCTGAACGGACTGATTGCCTGATTGTAAATACGGTAATGTCCTTTGTCCTTTTCAGCAATGGTTTCCAAAACCTGATTTACCTGCGCATTCATCATGAGCGACTGCAGCTCGCGGTTGTCACCCACCTTATCAATCATAAGATCCGACACTTCTGTTTGAAAAGGGTTCTGTGCGAATGCCGAATCCACAAAATTCTGGTCATTCAGATACCTTCTGTTGACACTCCACAGGTCAAAAAGACTTACAGCTCCGATAATAATCAGCGCAACATTCTGACTCAGTTTTTTCCTGAAGCTCAGGAAAAGCACAGCTGCGGTTATCAGAATATAAAGAAGTGCCTTTAGTGCGTCTGCACGGAACATAGCGAATCTCTTATCAACAAGATAATCCAGAAGATATGGCGGAAGATAGGTTTTCTCGTTATAAGTACTGAAGCCAAGAAGCGATTTTCCGAAAACCAATAGAATCAGCAAAAGCCCGGCGAAAGCTCCTGTTACGTAGATCAGGATTTTCTTTTTGTAATCTTCTGTAAGTTTTTCATCGGTATAGAAACGGTAAAGGCCGACAATAGCTATGAGCGGAAAAAGCAGTTCCACAACTACCAATATAGAACTCGGTGCCCTGAATTTGTTATAAAACGGCACAAAATCGATAAACAGATCGGACAGCGGCATGAAATTGCTGCCCCACGCGAGCATAACAGTAAGAACTGAAGCTCCTAAAATCCAGTAGCGGTATTTCTTCCATCCAAAGAAAAAGCCCAGCACGGCAAGGAAAATTACAACTGCACCCTGATACGCCGGACCGGAAGTTCCGGGTTGGTCTCCCCAATACGTAAGGTTTCCGAATCCTCTTGAAATCCGGTCCATTTCTTCCTGAGAAGAAACATTTTCCTGTACCATGGTCTGGATGTCTTCCATCATTTCCGCGCCTTCGGGCTCATTGCTTCCTCCTCCCATCAGTCTTGGAATAAAAAGATTCAGGGTTTCCAGTTTTCCGTAACTCCACATCAGCATGCTTTCTTTGTCCATTCCCGATTTTTCTGCTGAATGCGTTTCATTGGTAAGAATCTGTTTTCCGCGCACGGTTTCAGAAACATACTCGGAATTGGCCATGATTCGTTGCGAATTCATGCCGACCCCCAAAATACAGGCAAGTGCCACAATTCCAGAGGAAATCAGGAAATGTTTCATCGGGGTTTTCTTCTGTATTGCTCTGATAAGTTCCGAAAGGAAGAGGAATCCGAGAGCAATGAAAAGATAATAGGTCATTTGCGGGTGATTCGCGGCAATCTGAAGTCCCATAAAAAGGGTAGTGACGATAAATCCCCAAACATATTTCTTCCGGATATAAACCAGTAAAATTCCCGCCAGCAGCGGAGCAAAATATGCGATTGTATGTACTTTGCCGTTATGTCCGGCGGCAATGATAATATAAAAATAGGTGGAAAGACCAAAGAACAGCGCTCCCAAGAGTGCATATTTCCAGTTTCTTACGGCAACCATTCCAAGAAGGAAAAAACCGGCAAAAAGAAGGAAAAAATAATTGACAGGTTTGGGAAGAAACATCAGCAGATTGTCGATCTGTTTGATAATGTCGCCGCGGAACTGCGATCCCATCTGGTACGTGGGCATTCCTCCGAACATACTGTCGCTCCAGTAGGTTTCTTTGCCGTTTTCTGCGCGGTAATCCAAAAGTTCTTTCGCACCGCCTTTATACTGTACGATGTCATGCTGAAAAAGCTCTTTACCGTTGATCACAGGGTTTGCATAAAGAAATCCAATGATGATAAACAGCACGAGACATGCCGCAATATAAATGATGTTTTTATTTTTTGTCATTCTTTTCCTCTTTTACTTCTTCGTAATCTACAGTTTCGGCATCCCAGTTTAACTTCTGGTTAATTTTGCTTCGGGAGGATCTGTGATCTGTTCTTTTCTGATGTTCAGCAGTACGATTGCCATAAAAATTCGTGAAGAAAATTCGCTTTAGAATATTCCACACGAAAAATACGATAATGGTTGACAGAATAGTCAGAAGAATAAATTTCATCAGATCTTATTTTTTTGCAGCAACTGCTTTTGCAGGGTTTACGATAACACTGGAGTTGGTAACATTGGTCATACTCTGGCTCTGTTTACCGTCGCTCAGCGTTTCTTTCTGCGTTGTTTTAACACTTAAATTCTGGTTCAGAATCCAGCCTGAATTAATATCGAATTTCAGACTTCCATTCTGGGTAAGTTCAGAAGTCATGCTTCTTGTAATGCCTTCGTTTGTTGCTTTGTCCGACTGTTTAGGAATTCCGCCGGTTACACCGATTTCCGCAACACCGTCTTTTACACTGTTCAGGGTGTAATTGGTAACGATTTTTACTTTTCCGTCCTGAGAAGCATTTTCAGAAACGGTCCATTTTTCACCAACTTTGATCCCTTTTTTAGGAAAAATAACGATGTTTTTCTCGAACTGGTCTTTAAGCATTTCCTGGTTGAATCCTGCTTTTGCCTGTTGGGAAAGCATTTTTCGGATATCTGCATCCTTTGTAAGGCCTGCAATCGTCGTTTCCATTTTTTTGTAGATGCCGTCGAAACCGGTGATGGAAAGGATTTTTCCGGATTCGTCCATTTTCATTTTGAGTGTGTTTCCTGTGAGCGCCTTGTCCAGTGTCCATTTGTTTTTGAGCTGTTCGTCTGCTGGTGCGGCCGCTTTGGTATCAACTGCGATGGTTTTCCCGTCTGCCGTTTGAGAAGATTTCTTCGAAACGAAATTTACAGACATATCATAAACGCCGTTTACAACATCATTTACAGTGAAGGTAACTTCATCGGTATTTTCCGTGCTCATCGTCTGCTTGCTTCCATCCGGAGCAGAAACAGTTATTGTGTTTTTCTGATAGGTTGTGAACGGATATGTTTTTCCTTTTTCAAGCTTAAAGCTTTGTCTGTAAACGCCGGCAGAATCCTTAATTGCGGCTTTGGCTGCCATTTCTTTGGCAATTTTGGCGGAATCTTCTACTGCAACTTCCATTTTAATGGTATCTCCGGTAGTAGGATCAATCTTCGTAATGGTTTTTGTTTCCTTTTTACAGGCTATAAGCGTTATGGATAAAAGCCCAACGGCAATAATTTGTTTCATTTATTTTTTAAATTTTACTTTGATAGGATTGTTTTTATACTTTTTTTGAAAATACACTTATGTCGCTGAAATTTTCTGTCTCACCGCTTCGTACAGGATGGCTCCGCAGGCAACGGAAACATTCAGACTCTGTGTTTTACCTTCGATTGGCAGTTTTATTTTTTCATCGGCATGATGCAGAACTTCTTTTGAAATTCCGGTTTCTTCATTGCCCATTACGATGGCACAGGGTTCCTTAAAATCGACCTCGTACAGCAATTTCTTCGCCTTCTCGGTGGCTGCAAAAACAGAAACGCCGCTTTGCTGAAGAAAATCAACAACGTGTGCCAGGTTTTTTTCTTTGCAGATTTTGATGTTGTAAATTGCTCCCGCTGACGTTTTGATGGCATCAGAATTAATTGGTGAAGCTCCTTTTTCCGGTATAATTACTGCGTCAACGCCCACACATTCGGCGGTTCTGCAAATCGCGCCGAAATTTCTTACATCCGTCAGACGGTCCAGAATCAGCAGAAAAGGAGTTTTTCCCTCTTCGAATATCTGCGGCAGAATATCCTCAATTTTATGAAATGGCACATCCGAAATAAATGCAACAACACCCTGATGGTTTTTCCTTGTGAAGCGGTTCAGTTTTTCAACAGGAACATAATTGGCGCGGATTCCGTGCCTGGCCAGAAGCTTTTTAAGCTCAGCAACATTCGGTCCCTGCAGACCATTCTGTAAAAATATCTTGTCAATGGTTTTATCGGCTTCAATGGCTTCCATCACAGGCCTCAAACCAAATATAAAATCGCCTTTTTTTTCCTGATTCATTATAGAAACGTTCCCTTGGGAACTTTATTTAGTTATTTGAATATTTTCTCTGTATGAAAGTTTTCAGTCTAAAACTTTTCACCTAAAATCGCTCTTTTCAGTGCCATCGCATATCCGAAGTGAATACTTTCATGCATATTGTTGAAAATAATGGCATCCTGAATATTCTTCAAATCGAGTCCGAAACTCGTTGTGTAAGGCGTATAATCCGAAAAGAAATCAGCATCGTAATCCTTCATCAGAATTTTGGAGGTTTCTGTAAGCAAAAAACCTAAATCCTCGATTTCACTCTGCTGAACATTAAGGTTGGGTAATGTTCCTTTTTTATAAGTATCAATCCAGTATTTATCGATTCTGAACGGATTTCCGCTAAGATAATAATGCAGCAGCTGCTGCGTTGCAACGGCGTGTGCTATATTCCAGTAGATATTGTTGTTGAAGCCGTCCGGAATGAAAACCAGGTCTTCTTCCGACGTATTCTGAAGCATTTCGAGCAGGTTTTTGCGAACCTGACGGTGAGCCTGAAAATGATAATTCATTTTACGGGTTTTTAAAGCTTCAAAAATAGGTTAAATAACTGAAAAAGGCAAAGATGCGTGTTCCCCGGCGCTTGAGTAACTGAAAGATCAGTGGGCGAGAAAGCGGTTGTCTGCCAAAGAATTTCCCGCAATACGGAATCCAGAAGCAGGCCGCATTGTCTTATCAATACAGAGCTTTTAACAAACTTTAACTCAAACTTGGCACTAATTGTGTTGATAATTGCAAGTATTTATCGCAATTTTACCGATCAAAACAAGAGAATTAAGACTATGTCAGAACTACATCAGGCCGAAGATATCAGACAGTTAACAGAAAAAGTAAGGGAACAGAATTACTTTTTTTCGCTTTTAAAGCAGGAAATCAATAAAGCCATTATTGGCCAGGAATATATGGTAGACCGTCTGTTGGTTGGGCTTCTTGGAAACGGACACGTTTTACTCGAAGGCGTTCCGGGACTTGCAAAAACACTTGCGATAAAATCCCTGGCTGAAGCGGTTCACGGTGAGTTTTCCAGAATTCAGTTTACACCCGACCTGCTTCCGGCAGATGTTATCGGGACTCAGATTTATAATATTAAGGAAAACGATTTTTCAATAAAACGCGGACCTATTTTTGCCAATTTTGTTCTTGCTGATGAGATCAACAGGGCGCCGTCAAAAGTACAGTCGGCACTGCTGGAAGCCATGCAGGAAAAACAGGTAACCATTGGCGATGAAACCATGGCGCTCCCGAAACCGTTTCTGGTTCTTGCAACACAGAACCCGATTGATCAGGAAGGAACTTACCTTCTGCCCGAAGCGCAGAGCGACCGTTTTATGCTGAAATGCCGTATTGAATATCCCGAGTTTGAAGACGAAAGAAAAGTAATGAAGATGGTTTCAACCTCAGTTCAGCCGGAAATCAGACCTGTAATTACTCTTCAGAACGTTACGGAAGCCAAAAACCTGATCAACCAGATCTATCTGGACGAAAAAATTGAAAAATACATTCTGGATATGGTTTTTGCCACGCGTTTCCCGGAAAAATACGGAATGGCAGAACTCAAGAATTACATCAGTTTCGGCGCTTCCCCAAGAGCTTCGATTAACCTTGCTATTGCTTCCAGAGCGATGGCTTTCCTGAAAAACAGGGCATTTGTTATTCCTGAAGACGTAAAAGAAATTGCCAAAGATGTACTTCGCCACAGAATAGGTTTAAGTTTTGAAGCCGAAGCCGAAGAAATTACTTCCGAGGAAATCGTTAACCGTATTCTGGCAAAAATCCAGGCACCTTAAAAATTGAGAACTGAAAGCTGAAAATTCCTTAGTGAAATTTTGTAGTACTATTCCATGCAGATTAAAGATATTGTCAAAAAAGTAAAGCAGATTGAGATCCGTACCCGGAAAAAGTCGGAACAGACTTTAATGGGCCAGTATCACAGTGCTTTCAAAGGGCAGGGAATGACGTTTTCTGAAGTCCGCCCCTACCAGTTTGGCGATGAAATCCGCAGAATCGACTGGAATAAAACTGCGCGCTTCCGTGAGCCTTTTGTAAAAGTAATGGAAGAAGAACGCGAGCTGACGATGATGCTTCTCGTGGATATTTCGGCATCAATGGATTACGGAACCAAAACGCAGCTCAAGCGTGAGTTTGTGGCAGAAATTGCAGCCAGCTTAGGCTTTTCGGCAGCCGGAAACAATGATAAAGTAGGTTTGATTCTGTTTGCGGATAAAGTGTACAAAGTAATTCCTCCCGCCAAAGGACGGAAGCATATTCTGGCCATTATCAGTAATATTCTGACCGCTGATTATGTTCCGGCCGAATCAAAAATCAGTTCAGCGCTGGAGTATATGATGGGAATCTTCAAGAAGAAATCGCTGGTTTTTCTCTTTTCTGATTTTGATGATGAAATGGAAACAAAGATTCTTCGCGTGGCCTCAAAAAAACATCAGCTTTTGGGTCTGCGGATTTTTGATGAAAAGGATAAGGAAATTCCGGACGTTGGCTATTCGCTTTTCCGCGATGCAGAAACCGGAAGACAGATTTGGGCCAATACTTCCAACAAGCGCTGGCGCTACGAATATGCAGAAGCACAGAGACAAAAAGTTAAAAAAATAGAAGAGGACTTTGAGAATTCCTCCGCTAATTTTCTGAATATCAATACCGGCGACGATTATTCAAGGTTGCTGTATCAGTATTTTCAGAAACGATAAACGACTGTACATTTTGAAGAAAATTTATTTCATATTATTTTTCCTTTCAGGATTTTTTGCATTTACGCAGAGTCTGAATTCACGACTGGACAAGAAAACACTGGCGTTGGGTGAAGTCGGAACTTTTCAGATCGATATTGCCGGTTTGGGAGCCAAAGATGTTCAGATTGCGCCTAAAAATGAGCTTCTGCCTTTTCATTTCGAAGAAATCAAAGACAGTATAAGTATTGTTCAGGATCAGTATACCCGGGTGATTGAATTTGCGGTTTTTGAAGAAGGACAGTTTACTATTCCGGCGCTTGAAGTTAAAATCGGCGGCGAAGTTTACCATACGGTTCCGTATCAGATAGATGTTGTGAATACCGCCAACAAAGGCGATCAGATCAACGATATTATGAACAACAAGGATGTGAAACTTCAGATTACGGATTACTGGGATCTTTATAAGTGGTACATTCTTGCGGCGCTTCTGCTGCTGGCAATAATTTTCATGATCGTCGTCTTCCGAAAATACTGGAGAAGAAGGCAGAGTTCGCCGGTTGTGATGACGAACCAGACGCTGAAAGAACTGGATGCACTCAGAAAAAAGAAATATATAGAAAACGGCGACTACCGGTCTTTTTATGTTGAACTGATTGATATTTCACGGAATTTTATCACAAAACAGTATCATATTCCTGCAGACGTGCTTCTTACCGATGACCTGATTGAGGTAATGAAGAAATCCAACAGCATTTCGCCGGAAAATGAAAAAACAGTGGAAGATATTTTCCTCCGCGGTGATTTGGTGAAGTTTGCAAAAACCTTTCCCGATCAGGCTATAATGGAAAAAGATTTCAGTGATATGAGAGCTTTTGTAAAACGTTCTACCAAAGATCTGGAAGCCGAACAATTAAGAACCGGAGTGTAAATGATGTTTGATTTGATGAATTTTGAATTTTACAGTCCGTGGTTTTTACTGCTTTTTCTGCTGTTTATTCCGCTGATTATACTGGATGTCACCAAGAAGCGAAAACCCGGAATTAAAGTTCCCACGATAAAGAACATGAAGGAAAGCAGAAGCATTCTTTTTGTGATGTTTCTGCTGAAAGTTTCCAAATATTTCATACTGGCCGGTCTTATTATTGCGATGGCGAGGCCCAGAACCTTTTCCATTTCTGAAGACCGGGACGAAACCAAAGGAGTTGATATCATGCTGTCTGTTGATGTTTCACTCAGTATGCTCGCAAAAGACCTTGATCCGGACCGGATTACGGTTCTGCAGAATATGTCCAAAAGTTTCGTGGATAAAAGACCGAACGACAGGATCGGACTCGTAACCTATTCCGGCGAAGCATTTACTAAAGTTCCGGTAACCTCGGATCATCAGGTCATTCAGGAAGAACTGGCGATGCTCAACCCTTTGGAACTTCAGCCCGGAACTGCGATTGGTGAAGGACTTTCTGTAGCGGTCAACCACCTTAAAGACACTAAAGCAAAAAGCAAAATTATCATTCTGATGACGGACGGCAAGAATACGATACAGAATGCAATGGATCCTATTCTGGCCGCTCAGTTGGCACGCGATTTCAGCATAAAGGTGTATACCATCGGAATCGGAACGAACGGTTACGCACTGATGCCGACACAGACTGATATTTTCGGTGATCTTGTGTTTACGGAAACAGAAGTAAGCATTGATGAGTCTTTACTCAGAGAAATTGCGGTGACAACGGGTGGAAGGTACTTCAGAGCGACTTCCAACCAAAGTCTGGAAGATGTTTATAACGAAATTAACACTTTAGAAAAATCCGACGTGAAATCGGCCAAGCTGTACAATTATCAGGAATACTTCAGATATTTTCTGTGGTTTGCCCTTGGTGTACTCATTCTCGATGCTTTGCTCCGTTGGGTTTTATTTAAATTTTTAAGCTGATGGATTGGTATATTGATAATTACTGGCTGCTGTTGCTGCTCCTGATTGTCCCTGTTTTGGCAGTGATACTGATCCGTTATGTTAAATGGAAAAACTCACGTAAGAATATCTTTGCCGAAGACCGGTTCCAGGAAGAGCTCTTTGAAAAGAAGAGTAAGTTTTCCCGGTTTTTGCCGCTTCTTTATTTACTGGCTTCACTTTTTCTGATTCTTTCCATCATCGATCTGCTGAACGGTAAAGAAGAAGTGAAAACCAACCAAAGACTCAATAATGTGATTTTTGTGCTGGATGTATCCAACTCGATGAATGCAGAAGATATTCAGCCGAGCCGTTTGACGCAGGCCAGAAATCTTGTTCTCAGTACGATGGCGCAGATGAAAAGCGACCGCGTAGGACTTATTGTTTTTGCAGGTGAAGCCACTTCCATTATGCCTCTTACTACCGATTATACGGCTGCAGATACCTATATCAGCGGAATTGATACCGGAATGATGAAGATTCAGGGAACCGATTTTCTGAAAGCCATGCAGGAAGCCGTGAAAAAATTTAAGAATGTACCGAAAGGTTCGCGGAAAGTAGTTCTGATCAGCGATGGTGAAGATAACGAAGGAAACGAACAGGAAGCGGCGCAGCTTGCCAGAAGGGAAGGCATTACGGTGGTTTCTGCGGGAATCGGTACAGAAGAAGGCGCTCCCGTTCCGGAATATGTTTTCGGTCAGCTGATGGGTTATAAAATTGACCGGAATATGCAGACCGTGGTCTCCAGAAGACAGGTTGAAGCATTGAAGAAATTAGCTTCCGCAACGGGCGGGGAATATGTTGACGGTAATCTTCCGGATGAGGCGTCATCACAGATTATTGATGAACTGAGCAAGAAAGGTTCGTCTGCTTCTTTATATGTGAAATCACAAAACGCAGTTCACTATTACCAGTACTTTTTGGCAGTATCTTTGTTTTTATTCGTCCTGATTTATCTCCTAAACCCGAAGCGCGATTTTAATATCTGATGTTTTCTTTCTATTAATCAGTGCTTTGGAGCGGCTTTTAACCGAAATTTAACATTTTTAAGGGAGAGTTTTAAGATTAAATAAAATATTTTTGCAATGATGAATAAAAATGCTGCTTTTTTCGCTCTCATGTTTCTTTTTGCAGGCTTTTCCGCTGTTTTTTCACAGAAGAGCGCGTACAATCTGAATATGTTTGAGGGCAACAAGCTTTTTGAGGACAAAAAGTACGATGCAGCAGCAGGAAAATACGTAGAAGCAGCCAAGGAGAACCAGAAAGATTTTGGTGCACATTACAATCTTGGAAACGCACTTTACAAAAGCAATAAATTCGAAGAAGCTCGGGCAGAATACGAAAAAGCGCAGCAACTGGCCACAACACTTCCGGACAAGGCTGCAGCCCTTCACAATCTCGGCAATACTTACATGCAGATGAACCAGCCCGAAAAAGCGGCGGAGTTCTACAAACAGTCGCTGAAACAGGATCCCTACAGCGAAAAAACCCGAAAAAACTATGAAATCGCCAAGCTGAAAGAAAAAGAAAATCAGCAGCAGAAGCAGAACGGCGGACAGGGCGGCGGTAATGACCAGAATAAGGATCAGAACCAGGGTGAAGGCCAGGAAAAAGAAAAAAACCAGAGCGGGCAGGGCGGCGGACAAAGCCAGCAGAATGAAGGCGAGGGCAATCATGATAATCCGGCCGGACAGAACAATACCGGAAACCTTCCAAAAGGTATGCAGGATGCCATTCTGAACAGAGCTTCAGAAAAAGAGCGCGAAACCGCAAAAAGAATACTCAATAAAAACTCCTACTCAATGCCGGAAAGCAATGAGAAGGACTGGTGATGAATAAACTACTGAACATATTGCTTCTTTTTTCAGCTGTTATCGGTTACAGTCAGGTCCGGCTGGATGTGATGACGGAAGGGGAGGATTTTCAGGTCAACAAAAGACTGAAGGTAACCTATATTCTGGAGATTACCGGTGAAAATATGATTCAGGAAACCCGGCTCAGAATGCCCGATTTCTCGAAATTCGAAATCATCGGAAACGCTTCCGACCAAAATACCGTAATCCTTGACCGCGGAATTGCCAATCAGCAGATTATCCAGTGGGTTCTGACGCCAAAGCAGAGCGGAAGAGTAAAAATCGGTTCTGCTACCGTTACCGTAAACGGAAAAATCTATAAAACCGAACCTTTCGATATTTTTGTTCGTGAAGCGGATAAGAAAAGTGTTGCCAAAAAAGAAGACGCTATTGATGATCTGTATATCAATATGGAAGTCGAAAACCGCGAAGTGTACACCAATCAGCCGACGGTTGCTGTTCTGAAAGCGTATTCCAAAAATTACGACAATCTCCGCAGAGTAAAGAATATCCGTCTTCCGCAGCAGGAAAATCTCAATATCAAGCCGGTCAGTTACATCAAATCTGAAATTGAACCTTCGGGCGAACTGGCCTCGCAGGTTTTGGCGGTTTTTATGATTTTCCCCAACGAATCGGGAAATGTTGAAGTGTCGCCGGTTTCTGCCAATATTTCCAATAAGGAAAACCGGATTCTCTCCAACAAAGTAAAACTAAACGTAAAGAAACTTCCGAAGAATTCCCCGGATGATTTCAAGAATGCGGTAGGAAAATTTGATGTTGAAATATCCAATAAAGGAGGTGAAATTCCGGAAGTAAACAAGCCGCTGAATGTGGTTGTGAAGCTTTCGGGGGCGGGAAATTTTGGAAACCTTTCATTTCCGAAAATCAAGAAATCCGATGATTACAGTGTTTTCCGCCCAAAGGTGACGCACAGGACTTCACCAAGGAATTCATCCATTGAAGGTGCGGTAACTGCGCATTATGTTGTAGTTCCTAAAAAGGCCGGAATGCTTGATATCTCAACTGAGCCATTCTCATATTTCAATCCGGAAACCAATGAATATGTGGACTTAGGTTCCAAAGTTCTTAATGTAGCCATCAAAACACACGAAGAAGTTCTTGCAGGCCGAACGCCGCTTGAACGTGTGAACGAATATACCAACAATGTTCTGGAAACTGTTGATAATCCTGTGATTACCACAGATCATCTCAAAGTGACAGAAAAAAAACGAATCAACTGGAATGCGCTGGCCATCAATACCGGTTTGCTGTCTGTCCTGTTAGTAGGAATTCTGCTGTTTAACAGAATGCAAAGAAGAAGCAAAAAAAATAATAATTCTTCAAGCGGAAAACCATTGGGTACAATAGCGGAAACAGAAAAGGAAATCAAGGAAAGTCTCAAGGCAGACTTCAGTGATTATTTCAGTTACCTGAAACTGCAGCTGGAACAGGAAGATTATGCAAAGTTCTTCAGTACGTTCTACGAACTGGACGATGAGATGAAGAAGCGGTTTTTTGTGGACCGTAAAGAAAGTATTGCAGATTCTCTTCAGAAAATAAAAGGCACCGCAGTTTCTGAAAAGTACCGCAATCTGCAGCAGCGCATAGAAATGGAAAAATATTCGCCTGTTCACCTTAAAGAACATATTGCGGAGCTGTACGATGAAATTGTGAATTTATATTCACAAATTGATAAATAATTAGTTTTTATTTATAATTTTGCGAAATTAATAATTTCATCTATGCTTTTTGAACATTTTTCCTTCAAAGAAGTACTTACCTGTACTATGGTTCTGTTTGCCGTGATTGATATCGTGGGTTCTATTCCGATTATTGTAAGTCTGAAGCAGAAATTCGGTAAAATTGAATCTGAAAAAGCAGCCATCGTAGCAGGGCTTCTGATGATTGTTTTCCTCTTTGTCGGGAATAAAATTCTGAAATTCATCGGTGTAGATGTTAATTCTTTCGCTATAGCCGGGGCTTTCGTTATTTTTATCATTGCGCTGGAAATGATTCTCGGAATACAGATTCAGCGTCATTCCGAAGCCAAAGCGGCATCCATTGTTCCTATAGCATTTCCGTTGATCGCAGGTGCCGGAACACTTACCACAACACTTTCCCTTAAAGCAGAATACCATGATATCAACATCATCCTCGGAATTATTCTGAATACAGTTTTTGTATACATCGTACTGAAATCTGCCAACTGGATCGAAAAATTTGTGGGAGAAGGAACGCTGAAGGTTGTTGAAAAAGTTTTCGGAATTATACTTCTGGCAATCTCTATTAAATTATTTACCGCTAACTTTGCACAGTTGTTTCAAAACTACGTACACTTCTAAAAAATCGACATGAAAAGAATATACATCGTTTTTCTGGTAATTTTCATCATCCTTGCAGGCATCAATCTTTATGCGGTTGATTACAGTCTTGGGTTTATGCACAGCGACAACTCGAAATTTCTGTTTTCGTTTGCAGCAGCTGTTTTGGGAATTATCGGGGTGTTCGTGCTGAATATGTGGAGCAAACTCCGTACAGACAAAACTAAACTGTAATATTTTTCCGGATTGCCTGGGCTTTCAGTTCGGTTTCCTGCCATTCTTTTTCGGGACTGCTTAACGCGGTAATTCCTCCGCCAACATACAGAAGAGCATATTTTCTGAAGAACTGTGCGCAGCGCAGATTTACAAAATACTGTACTTCTGAACCGGTTTCTATACGGATGTAACCCGCGTAAAGTTCACGGTCATAATTTTCGAAATCCCGGATGACATTCCGACATTTTTCTTTTGGAATTCCGCAGACGGCGGGAGTAGGATGAAGTTCCGCAATCAGTTCTTCCAGCTGTGTGGGTTTTATTTTGGCCCTGAAATCGTTGCGAAGATGCTTGATGTTTCCTGAATGATGATCATAAGTTTCTGAAACTTCAACGTCGTGGGAATATCTGGTCAGGATTGCAGAAATATAGTCGGAAACGGGTTTCTGTTCTTCAATTTCCTTTTCGGTCCATCTTTCTTCAATGGGAAGGGTTCCTGCCAGACTCATCGTCTGGAATTCGCCGGTTTTTTTGTCGAATTTTCCCAAAAGCTCAGAAAAAGCGCCCATCCATGTTTTGTCTTTCTGAAAAAAGTACACAAAAGCATTCGGATAGCTGTTGCAAAGATTCAGAAAAGTTCCCGAAAGGGAAATTTTTCCTTCGTTATAATCCACTTTTTTTCTTCTGGAAATCACGAGTTTTCTGAGGTTTTCACGCTTGATAAAGGCGATGACCTCTTTTAATTTTTTCTCGTAACCGTCTTGATTTTGTTCGCTGAACTCATTTACAGTTCCGTTACAGCTGTCCGAAAACAGTTCGTTCTGCAAGAGCTTTTCGGCGGTGATTTCTTCAATTTTTCCCTTAAATACGGTATTTCCGGTTCCGTCAAACGAAACAAACTTTACCGAATCTTCAGTATGTTCTTCAGTTAACGTAAAAATATTTTCATTAAAAGGAAATTTGAAAACAATCATCAGTTCAGCTTGCTGTGCGGAATAATATTGTTCGTCATCGTCGTATGGTTGATGAGGTTTCCTTTTTCATCACGGATTTCAATCTGCGAGACATGCATGGTGTTTCCTTTCCGGATAAAAGTCGCGGTTCCGGTCACAATACCTTCACGTTTCGAACGTAGATGATTGGAATTGATATTGGTTCCGACAGGCGCAAATTTTTCAATATCCACATTAATCACTGAAAGGCATGATCCCAAAGTTTCCGCCAGAACGCAGCTTGCGCCGCCATGAAGAATTCCGTACGGCTGATGCACTTTCGGAGTTACGGGCATAGTGGCCTGAAGCATATCTTCTTCCACATCGGTAAAAACAATTCCGAGGGTTTTGCCAAGGTTTTCGCCGGTCCAGTTATTAAGTTTTTCGAGTATTGCTTTTTTCTTTTCCTGATTCATAATGTTGTTATTGAAAGTCCGGATTCCAGTTTTCTGCTATTTTAGGAACGATGTCGTGTTCTTTATAATAATTGCTGATGCGCGCAAGCACTTCTTCATACGTCATTTTGGTAAGTTCCTCATAGGTGATGGTGTAACCAAGATAAATGATTTTCCGTTTGAAATCTCCGGCCGCAAGCGCAATCGGTACTTTTGCTGACATGGCCATGTGGTAGAATCCTTTCCGCCATTTCGGTACCCAGCTTCTGGTTCCTTCCGGTGTTATTACCAGCGAGAAATCTTCCTTTTCAAACAGTTTTGTAACAAAGTTCACAAGGTCGTTTTTCTGGCTTCTGTCAATCCCGATTCCGCCAATGGCTTTAACAACGCTGCCGTACCAGGCTTTTGTGTGAGCGTCCTTAATAATGATTTTCAGTGGTTTTTCGAGTGCCCAGTAAGAGAAATTTCCCAGTATATATTCCATATTATGGGTGTGCGGGGCGACAACCAGAATACATCTTTCCAATACCTTCGAATCGCCGTGAAGAACAATCTTCCAGCCTAAAAGCTTGAGGGCAAGTTTACCGATGAGTTTTTTCATTCAGAATAAATTAAAACAAAAAAGTATAACCAAAGCGGTTATACTTTACAAATATATTGAAATATTGTCGGCTAAAACAGACTTGTAACGAAATCCATTATTTTCATTACTATTTCTAAAACAAACTGTACCATGGTTTTCTAATTTTTTTTGATCATTATTTTTTTCTACAACGAATATAAACAATCTTTTTATATCCGCAGTGTTAAATTTTTATAAAATATAACATGAAAGGAACAGGCAGATTAAAAACTGAACAATACTAAAAACCTGCCTGCGTCCAAATCACTATTTATCGGTTTTTATGGAAATTTCCTTCTTCCCGTTCCTGATACTTATGTTCACATCTTTCAGGTTGTCGAAGTCAACTTTCATAGAGTCCAGCATTTTTTCTGCTACGTCTTTCGGATATTTTTTTCCGTTTACAATTACGCTGTCTCTGTTACTGGAGCTGATGATTACCGACTGTCCTGTGGAGGAAGTAACTGAAACATTCGCATCCGTATCATCTTCATCACTGTTGTTTTCATCGCCATCGCGAACGGACAGTTTGTTTTCACGAAGTGTAATCACCTTGATATTCTGTGGTACAACGAGTTCGTAATTTACATTATAATCGCGGAAACGGTGCGCGTAAGGATACTGTATGAAATTAGGGAATATTACTTTGTTGCCCTGAATTTCAACAGGAACTTTTAAATCCAGCGGAATGTTGTAGCCTTCGGCATCTTTCTGAATGTTAAGGTAAGGAACGGTAACATCAGGTCTTCTTTTCACTTCAATAAAAGGATAATCTGCATGGAAAACGTTCTTCTTGTCAGAGAACAGATCGTTGTCGTAAGCGGTGTAGTTCTGTGGAATAACGATGTTTTTCACATCCAGCAACAGACTATCTGAGGTGGTGTTGATCATCAGTTTTTCAGTGTCTTCCTTATGGCCTTTGTAGAACATTTCTTTTTTAGCCATGCTCATTCCGAAATATATTCCAAGAGAAGCAAGAAGAATGAACAGTGCTCCAACCACATAACCTAAATTTCTGATCTGTGTTTTCGGTGAAAGCAGTTTAATGGCCAGAACTCCGAAAAGCAGTGCAGGAACAAGGATTGAAAGTGAAATCAACAGTCTGAAAACCCAGCTCATTTCGCCGTCGAAAAGGAAATCAATTTCATTAAGACCGCCGAAATGCTCGTTGCCGATCAGTCCGAAGATTCCGAAAAGTGCAACAATACACATGATGGAAAGAAATGCCAGAAATCCACCGACGATATAACGGAATGCATTCCACAAGCCATTTCCGGCCTGATTGATATACGGTTTATTCTCGTTGTAAATTTCACCGACTCTCTGTGTAGATTCGTTGGCAAACTGTACAATTTTGTTGGATTCGGCTTTCAGCGTGTCAAAATTCACGGGCTGTCCTTTCATTTTCAAAAAATCGGAAGCCGTCTGTGCTTTTGGTAGGATAGCCCAAAGGATAATGTAAAGCAATACAACCAGCAAAGCACTTCCTGCAGCAGGAATCATAACCAGGAAAACAATTACCCAAATGGCGCGCATCAAAGTCATGTCCATACCGGTGTAATGTGCCAAACCTGCGCAAACTCCGGCAATTTTCTGTTTTTCCGGATCGCGGAAGAGCTGTTTCTGTCCTCTGTAGGTTCCGGATTTTCTGTTTGTATTTGCTGTTTTCTCAGAGAAGTAAGCTTCTTCCTGTTCTTCAATCTGTTCCGGTTTTCCGATCTGCGCAATTACGCGGTCTACATCATCAGCATTGATGACTTCGCGTTTTCCTAAGGAATCTTTGAAGATTTCCACCATTCGGATTTCAATGTCGTGCATTACTTCGTCTGCTTCTGCAGCGTCCAGCGAATTTCGAAGCGCCGCCAGATAGTCGCTCAGTTTTATATAGGCGTGTTCCTCAATCACAAAAGAGAAACCTGCGAGTCCTATTGATAGTGTCTTGTTCATAGTTTTGGTATTAAAGTTTTTTAGTGATTTGGTTTACAGAAGCGGTAAGTTCGTTCCATGTATTCTGAAGTTCACCGAGGAAAATTTTTCCTTTTTCGGTAATCTGATAATACTTCCGGGGTGGGCCACCGGTTGATTCTTCCCAGCGGTAGGAAAGAAATTCGCCGTTTTTCAGTCGGGTGAGGAGCGGGTAGAGTGTTCCTTCCACAACGTCCAGTTTTCCTTTCTTAAGTTCATCAATCAGATCCGAAACATACATTTCGCGTTCGTGGATGAGACTCAGGATGCAGAATTCCAGAATGCCTTTGCGCATTTGCGCTTTTGTGTTTTCTGTGTTCATTTATCTTGATGTTATTAGTTGGTTAATCAAAATTTATCTGTTTCTAAAAAGTTATACCTTTAACTTTATGATACAAAGATATATAATTTAAATGGTATTATGCAATACAAAGTAGTAATAAAAAATAAAATACTTACTTAAATATTTGATAATCAAATAGAAAAATTTTATAATCTTTTAATTTTATTTTGAGAAAAAGAGAAAAAAAGCAAAAAAGCGATCATGTTTGACCGCTTTAACCTATGTTAATCTTAAGATTTTAAATGAAAATAATCTGGGTTCCTTCGCCAGCAGCGCGTGCATAGAAATCGCCTACTGTAAGAATGCCTTCCACTTCAGGAATCAGGTCTTCCCTGGTAAGACCGAACATTTCCATTGCCAGTTTGCAGGCCCATAGTCTGCATCCTGAAGCAGAAAGAATTTCCAGAAATTCTCCAATTGGCGGAATGTCCAGTTTTTCCATTTTGGATTTCATCATTTTTGTTGCCAGCGCTTCCATTCCCGGAAGTCCGCCCAGCATTGTCGGCATATGCATCGCCGGATTGCCTACTGTTGCAACATGTACATTGTCCATCGTTTTTTTGTTAACTGCTTCAAGACCGAAAAAGGTAAAGAAGATTTCGCTTTCAATGCCTTCCATTCTTGCGCCGTTTGCCAGGATAAATCCGGCGTAAATATTTTCTAAAGTTCCCTTCGAAATAATCACCATTACTTTTTCAATGGGTTTAAGGTTGGGATCAAGGTCCAAAGGATTGGTTTGTGCTGTGGTTTCCATGTTGTGATGTTTTGGTTAGATATCAGATAT
>JAEXBA010000062.1 GCA_023457935.1 Bacteroidota bacterium | reverse complement strand
CCTCTGCCTTCACCTTTTCCTTAAAGAGTGTGTGGCTCATCACCGGTTTTTCATTGCTGTTGAGCCAGTCCTCGTAATTATTCTCAATAAATTTTGCAAACTGAATATTGGCTTCTTCTTTTTGGCTTTGCAGCAGGTCTGAAAACTCATTATCGAAAACGCGGTCGAATTTGATTTCCCAGTTCAGGATTTTCTTGTAATACTCTGCCCATTCCTGATAGGTTCTTACATAGGAAAGCTCCATTGAAAGATTCCGGAATTCCTGCTGGTAAGACTGGATGGTTTTCTGTTCCACCAAATCCTCTTCCTGCAGGTTTTTCTTCAGTGAAAGAAGAATCTGGTTCGGATTTACGGGCTTTAATATATAATCGGAAATCTGCGACCCGATGGCCTGTTCCATAATATGTTCTTCCTCGTTTTTTGTCACCATCACGATTTTCAGCGTGCTGTCTTTGTCTTTCAGCATCGGTATCGCTTCCAGGCCGGAAATTCCGGGCATATTTTCATCCAGAAGCGCAAGCTGAAACTTTTCTTCCTCAATCATTTCCAGCGCTTCATTAACGTTGTTTACAGGGCTTATTTCGTAACCTTTATTCTTTAGAAATACAATATGCGGTTTCAGTAAATCTACTTCATCATCAATCCAAATAATCTTCGACATAAATTTTTGTTTATTTTTTTTATTAAATCGCTTCCAAAAAGAAAATAACGGAGCGAAATGTGTATTCTGAATATAAAATCATCCAAAAATACGACCAAAACCTCTTAATTTTAACGTAAAAATATTGGGTTAAAAGTTAAAAATAAGTTAAACCATATTTCCCTAACTTTGGGCTTTCAATGCTTCAATACTGAATGTTCATGCAGAATAAACTGAAAATCATCAACGATCCGGTTCACGGTTTTATTAAAATTCCTTACGAAATCCTGTTTGATGTCATCGAGCATCCGTATTTCCAGCGGCTGCGTCGGATTTCACAGACCGGCCTGCTGAACCTGATTTTTCCCGGCGCAACCCATACAAGATTTCATCATGCCATCGGCGCGATGCATCTCATGTTTACGGCATTGGAAAACCTGAAGCTTAAAGGCGTAAGAATTTCTGAAGAGGAAGAAAAAGCCGCAATGCTGGCGATTCTGATGCATGATATCGGCCACGGTCCGTTTTCCCACGCTCTGGAAAATATGCTGATGGAAAACTGGCATCACGAGAAGCTTTCTCTGCTTCTGATGAATGAACTCAATGATGAATTCAGTGGTGAACTTTCTGTTGCTATGGAAATGTTTCAGGGGAAGTATCACAGGAAGTTTTTCAATCAGCTGATTTCTTCGCAGCTCGATGTTGACCGTCTGGATTATCTGAACCGCGACAGTTTTTACACGGGAGTTTCGGAAGGAAACATCAATACGCAGCGTATTATTTCGATGATGAATGTTGCGGATGATGAACTGGTGATTGATTCGAAAGGAATTTATTCCATTGAGAATTTCCTTACGGCGCGAATGTTTATGTACTGGCAGGTGTATTATCATAAAACAGCAGCGCTGTCTGAACATATTCTGGTCAAAATCCTGGAGCGGGCGAAACAGCTGTCATTAAAAGGAAAAGATCTTTTTGCATCGCCCAATCTGAAATATTTCCTTCAGAAAAGTAAGTTTTCCGAAGCATCAGCCGAAGATATTCAGCGCTTTACAGAGCTTGATGACAATGATGTTATTCAGGCCATGAAGTTCTGGCAGTATGACGACGATTTAATTCTTTCATATCTGTGCGGTTCTGTAATCAAAAGAAAACTTCCAAAAACTATTATAGCTTCCAGTGCGTTTTCAGATGAATTTATTCAGGAAAAAATCCAAAAAACGAATCTGTTTTTCAATACAGATAAAGGAAACAGAGTAGTGGAGCAGATTTCAAGGTCTTTGCTGCCCTACAATGCTGAAAAGCAGCCCATCTATTTATTGCGTAAAAACAGTGATAAAGTAAAACTGGATCAGTTTGAAAGTCAGATTCTTTCATCGTCGATAACCGAAGCCACAACAAAATATATTTTATATTTTCCGAGGGAGATTGGTTAATATTTTTCGCATAAAAAATAAGGTCTATTTGATAAATTCTTATCTTTGCGCGATATGGAATTTACTGCGTCTCAGATCGCGGGTTTTGTCAACGGAAAAATAATTGGTGACGGAAATGCTGTTATCACTGGAGTTTCTCCGATAGAAAATGCTGAAACCGGCCATCTTTCCTTTATTGCACAGGATCGTTTTGCACATTTTTTAGACACGGCAAAGTGTTCTGTTCTTATAGTTTCTGAAAAACTTCTTGCTGAAAAACAGTATGAACCAACCATTATTGCTGTGGAAGATGCTTACCTTTCCTTTCAGGTTCTCATGAATCTGTATCAGCAGATGAAAGGACGCAAAAGCGGTATTGAAGAAGGTTCTTTTTTTCACGAATCAGCAGAAGTGGGAGAAGACGTTTATGTGGGCGCATTTTCCTACGTTTCCGAAAAGGCAAAAATTGGTGACGGATCGCAGATTTATCCTCAGGTTTATATCGGTAAGAATGTGAAGATCGGCAAAAACTGCATTATTTACAGCGGTGCGCGGGTGTACGATTACTGTGTAATCGGTGATAACTGTATCATCCATTCCAACACCGTTCTGGGAAGCGACGGATTCGGTTTTCAGCCTACCGAGAAAGGTTTTGAAAAAATTCCTCAGCTTGGAAATGTTATCCTTGAAGATGATGTGGAAATCGGTTCAAACTGTGCAATCGACAGAGGAACTATCGGTTCTACCGTCATCGGAAAAGGAACAAAAATCGATAATCTTATTCAGATTGCGCATAATGTGCGGATTGGTCAGAACAACGTTATTGCAGCGCAGGCAGGTATTGCCGGCTCAACGATAATCGGCGACTGGAACCAGATTGGCGGGCAGGTCGGAATTGTAGGCCATATCAAAATCGGCAGTCAGGTGAAAATTCAGGCACAGAGCGGCGTGAACAACAATACCGACGACGGCGCTGTTCTATACGGTTCACCGGCAATTTCGGCCAGTGATTACCGCAGAAATTATGTTCATTTCAGAAATTTTACGGATATCGTAGAAAGAATCAATAAACTTGAAAAAAACTCAAAAGGAAAATCGGATGAGTGATATGCAGAAAACACTGAAAGAGGAAGTTTCTCTCTCGGGAATCGGGCTTCATACCGGTAAGGAAGTTAACCTTACCATAAAGCCGGGAAAAGAAAACACAGGTTTTGTATTTGTGAGAACCGATCTGGAAGGGAATCCTCACGTTGAAGCAGACGTTAATTATGTGACAACCACGGAAAGAGGAACCACACTGGAAAAACTGGGTGTAAGGATCCATACCTGCGAACATTTGTTGGCTGCCCTTGTCGGTTGCGATATCGACAACGCAGTTCTGGAAATGAATTCTGCTGAACCGCCAATTATGGACGGCTCTTCAAAATATTTTGTTGAAGCCATCGAAAAAGCCGGAGTGGTAGAGCAGGCTCAGCCACGCGAGTATCTGGTGATCAAGGAAGTGATGAATTATGTAGATCCGCAGACAGGTTCGGAGATTACTATAATTCCGTCAGACAATTACGAAGTAACGACGATGGTTGATTTCGGTACAAAAGTACTGGGAACACAGAATGCTACTTTAAAGGATATTTCAGATTTTAAGGATGAAATTTCATCTGCACGTACTTTTTCCTTCCTTCATGAACTGGAAATGCTTTTGGATGCAGGCTTGATTAAAGGTGGCGATATTTCCAACGCCATTGTTTATGTTGATAAGGAACTGACTCCGGAAACGGCTGAAAAACTGAAGAAAGCTTTCGGGAAAGACAATGTTTCCATCCGTCCGAACGGAATTCTGGATAATTTAACTTTAAACTATCCTAATGAGGCAGCACGCCACAAACTGCTGGATGTGGTTGGAGATTTGGCCTTGACCGGTGTGAAAATAAAGGGTAAGGTAATTGCCAACAAACCGGGACATTTCGTAAACACACAGTTTGCCAAGAAACTGAACCGCCAGTGGAAAATGCAGAAAAAGAAAAACATTCCTGATTTCGATATTTATAAGGAACCGGTTTTCGATATCAACGGAATTATGCGTCTCATGCCGCACCGTTATCCGTTTCTTCTTATTGATAAGGTTCTGGAACTTTCGGACACACACGTTGTAGGCTTGAAGAATGTAACCTTTAACGAGCCGTTTTTCGTTGGACACTTTCCGAAGGAACCCGTAATGCCGGGAGTTCTTCAGGTGGAAGCATTGGCACAGACCGGCGGAATTCTTGTACTGGCAAGTGTACCGGATCCGGAAAATTATTCCACTTATTTCATTAAAATAGATAAGGTAAAGTTCAAAAAGAAAGTGGTTCCGGGAGATACCATTGTCTTCAAAATAGAACTGATTACGCCAATACGCCGTGGAATTGTTCACATGCAGGGATTCGGTTATGTAGGCGACAGCATTGTAGTTGAAGCTGAACTGATGGCACAGGTAGCGAAAAATAAAACTGAATAATCCGATACTATGATTCACCAGCTCGCTGCCGTTGACAAACGTGCAAAAATTGGAAAAAACGTAATTGTTGAACCGTTTACTACCATTGCCGCTGACGTTCAGATTGGTGAAGGAACCTGGATCGGCCCGAATGTAACCATTATGGACGGCACCAGAATCGGTAAAAACTGCCGGATATTTCCGGGAACTGTTCTCGGAGCGATTCCGCAGGATCTGAAGTTCGACGGTGAAGATACTCAGGTAATCATCGGAAATGATACTACAATCCGCGAATGCGTAACGGTTAACAGAGGAACTAAAGCGCTTGGATATACCAAAATCGGTAACGACTGTCTGATTATGGCCACGTCTCATATCGCGCACGACTGTATCATCGGAAACAACGTCATCATCGTAAATGGCTGCGGAGTTGCAGGCCACGTTGAAATTGGTGATTTTACAGTGATGGGCGGTCTTTCAGCGGTGCATCAGTTTGGGAAAATCGGTAAACATGTGATGATTTCCGGAGGAACTTTAGTAAGAAAAGATATTCCGCCGTATATAAAAGTGGCAAGAGAGCCGATGAGTTATGCCGGTATCAACTCGGTTGGTTTAAGAAGAAGAGGTTTCTCGAACGAGAAAATCTTTGAAATTCAGAAAATCTACAGACATCTTTTCCAGATGAAAATGAATGTTACGCAGGCTTCTTCCATCATTGAAAAAGAAATGCTGCCAACAGCCGAACGTGACGAAATCCTGGAATTCATTAAAAATTCACCGCGTGGAATCGTAAAAGGTTACGGCACCGGAAAGGAATAACAGAAATATGAAATTTGTCTTTTTGCTTTTGTTTGGTAGTTCTGCATTCTGCTTTGCGCAGACTGCTGAATCGGCAGCTGTAAAAAAGAGGGATTCAATTGCGGTTCAAAATGTCAACGCTGTTTCTTTTTTTTCAAAAAAAGAACTTTCACAATCCGGGAACTGGCACAGGAGTTCTGAAGTGAAAAGAAATCAGCAGGAACTGGGGCGCAACAGCATTAATTTCAATCCACTGAACGGCAGAAAAATTTCATCTGGGCAGCAGAATTTTCTGAATGGCTTCAATGCGAATCCCGTTCAGACTTCCGGAGATATGCTGATGCAAATTCGTGTTTATAATAAAAAATAATAAATATTTAGACTTAATGGCAACAAGTAACGATATCAAGAAAGGCATGTGCATGGAGTACAGCAATGATATTTACAAAGTAATTGAATTTCTTCACGTGAAGCCCGGAAAAGGACCGGCTTTCGTAAGAACAAAACTGAAATCTGTAACCAACGGAAAGGTAATCGACAATACTTTTTCTGCAGGTCACAAAATCGATGAAGTAAAGGTAATTACAAGAAAATTCCAGTATTTGTACGATGACGAAAACGGATTCCATTTTATGAATAACGACGATTTCTCTCAGATTTACCTGAATAAGGATATGATTGAAAATGCACAGTTTATGAAAGCAGGCGAAGAAGTAACCATCATTCTTAAAGAAGCTGATGAAACTCCGCTTTCTGCTGAAATTCCTCCAACGGTTTATCTTGATGTAATTGAGGCTGATCCGGGAGTAAAAGGAAATACAGCAACCAATGCTTTGAAAAGCGCAATCGTGGAAACAGGAGCAAGAGTTATGGTTCCGCTTTTCATCGAGGCAGGCGACAAAATTAAAGTAAATACCGAAGACGGATCTTACCTTGAAAGAGTAAAAGAGTAATTCCTCACAGCATTTTCAGAAATCGGTTCACAGCAATGTGAGCCGATTTTTGTATTTTTATGCTCAAATTTTTTCAATGACATTCCAACATCCGCAAACTCTGAAAAATATTGCCGGTCTTATCGGAGCTCAATATGTCGGAGATGAGAATTTTCCCGTTTTGGGAACCAATGAAATCCACATGGTTCAGCCGGGAGAAATTGTTTTCGTAAACCATCCGAAATACTATGATAAAGCGCTGAATTCTGCTGCTACCGTTATTTTAATTGATAAGGAAGTGGATTGTCCGGGAGGAAAAGCACTGCTCATTTCTGATGATCCTTTCCGTGATTTCAATAAAATCAATACGCATTTCACCAGAATTTCAAACTTTACTGAAGAACTTCATGATCTGGAAGTGGGAGACGGAACAAAAATCCACCCTTCCGTTACCATCGGAAATGATGTTACCATCGGGAGAAACTGCCATATCTTTCCGAATGTAGTCATTGGAGACCGCACGGTAATTGGCGACAATGTTGTCATTCAGGCCAATACTGTTTTGGGCGGTGAAGCGTTTTACTACAGAAAACTTGACGGTAATTTCGACCGTTTGATTTCGGTAGGAAATGTCGTAATTGAAAATAACGTTGAAATCGGTAACGGCTGTACGATTGACCGCGGCGTAACGGCCTCAACCGTGATTGGTGAAGGTTCGGTTATGGACAACCAGATTCAGATTGGCCATGACACCGTTATCGGCAAAAAATGCCTGATTGCTTCGCAAACCGGAATTGCCGGCTGCTGCATTATTGAAGATGAAGTAACGATTTGGGGACAGGTGGGAATGGCTTCCGGCGTACGTGTTGAAAGCGGAACCGTACTTCTGGCAAAATGCGGAGTAAACCGCGATCTTAAGAAAGGTACCTATTTCGGTTTCCTTGCAGAGGAGTTCCGGGATTATCTGCGCAAGGAAGTAAAACTTAAGAATTTGTAAAATCGATGGCTCAATCGGGCGGTTTTTCCGCTGGATTTGATTAAATTTGTCAATCTCAAAATTTTAGAAAAATAAATTAAATAAAAACAAAATGTCAGTATTAGTAAACAAAGATTCTAAAGTAATCGTACAGGGATTCACAGGAACTGAAGGAACTTTCCACGCAGAACAGATGATTGAATACGGAACCAACGTTGTTGGCGGTGTAACTCCGGGTAAAGGTGGAACTGAACACCTTGGAAAGCCGGTTTTCAACTCTGTTGCAGAAGCTGTGGAAAAAGCAGGCGCTAACGTTTCCATCATTTTCGTACCGCCGGCATTTGCTGCTGATGCAATTATGGAAGCTGCGGACGCAGGAATCAAAGTGATTGTTTGTATTACAGAAGGAATTCCTATTGCTGATATGGTAAAAGTAAAATCTTATATCGCTGACAGAGACTGCCGTTTGATCGGGCCGAACTGTCCGGGAGTGATCACTTCTGATGAAGCAAAAATCGGTATTATGCCAGGTTTCGTTTTCAAGAAAGGTAAAGTGGGAATCGTTTCAAAATCAGGAACTTTAACGTATGAAGCCGCTGATCAGGTTGTTAGAGCCGGTTACGGTGTTTCAACTGCAATCGGAATCGGTGGAGACCCAATCATCGGTACAACTACAAAAGAAGCTTTGGAACTTTTCATCAACGATCCTGAAACGGAAGCAGTTGTAATGATCGGAGAAATTGGTGGTTCTTTGGAAGCTGAAGCGGCAAGATGGTACAAAGCAAGCGGATCCAGCAAACCGGTTGTAGGTTTCATCGCAGGCCAAACGGCGCCAAAAGGAAGAACAATGGGCCACGCAGGAGCAATTGTTGGTGGTGATGAAGATACTGCACAGGCAAAAATGGCAATTATGAGAGAAAACGGAATCAACGTTGTGGACTCTCCGGCAGATATCGGTGAAACGGTTGCTAAAATTTTAGGTTAATCCTTTAAACACAATACATGAAAAAGTTAATCTTAGGAACTGCAGTACTGCTTTCAGGGCTTACTTTTGCGCAGCTCGACCAGACAAGGTTTGGTGTTACCGGAGGTCTGAATTATTCCAGAATCCGTAATGCACACAATCCTTCCGGACCGCTGTATTCTTTTCAGGCAGGTGCTTTGGCACTGATTCCGATCGATAAGAATGATCAGTTTTACCTGCAGCCCGAGCTGGTTTATTACGGAGCGGGAGAATCCGGTAAAAACAAAGATGCAAAAGGAGCGGACGGTTACGATGCAAAGTATGCCAACAATTACATTTCCCTGCCTGTTTACCTGAAAGGATATTTTTCTGAAGCAGAATCAGAGTTTTTCGGAATGTTTGGACCAAGATTTAACTTTCTTGTGAACCAGAAGGTTACCGATGCGCCGGTTTCAAGACCTTATTACGGAACGGAACAGCTGGATGCTTTTCCAGGTGTGAACGGTAAGGCGTCTTCATTCAATATGGCACTTGGATTCGGTTTGGGTTTCAGCTACAAGAGAAAGTTTGAAATTCACGGAAAGTATGACCTGGGTTTGCTGAATGTGTATAAAAACCTGATGAACGAACCTGGAACAGATCCTAATATCCAGAAATCCAAGAAAGAACACGTTTTGAGTGTAGGAGTTTCCTATATTTTTGATTAATTCTTACTGGAATAAAAAAAATTCGGCGCGCCCACAGGGCGCGCCGAAATTTTTAAATATGCTGTACAATCAGTTTCGGATCCACTTCCAGAGTTCCTTCATTGTCGCTTTGTTTCCGTACATCAGAATTCCTACACGATAAACCTTCGCGGCGATATAAACCATTAAAAGCGTCGACAGAATCAGCAGCGCCATCGAAAGCAGAATCTGCCACATCGGAACTCCGAAAGGTATTCTCGCCACCATTGCAACGGGTGATGTGAAGGGAATAATCGACAGCCAGAAACCCATCGGTCCGTCCGGATTGTTGATGATTGTAAAACTTCCGTACATGCCGATCATCAACGGAATGATCGCAAATAAAGTAAACTGCTGTGTTTCCGTTTCATTGTCAACCGCGGAGCCAATGGCGGCATACATGGAACTGTAAAAAATATAGCCAAGAAGGAAGAAAAAGATAAAAACGATGATAATCAGCGGGAAATTCATGTTGAGCAGTGTATGCGAAATCTCTGCAGCAAGCTGCGGAAAATCCATCTGATTCACCACTTCCTCACTTCCTGCCGGCATTTGGCTTTTCATGGCAGCGAAACCTGTATTCAGAAAAAGGGCGCCAATTACGGCCATTGCAATCCAGACAATAAACTGCGTAAGCGCTACAAAAGTAACACCCAGAATCTTGCCCATCATCAGTTCAAAAGGCTTTACCGATGAAATGATGATTTCCACAACGCGGTTGTTTTTTTCCTCGAGAACGCTTCGCATTACGCGAACCCCGTAAATAATGATAAACATGAAGGTTGCATACATCAGAACCATTCCGAGGCCGTATTTCACCCCAAAATCCAGATCGGAATCTACTTTTGAATCTTCTGAAATACTTTCGGTGTTGAGTTCAAACTTTCTGTCCAGATTGATGATCTGATCCTCCTGAATATCAAGCGCGCGGATTTTTTCTTTCCGCACAACCTCTGAGAGGTCAGCAATAATCTGCTGTTTGGTATCAAACCCGATTTTATTGTTCAGAATGAGCTTGGAGTTTTTCTCCAGTTCATCAAAATTATTGTTCTGGATAGGCGCAATAATCAGAAGTCCGGCTGTTCCTTCCATATCTTTCAAACCGGCTGTGAGCTGTTTTTCCGAAACCGCAGGAACAAATATATATTTCAGGTTTTCATCGGATTTCATTGCATTTTTGAAGAATCCGCTTTTGTCTATAACGTTGATGGTGGTTTCAGTTTCATTGGCTTTCAGCATGAATGCGATAAAAGCGCCAAAGGCGATCATCAGTATCGGAGCCAGAACGGTGAGGATGATGAAGGATTTTTTCTTCACCTGTGTGAGAAACTCTCTCTTTGTAATCAGCAGAATATTCTTCATTTAATTTTCACTTACGGCATTAATAAACACTTCATTCATACTTGGAATCTTTTCATCAAAAGAACGTATTTTACCTATTTTTATCAGTTCCGAAAGCAGCTGGTTCTGGTCTTCAGTATTTCTGATTTCAAAAGAAAGCAGTCCGTTTTCATCTGATATTTGGCTGATACCGTGCGCTTCCTGAAACTGTGTAAACCTCTCGCGGTCTGCACTGGCAAGCGTAACTCCAAAAATATTTTTCTTGAATTTTTCGCGAACATCAAATACTTTTCCGTCAATTATTTTTCTGGAATTATTGATTAGCGCAACGTAATCACACATTTCTTCAACACTTTCCATTCTGTGTGTCGAAAGAATCACCGTTGTGCCGTTGGCTTTAAGGTTCAGAATCTGATCCTTGATCAGGTTGGCATTCACAGGGTCAAATCCCGAAAAAGGCTCATCCAGTATCAGAAGTTTCGGCTTATGCAGAACAGTCACCACAAACTGGATTTTCTGCGCCATTCCTTTTGAAAGTTCTGAAAGCTTTTTCTTCCACCACTGATCAATCTGCAGCTGTTCAAACCAGTATTTGGCCTCGTGAAGCGCTTCGTTTTTACTCATTCCTTTCAGTTCCCCGAAGTACAGAAGCTGGTCGCCAATGGTCATGTTTTTATACAGTCCGCGCTCTTCCGGCATATAACCAATATCCTGAATGTGGCTGTTTTTCAGTTTTTCACCGTCAATAAAAACTTCTCCGGAATCGGCCTGAGTAATCTGGTTGATAATTCGGATAAACGAGGTCTTTCCTGCGCCATTCGGTCCGAGAAGTCCGTAAATACTGCCTTTCGGTACTTCAATACTGAAATCGGAAAGCGCAATCTTCTGTCCGGCATTATAGGTTTTGGTAACGTTTTCGGCTACAAGCATAGTCACTGTAAAAGTTCAAAATAAATTCTGCGAAAGTTACGGAAAAAACGGCAGGCATTTCTTTAGTTTCCGCCAAAAAGAAATCCTGAATTTCTTCAGGATTCTGTTTATTGTTTGATAATCTGTTTCACTTTGGTGGTGCCGTCGCTCAGCGAGTATTTCATCAGGTATTTTCCCGGTCTCAGTTTTTGGAGACTGATTTCTGCGGCATTCATGTTTACATTATAAACCAAAACCTGCATTCCCAAGATAGAGTAAAAGGAAACACTTTTGATTTTGATATCGCTGTCTTTGGCTTTAATAATCACAAATTCCTTTGCGGGATTTGGATAAGCCAACAGAACTCCGTCATCAACCTTCTGGATTGCTGCATTCGGTTCCTTTATAGTCTGGGCTTTAGCGTCGCCGCCGAACCCAAGGAAAAGACCGAAAAATAACATCAATAATAAAACTTTCTTCATTCGAATCGGTGTATAATATACATTATAATGGCGAATTTAGATACTTTCACACTACTGTGCAATAGTTTTTTAGTTAAAGTATCCTTAAATTTGCAGAATTATCAATTCAAAATCTATTCCAATGATTATATTTTCAAGAAACAGAAGGCTCCGCACCAGCGAAAGCATCAGAAGTCTGGTACGTGAAACTGTTCTTACACCTTCCGATTTTGTAATGCCGGTGTTCGTGATGGAGGGGGAAAACAAAGAGGAAGCCATCCCATCAATGCCCGGAATTTTCAGAAGAAGTATTGATTTAACAGTGAAAGAATGCCGTGAACTTTCTGCATTGGGCGTAAAAGCAGTCAACCTTTACATGAAAGTTTCCGAAGATTTAAAGGACAATACCGGCAAAGAAGCCTGGAATAAAGACGGTTTAATGCAGAGGACCATCCGTGAAATCAGGAATGCTGTTCCTGAAATGGTGATTATGCCGGATGTGGCTTTGGATCCGTACTCAGTGTATGGTCACGACGGTATAATTACAAACGGCCAAATCGACAACGACGCCACCAATGAAGCACTCGCCATGATGTCGGTTTCACATGCTGAAGCTGGCGCAGACATTGTGGCTCCAAGTGATATGATGGACGGCCGTATTGCTGCGATACGCGAAGCTTTGGAAGAAAGCGGCCACATTAATGTTGGAATTCTGAGCTATGCCGCAAAGTATGCAAGTTCGTTTTACGGTCCGTTCCGAAGTGCGCTTGACAGTGCTCCGAAAGACACTGTGGAAATTCCGAAAGACAAGAAAACCTATCAGATGGATTTCCATAATTCGCGCGAAGCTCTAAATGAAGTATATAAAGATATCGACGAAGGCGCGGACATCATTATGATTAAACCGGGAATGCCTTATCTTGACATTGTTGCAAAAGTACGCGAAGCGATAGATTTGCCCATTGCGGTCTACAATGTTTCAGGGGAATATGCAATGCTGAAAGCGGCAGCGCAGAACGGTTGGCTGGATAACGACAAAGCCATCATCGAGTCGCTGACCTGTATAAAAAGAGCCGGTACCGACATGATCTTCACCTATGCCGCAAAGGAAGCAGCGGTCTTACTGAACGGATAATCTCTGCGTAAATAACAAAAAAAGCCATTCTTTACGGATGGCTTTTGCTTTTTTTGATTTAGAACCAGGGTTTGTTTCCTCTTATATAGGTATTGTCGAACTGCTCGTCTTTCATTGTCAGGTAAATTACACCTTCAATAATAGGAATAATAAAAACTACCGGATAAAAAGCGCTGGCGAAACCGCAGGTTACCAGTGTAAGAACCGGCAGGATAATCAGTGTTGAGAGCAAAAGTATAATGCCTTCCTTTGTATATCCAAGGTAAAATTTATGTACTCCAAGAGCACCGAGGAGAATCGCAAGTACGCCTGCTGCCATTTTTTTCTCGGAACGGTAATTTGGGTCCGAAGGAAGATTGCCGCTGTTTTCCGGTTCGTTGTAGCCGTATGTTTCCATAATTGATGTTTTTAATTTTATAATCAGTCGCTTAAGCATGAAATTTGTTACAGCATGAAATTTGCCTTAAAGCTGCACAAAAATATTATCTTTGCCCGGTATGATTCTACGCGGAGAAAACTTAATCAAGGAGTACGGCCCCAAAAAGGTAGTCAAAGGTGTTTCTGTTCAGGTGGAGCAGGGGCAGATTGTGGGTTTGCTTGGGCCGAACGGTGCCGGTAAAACCACAACTTTCTACATGATTGTAGGTTTGGTTCGTCCTACTTCCGGAAAAATTTTTCTGAATGATAAGGAAATTACTTCCGATGCGATGTACCGCCGCGCGCAGAAAGGGATTGGATATCTGGCTCAGGAAGCTTCAGTATTCCGTAAACTTTCGGTAGAAGACAATATTATGGGCGTTCTGCAGCTTACCAAACTTTCAAAGCGGGAGCAGCAGATGAAATGCGATGAACTGATTGAGGAATTTTCCCTTCAGCATGTCCGGAAAAACCGGGGTGATCTGCTTTCCGGTGGAGAAAGAAGACGAACAGAAATTGCAAGATGTCTTGCGACAAGTCCGAATTTTATTCTTTTGGATGAGCCTTTTGCCGGCGTTGACCCTATTGCCGTTGAAGATATACAGAAAATTGTAAGAAGTCTTACCGACAAAAACATCGGAATTCTAATAACCGATCACAATGTACAGCAGACGCTCGCCATTACGCACAAAACCTATATTATGTTTGAAGGTCGGATTCTGAAAGAAGGTTTGCCTGCAGATCTGGCCGCCGATCCACAGGTTCGTGAAGCGTATTTAGGTGAAAACTTCGTCTATCAGGATATTCTGAACAAACCGAACAGAAAACATTTCGTTTACAATATCTGGGCAGGAAATTTTGATACTAGAGGGCAGTTTCAGAATTTTGTGGATGCAAATTTCTCGAAAGTGGACAATCTTCGACTGATTTACGGTTACGAAGAAATTGGTTTCGCCTCGCTGGCGAATTCAGAAATTGAAGATATTTTCACCAATGTAGTGGATAAAAATGCCAACAATTCATTTCTCTTTCAGAAGAAGGAAATTAATTCGGCGTACACCGTTGAAATGGCTTCCTCGGAATCTCAGCTGAACAGTAAACCGGAACTTCATTATCTTACTTCAGTAGAATTTGACGCTTAATTTTTGTAATCTTATAAGCATTTTTCAGATTGTTATAAGGCAACCGCACCGCTTACACAATAGTTTTGTAGAAAGATCTATTATATCAAAACTATGAAATTACTGCGACTGTTTCCCCTTTTACTTATTGTTTCCCTTTTTCATTTCTGCAGTAAGAAATCTGACGGAATTTCTTCTTCTTCAACCGAGAAAAATGATACGGTTGCAGCCGACTATCAGCAGGGTTTTGAAAGCGAAGGTGAAATTATGGATGTCAATTTTGATCCTACCATCATCGGCGCCTTCAGTCCACAGACCGAAAAGAAAATTGAGCTGGATTCCATCAGTTATTTTTTCGGAGAATTCAAGGATTTTTCCAGTCTGAAGAATGAAATCAAGCAGTTTTATGCGGAAAGAGACAGCGCTTTTGCGTGGTTTGATGAAGACGGTCTTACGGAGCAGGCAGATCATCTGGCCGTAAAACTGATGAATCTTCAGAAAGACGGGAAAACTGAAAAACTGCCGTACCACAGCCAGTTTCATCATATGATGGACAATGAAATTGAAAAGAAAGACCAGGAAAAAACAGAACTGATGCTCACTTCGCAGTATCTGCTTTACAGTAAAAGAAATTTTGAGGGAAAGGCCGGTGAAATGGCTAAAAATGCAGACTGGCTCAAGCCGCGTCAGAAATTTGATGCGATGGAAGCCATTAAAATTGCAGAAACCAACGGCGGGAAAATATTTCCGGAAGAACCGCAGCATCAGCATTATGTAGCGCTGAAAAACAAGATGCTGGATTTCCATAAACGCGGATTGGATACTATCAATTCCAAAATTGCATCCGGAACCTACCAACTTGGTGACAGTTCTGCAGCGGTAGCAAAAATCCGTGAAAGACTGGTGTTTTTCGGTGATCTGAAGAATACATCGCAATCCGGAGCGTTTGATCAGGAAATGCTGGATGCAGTTCATGCTTTTCAGCACAGAAACGGTTTGGACTCAGCCAATATTGGCAAGCAGACCATTGAAAAACTGAATATTTCAGGCCGTCAGCTTCTCGAAAAAATGTTTGTCAACCTTGAGAGAATGCGCTGGATGAGTCCGGAAAATGATGAATATCTTTTGGTGAATATTCCTTCCTACAAACTGTTTGCGTATGATAATGACCATCAGTTTTTATGGAATATGGATGTTATCGTCGGTAATGCCAACCGCCGTACCGTTGTCTTCAGCGATAAGATGGATTATATTGATTTTGCGCCGTACTGGAATATTCCGCCCGGGATTATGAAGCGTAAAATTCTTCCCGCAATGAAAAGAAGCAGCAGTTATCTGGCAAGAAACCACATGGAGAAAACCGGAGCGATGGCAGCGAAAGGAATTCCTGCAGTACGCCAGAAGCCCGGTCCGTGGAATGCTTTGGGGAAAGCAAAGTTTATGTTTCCGAACACGTACAATATTTATCTTCACGACACCAACGAACATAATCTTTTTGCAAGGCAGGACCGTACTTTCAGTTCCGGTTGTGTTAGGGTAGAAGATGCTTTTAAACTGGCCAAGTTTGTGCTGAAAAACAATCCCGATATTGATGACAGCCTGATTATCAAGAAAATGAATGCCGAAAAGGAAAACCGTGTGGTTCTGAAGAAGAAAATGCCGGTTCATTTGGCTTACTTCACAACTTTTGTAGATGCAGAAGGGAATCTTGTGATCAGCAAAGATATTTACAACCGCGATGAAAAACTGAAAAAGATGATGATGGTCAGCACCGCTCAACAAACTGTAGATAATCAAGCAAAGACCGCCGGTTCCCTCACAAAAAATTCGGTACTGAATACGGTAAAGAAATCTGCTTAATTTAGAAAACACTATTTTTAAGGTCGGAAGCAATTCCGGCTTTTTTTGATACTTACTTATGGCAAAACCATTCAAAAGAACCGTAACGCTGATCGGAATTTTCAAACAGTTAATACCGTTTATCAAACCTTACCGGCTGATGATTTACGGGACACTGTTTCTTACCTTTTTGGGCGCTCTGGCTGCGCAGGTAAATCCGCTGGTTCTGAAATATACCGTTGATGAAGTTTCGAAACTTGTTGACCTTCCGGATCCCATGCAGGAAGGAATTCATGTTCTGGTAGTTATTTCCGCTATACTCCTTGGAAAAGAACTGCTGAATATCTTTATCAATTTTGGGCAGAAGTGGTATGGAGAAAAAATCCGTATCAATGTCAGTTCCGTTCTTGCACAAACTGCAATCGACAAAATTCTTACCTACCGAGTGGCCTATTTCAGTGATGAAAACCATGAATCGGGCAAACTTCAGACGCGTATAGATCAGGGAATTTCAAGCTTAACGAGACTTGTTCAGAATTTTTTTATTGATATTCTTCCGCTTTTTTCCAATGCGCTGATTGCTCTGGTCGTGATGTACATGCAGAATGTGTATGTCGGTTTGGTTTCCACCATTGTAGTTCCAATTTATTTTTGGGTGAGTTCTGTTCAGGCCGGGAAACTTACCGGTGTTCGGAGAACTTTGAGAGATCAGCGGGAGCAGAAAAATTCCGGATTACTTAACCTGATCAATTCCATTATGGTGATCAAAAGTTTTGTGCGCGAGAAATTCGAGGGCAAAAAACAGTATGATCTGCAGATGCAGCTTATGGAAAGCCAGCTTCACACACGCCGTACCAATTTTGTTTATGACGGTTTAAAAACTTTTATTGAGCAGTTCGGTGTTGTTCTGATTATTCTTCTGACGGTTTATCTGGTGCTTGATCAGCAGATGACGATTGGCGCAATTATGCTCCACATCATGCTTTTTAATAATGTATCGGCACCCATCCGTCAGCTTCACAGAATTTATGATGATATGAACGATGCGATGATTTATGCCGAAGGTTATTTTGATATTCTGAATGCTGATGAGGAAACTGAAGCCAGCGGAATTCAGAAGCCGAAAATTTCAGGAAAGTTTGAGCTTCAGAATGTAAATTTTTCTTATCCGAACGGCACAAAAGCCCTGCACGATATCTCAATGACGATTGAAAACGGAAAAACAACTGCTTTGGTTGGGTTGAGCGGCGCCGGAAAATCCACGGTTATCAATTTACTGTGTAAGTTTTATCTGCCGGATTCAGGAAGTATCCTACTGGACGGAATCAATCTCAATGACTACGAAAACAGTTATTTACGTGATGATATCGGACTTGTACTGCAGAGAAACCACATTTTCCAGGGAAGTATTGAAGACAATATACGCTACGGAAGTATGACGGCCACCTTTGAAGAAGTACAGGAAGCCGCGAAAAAAGCGTATCTGCATGATCAGATTATGGAACTTCCGGAACAGTACCGGCATGACGCTACAAAACTTTCCGGCGGCCAGCAGCAGAGAATCGCCATTGCCAGACTTTTCCTGAAAGATCCGCCTATTATTTTCCTTGACGAGCCCACCGCAAGTCTGGATGCCATTGCTACGGAACAGATCAAAAACTCGCTGGACGCTATAAAAGAGGGAAGAACCGTGGTCATTATCTCACATTCATTATCCCAGATTCTGGATTCCGACCGGATTTATGTGATGAAAAAGGGTAGAGTGGTGGAAAGCGGCACTCACGATGAACTGATTGACCTTAACGGAACTTACCGTGAAATATTTGATGCCTCGGCGCGAAGTTTGAATCTTGATAAACTCGTAAATTCGTACCGCGAAAATTAATTCAGAATAAATGAAAAATATTACAGTCGCAGTCGCGGCGGCATTTTTGCTGATTTCATGCCAGAAAATTGAGGAAACCGTTAACAGTACAGTGACTTCCGCGAAAGAGAAAGCACAGCAGAAAGCCAATGAAATCGTTCAGGAAACCGTGAATGAGCAGATTAATAAGATCGTAAAGGCAGAATCTGTTGTATTTGACAGTGTGTTTCCACATCAGAATGCACTCATAATTGAAAATGAGACCGGCCGCAAAGCCACTTTTCCGAACGGTTCACCGTTTTATGTGTTTAAATACAAAGTTGCAGATAAAGATTTCCTGCTAAAGACGCTTGTGGAACAGCCAACTTCCGATGAAGCCAAGTCATCCAAAGAGTTTTCAAAGATTGACGGAACTTCTTTCGTGGAGAAAATCACTTTTTTCGAAAAATTTCTTCCGGCAAACACCATCGATTTCAGTTTTCTTGAAGACATCAAGAATGATAAAAATATTGAATATTACAAAGTCAGACGTTTCCCCAATACCAGTACTGTGATCTATAACCCGAAAAACGGGATGGTTTATCAGTTTGTAGAAGTGAAAAAGTAGTAATTTTGAACTAAATTATTAGTTATGAACAATAACATTGAGAGGTCAGACAAAGTTTTCAGCGAAATACAGAAACCTTCGGATTTCGAATTCAACAATACCGTCGCCGGTGTTTTTGATGATATGGTGAGCCGTTCGGTTCCTTTTTATGAAGAAATGCAGCGCATGGTAGCAGAAATCACCGGAAAACACGCTCAGCCTGGAACTAGAGTTTACGATCTTGGTTGTTCCACGGGAACGTCGCTTCTGCTTATGGATAAAACCGTTGCAGAAGGCATTGAATTTGTGGGAATCGACGACAGTGAAGAAATGATTAACAAATGCCGCGAAAAAATAAGTTCTTACAGATTAAACCGCAATATTGAACTTGCCGTGGCCGATCTGACACAGGAAGTTCCGGTGGAAAATGCTTCGGTAGTGGCGATGGTTTTGGTTCTTCAGTTTATCCGTCCGGTTGCCAGACTTGAGATTCTGAAAAAAATATATGAAGGAACCACAAAAGGAGGCGTATTTATTATCATTGAAAAAATCCTGACCGAAGAAAAGTCCTTCAACCGAGAGTTTATTGATTATTATTACGATTATAAACGACGGAACAGCTACAGCGAACTCGAAATCTCACAGAAAAGGGAAGCGCTGGAAAATGTCCTGATTCCTTACAAATCCAGTGAAAACATCAGTCTTTTGAAAGAAGCAGGCTTCGCCGAGGTAGAAGTGTTCTTCAAATGGTATAACTTTACCGGCTTCATCGCCAAAAAAATATAATGATACAGATCGGTAATTTTTTCTTTAAGTACAGAAACTGGCTTTTCATCGTACTTTATTTGCTGCTTTTTATTCCGTCACCGCCACTTTTCGGTGAAAAAACCTTCGGTGAAAACTACTACTGGTATCCAATTATTCTCGGACTTGTTGTAACAGTTACCGGACAGCTGATTCGCGGAATGACGATTGGTCTTGCCTACATTGTCCGCGGTGGAAAAGACAAAAAAGTATATGCGGAAGGTCTCGTTACGGAAGGAATTTTCAGCCACGTGAGAAATCCGCTGTACGTTGGAAATATTCTGATGTTGCTGGGTGTTGGGATTCTTGCGAATTCCCTGATTTATACAGCCGTTGTAATGCCGCTTTTCCTGTTTATTTATCAGGCCATTGTTCTGGCGGAAGAGAATTTTCTTCGCGGTAAATTCGGTGCCGGTTTTGATGAGTACACAAAAAAAGTAAACCGCTGGATTCCAAATCCGGCCGGACTGGGAAAAACCTTCGCATCTATGGAATACAAGTGGAAAAGATGGCTCACCAAGGAGTATAACACGCAGTTTGTCTGGCTTTGCGGTATCGCACTGATTCTGCTTTTCAAATATCCGCAGCTCACCAACGGCGATGAAAACCTCAGAAATACGCTGGCTGTCGTTTCGGTTCTGGTATTTGCGGCGTATTATTTCTTTGTGCGTTACATGAAGAAATCCAAAAAATGGATTGATTAAAATATTTCCCGGCAGTTTTGTCGGGATTTTTTTTGGGCGTGTCCTTCATTCGTTCGCTATGCCGCGCTCCTGCGTCGCGCGGCACCGCTCACTCATTCAGGCCGGTCTGCGGCAAGTCGCTTTTTCCAGTTGCGGCGGCGCAGCCGCCGCAACTGGAAAAGAGCTCCAACAGTTGCCTACGCCCTCACGCAGAAAGCAGTCAGCAAAGCCATTCATTTATTTTTTACGAAATTTGTATTATTCAGAAAAAATCAGAGAAATGAAAATTTATACCAAAACCGGTGACAAAGGCGAAACCGCACTCTACGGAGGAACCAGAGTTTCCAAAGCTTCAGCTCGTGTAGATTCTTACGGTACCATTGATGAACTCAACGCATTTATCGGTGTTGCAAAAAGCCAGATTGAAAATGATGAGGTTCTGCAGCAGCTCAAAAAAATCCAGTTTGATTTATTCACGGTCGGCTCCGAAGCGGCAACTCCAGCGGATAAAATGCAGCTTGCAAACGGGAAATCGCGTCTTCCACTGATTATTTCTGAAACAGAAATCAGCGAACTTGAAAACTGGATGGACAAAATGGAGGACTCGCTAGAACCGCTTCAGTATTTCATTCTTCCTGGTGGCGGCAAAGCGGCAACTTCGCTTCATGTAGCCAGAACCGTCTGCAGAAGAGCAGAACGTTCTTTGGTTTTCCTTAATGAATCTGAAGAAGTGCGTCCGGAATTGATTAAATACCTGAACCGGCTTTCCGATTATCTTTTTGTTTTGGCGCGCTACGTTTCCAAACTTCAGAATGAAAATGAGGAATACTGGAATCCGTCTGAGAGGAGTTGAAAATTGAAAGTTGACATAGGAGAAATTTGCGTGAAGAAAATTTTGAAATGTTCCGTTAAAAAATTTCCACTGTTTGAGCGCGGCAAAAATCAGCAATCGAAGGCAAATATTGATTCGCGCGAGTTTTGGAAATTTTAGGAAGATTTTAAAATTTTTAGCAAAATTTATCCAAGTCTTGAATTTTTGGTTCTTTTGTTTTAAGACAAAAGAACAGAGTAAAAATCTTAGTTAAAATAATAAGAAAATTGGTGCGAAATAAAAAAGCATTATTATTCATCAACGGAAACGCTCCAAAAGAACTTCCCGATTTGGAAGGTTATGAAGCCATCGCCTGTACCGACGGCGCTTTCCACTACTTAAAGCAGAAAAATTTCCCTTTGGAAAAACTGGATTTCATATCCGGTGATTTTGATTCGCATTCAGGTTCAGATGAAAATATTTATTCAGAAAAATTCATTCACACGCCGGATCAGGAAAAAACCGATTTCGAAAAAGCCCTTGAAATTCTGATTGAAAAAGGAACTGGAAAAGTTGACGTTTACGGTGGAAGTGGTGGCGAAATGGATCATTTTCTCGGAAACTTAACGGCTGCTTTCAGTTTTAAAGATGATCTGGATGTTCAGTTTTATGATGAATTTGCAACCTATTATTTTATACCGAAAAAGTTGGTTTTGGAAAATGTGAAAGGAAAAATGATTTCGCTGTATCCTTTTCCAACGGCAGAAAACGTTTTAACGAAAGGTTTGAACTGGTCTTTAAACGGAGAAACCCTCAATATTCATTCCCGAATCGGAACCCGTAATTTTGCTGTTGAAGATTCAGTTGAGATTGCGTATTCCGGTGGCGATCTGCTGATTTTTATCGGTGAAAAGTATCTTTAAAAAATTCATATTCAAAATGGATTTTGTCTTTCCTAAATAAGTATTTTTGCATTTCAATTTTAAACTTTTTATACGCTGATGAAAATCAAGTATTCTGAATTAATCGACCAGACTTTGTATTTCCCAACTGAGGAATTCAATGTGGCGGAAAACAGTCTTCAATTTCATGACATTCCTCTGATGGAAGTCGTCGAACAGTTCGGAACTCCTTTGAAATTCAATTATCTTCCGAAAATCTCAATGAATATTCAGCGTGCTAAAGGTTGGTTCAGGGAAGCCATTGAAAAAAACGAGTACAAAAAAGGGTACCGTTACTGCTACTGTACAAAATCAAGCCATTTCAAATTCGTTCTGGATGAAGCGCTGAAAAATGATATTTCCATTGAAACTTCGTCGGCTTACGATATGGATATCGTGAAATCGCTGTACGACGAAGGAAAATACGACAAAAGCATTGAAGTAATCTGCAACGGTTTCAAGACGGATGATTACCTTCAGAAAATTGCCGATCTCATCAATAACGGCTTCGAAAATATTACTCCGATTCTGGACAATTACCGCGAACTGGATAAGCTCACGGAAAGTATTGATACCACTTTCGACATCGGAATCCGAATCGCTTCCGAGGAAGAACCGAAGTTTGAATTTTATACATCAAGACTGGGAATCGGTTACAAAGACATCATTCCTTATTATTCCCAAAAAATTGCGGAACATCCGAATGCGCGTCTGAAAATGCTGCATTTTTTCATCAATACCGGAATCAAGGACACCGCTTATTACTGGAACGAGCTGTACAAATGTCTGCGTGTTTATGCACGTTTGAAAAAGATTGCTCCGGAAGTGGACTGTCTGAATATCGGTGGCGGTTTTCCAATCAAAACGTCTCTGAATTTCGATTACGATTATCAGTATATGGTGAACGAAATCGTTTCGCAAATCAAGAAATTCTGTGAAGAGGAAGGTGTTGAGGAACCGAATATTTATACTGAATTCGGAAGTTTCACCGTTGGAGAGAGCGGCGGACATTTATACAAAATTATTTCCCAAAAACGCCAGAACGACAGGGAAAAATGGAACATGATTGATTCTTCTTTCATGACTACTTTACCCGATACCTGGGCGATTTCGCGTCACTTCATCATGCTTCCGCTGAACCGTTGGGACGACACTTACGAAAGGGTTTTCCTTGGCGGATTAACCTGCGATTCCGACGATTATTACAACTCCGAACAGCATACAAACGCAATTTATTTGCCTGTTTTCAGCGATACAAAACCTTTGTATATCGGATTTTTCCATACCGGAGCTTATCAGGAAACCATTGGCGGTTACGGTGGTGTTCATCACTGTCTGATGCCGCAGCCAAAGCATATTCTCATCAATAAGGACGAAGAAGGCAATTTCACTTACGAAGTCTTCCGCGAAGAGCAGAAACCGGAAGAAGTTCTGAAACTTTTAGGTTATTAAATTGATAAGCCACGAATTCAAAGATTTGTGGCTTTTTTTTGTTGGAGTTTTTGGATTCCCCTCTTTCAGAGGGGTGGCGAAAATTTCGGAGAAATTTTTGACGGGGTGTTTAAAAATATTTTGAAACTTTTTCCACCTGAAGTTCTTCAAAATCATAAACAAGCAAATCTGCAGTTTCATAATGCTGCAACGCTGAATGTTCACTGGCATAACCCGCACAGAAAATCCCTGCTGCATTCGCTGCTTTAATTCCGTTGGTGGAATCTTCAATAACCAGACAGTTTTTTCGCGGTTCTCCGGACATTTCCGCAGCAAGCTCAAAAATTTCCGGATGAGGTTTGGATTCACGCAGATCCGCACCACTGATTTTTGCAATGAAATACTGTTCAAGGTTAAACTTTTCAAAAACCCAGTTAATCGTGTTCATGTGTGCAGAGGAAGCCAAAACGAGTTTGATGTTGTTGTCAAAATAATGAACAATCAAATCTTTCACTCCCGGAATCAAATCAAAATCCGGATCAGTATCAAAATAATGTTTGAAATAATTTCTTTTAATCGCCGCAATATCTTCCCACGTGTTTTCAAGCTGAAACCTTTCAATCAGGCGTTCGCAGACACTTTTCGTCGAAGAACCCGTAAAAGTGGAGTAGAATTCATCGTCCACATCAATTCCGAAATCTTCAAACATTTTGTAGTACGCTTTCCGGTGCAGCGGTTCCGTGTCCACAATTACACCATCCATGTCGAAAAGTACAGCTTTTAAGGGCATTCAGAAATGTTTTCTGCAAAATTACGCCAAAAAAAGAAGAGTGGCCGGTATTTCCGGTGATTAAAAAGTATATTATTTTCTGGTGAATTCATATTTGACGCCATTTTGCGTCAGCTCCATTTTGTTTTCTTTTGGCCTGAACGTAATTTTAAGATTGGCCTGATCAAATTTAAAGGTATCACCTTCAACAAATTTCAGGGGAAAAGATGGCTGCCCCGTTCCCTGCGCGAACAGTGCTGCGTTTTCCACAAAAATTCTAATTTCCAACGGCATTTGCGGAGAAGTGTATGTTCCGGAATAAAGATTCAGCTGTTCTTCTGCAATGATGGTGTTATTGGCTACCGGAAATTCATAATCAATACCGTAAAGCAGACTCAAAATACCGGTTACAAAACGGTTTGAATCAATACGGTCAGCGTTCAGGGAATAGGCAAGAGAAATTCTGTCTTCTTCACTGTAAATCATCAGCGAATTTGTGCCGTAAGTACCACCGCTGTGTCCGTAAAACGTTTTGCTGAAAAAAGGTACCGCTGCGATTCCCAGTCCGAAACGGTTGTCGCTTTGAGGTTTGATGTCTTCTACAGTATTCAGTGGAAGTATTTTTCCGGAAAAAAGCTGGTTGATAAAGATGTTCAGATCTTTGGGGTCCGCTGCAATATCACCGACACCGATGACATTATTAAAATCAAAATCTTTCGTTTCAGTCCAGCCGTTTGCATAACTATAACCGGGAAAAACATTCTTCGGACTGAGTTCTGCCGGAAATGTATTCTGCATCTTATTTGGCTTCAGAATCATTTGATTCAGGTTTTCAGCAAAAGATTTGCCGGTTTCTTTTTCAAGTATTTTTGTGAGTAAATAATATGCTGTATTGGAATATTTCGTAGAAGTCCCCGGCAGAAAAACGGATTTCTGCGTCAGCATATGCGCCATAATTTCTTTTTCCGAAGCGGATCTTGTGAGCCATTTCAGTTCTTTTTCATTTTCAACATAATCACCGAGGCCGGAAGTATGGTTCAGCATTTGTTCGATCGTGATTTTATCGGCATTCGGAAACTGTGGAAAATAAGATGAAAGTTTGGTGTTTAAGCTGATTTTTCTTTCTTCGGCAAGTTTGTGAATCATCACAGCCGTCATTGTCTTGGTGATGGAACCTATCTGAAAATACCGGTTTTCTGCACTGTTTCCAGGCAGATTATTCTCACCAAATGTTCTCTCAAACACTTCTTTTCCGTCTTTGAAAATGGATATTTTTCCTGCTTCAAGGTTGTTTTTTTCAAGATAAGTCAGGAATTCGCCAATTTTCATGAGGTTCTGCTGATAATCAGCCGGCAGTTTTCCCAGAGTTTTTACGGGTTTGTTGTCTAAAGGAAAAAATACAAGCGGTGCTTCAAAGCCGTTTTGTGAAAACTTTCCTTCGATTTTCTGTTCCGAAACCAATGTTCCGCTGTAGTGTAAACCGATTGCGGAGGATTCAAAAACCAGTTTATTGTTACGGAATTCAATCTTTGAAACCGGAATTCCTGCTGTATTCTGCATCGGGCTGTCCAGTGTTGCTGAGTATTGTTCCGCCGTTTTGGAAATATTGATAATCAGCGGAAGTTTTGTTCCCTGGATGTCAAGCTCGGCCTTCCATGAGCCAACGATATTCTGACCAAAAACGGAAACAAAGAAAATCTGAAAAAGAAAAAGGAAAATTCTGTTTTTCATAACTGGAATATTTAGATGTGATAAACTAAAGATTTGGAAATAATTTCTGCAATAATCACAGTGACCGCAAAAAGTAAAAAATGATACCATTTCTTGGTGTTGGTTGCCGTTCTGAAACCGTTGACCAGCAGAATAATAAAGTAAGTTAGCAGCAGCAGACCTGCAATTGTGAATCCGCTGAGAATGGCCATTTCCGTCACTGTAAAATCAATATTCTGTGGTTGGTCAATACTTTTGATGATTTTTTCGTTCACTGTGTCCATGGATGAATTGTTTGTGAAAAGTCCCAGAACATGTAACGGAAGGCGCGAAACCAGTGACGTATTCAGAATATCTATTGCGCGGGTTCTCTTGTTGATTATTTTTCCGAGCAGAAACAGCGGTATAAAAACCGATACAGTGTTGATCAGCAAAATGAGTGCATTCTGCATAAAGCTGTACTGCGAAACATGAACATCCAGAACACCGTCGAATACTACGCCGCAGTACGTCGCAATAAAGACGCCGGCAATAAAAATGATGAGTCCGGCAATCAAGAGGGTTCGCTCGGAGAATTTTGAGAAAGGATTGAATACAGTTTTAAAATTCATGTTATCTGTTTTTTAAAGCGTTGATTTTTTCAATCAGATCGTCCATTTTATTCCGCATGGTCGGGTAGGAAAGTCCTGCCTGTTTGGCCATTTCCTTGATGCTTCCGCTTGAAAGGAAAAACTCAAGAATAAAATCCTGCTCTTCCCGGGGCAGCTGCAGATATAAAGGCAAATCGTAAATTCCGTTCACTTCAGTTCCGCAACCGCTGCATTTCATCTGGCTTACTTTAAGTGAACTTTCACAGCTCGGACAGAAAATTGGAAGTTTCATTAAAATAGTATTAAGTGATACAAATATAATATTTGTTTTAATAAAATGAAAAAGATTTTTAATAAAGTTAAAATATGTGAGATGAGCTGTTCTGAAATCAAACCTTTCTGACGACAGTTAATTTATTTATCTTTGCCCAACTTAAATGAAATTCTAAATCTGATTTTATATGAACACCTACGCCGGAATTCCCGAAGAGAATGCAACGCTTGAGAACTCAAAAGTAATGTTGGTAACCGTTCCTTACGACGGGACTTCAACCTGGGGAAAAGGCGCCGATAAAGGCCCGGAATTATTCCTTGACGCTTCCGAGAACATGGAACTTTACGACATCGAAACCGGTACAGAACCCTATCTTGAAGGCGTATGGATGGCAGGAGAAATTTCTGAAAATGCTTCACCGGAAGCAATGACCGAAGCAGTTTATAACAAAACCAAGGAAATGATGCAGAATGAAGGCAAACTGTTTACGCTTTTTGGTGGTGAACATTCGGTTTCCATCGGCTCTATCCGTGCTTTTGGTGAAAAATATCCGGATTTAACGGTTCTTCAGCTGGATGCTCATACCGATTTGCGTCCCGATTTTCACGGTTCAACTTCCAATCATGCCTGTGCGGTTTTTGAAGCTTCGCAGAAACTGAATCTGGTTCAGGTTGGCATCCGTTCATGTGATGTTGAGGAAATGCAGTATGTTCCGGAAGGACAGTGTTTCTGGGCACATGAAATTGCAAATAACAGGAACTGGATTGATGATGTTCTGGAAAAAGTTTCAGGAAATGTGTACATCACGATTGATCTGGATGCTTTTGATCCTTCAATTGCACCTTCAACCGGAACGCCTGAACCGGGCGGACTTCAGTGGTATCCGACTTTGGAACTGCTGAAAAAAGTTTTTGAAAAATGCAATGTTGTCGCTTTTGATATTGTGGAACTGATGGATTCACCTTATTCAAAACCAACCGCTTTCTTAGCTGCGAAACTGTATTACAAAATGCTGGCGTATTATCATTTGAATAACGCTTAGTTGATGCTTAAATAACTATATTCGTGCATTCGCGGCAAGTATTTCCAGCCACGGATGCACTTTTTTTTTATGGAACTTTTTGATAATAGTATTGATTCAGGTAAAAATCTCCTGCCCAAAGACGGAACCGTAAACTATTACGGAAAAGTTTTCAGCGCAGAGGAATCAGATTTTTATTTTGATTATCTCCTGAACCGAATTCCGTGGAAAAGTGATGAAGCAGTTATTTTCGGAAAGCTGATTGAAACCAAAAGAAAAGTTGCCTGGTTTGGAGAAAAAGCGTTTGAATATACTTACTCCGGCAGAACAAAACGCGCCGAAATTTTCACTGAAGAACTTCTTCAGCTGAAAAAGAAATGTGAAGAACTGACCGGCGAAACCTTTAATTCTTGTCTGCTCAACCTCTATCACGATGGTAATGAAGGAATGGCTTATCACAGCGACGGTGAAAAAGACCTGAAGAAGAATGGTGCAATTGCTTCACTTACTTTCGGTGCAGAACGAAAATTCTCATTCAAACATAAAACCACCAAAGAACGGATAGATATTCAGCTTGAAAACGGCAGTCTGCTCGTTATGAAAGATGAAACGCAGAACTTCTGGCTTCACCGTTTGCCGCCAACAAAGAAAGTGTTGACACCGAGAATCAATCTGACCTTTCGGACAATTAAGCATATTGATTGATTTGCTAATAAAAAAATCCCCGGAAAACCGGGGATTCATCAAACTTAATTTCTGGAATTAAGCTCTCAAATATCTTGCGTAAGCATAACCTTCTTCACCGTCGGCAGTTCTTACTTTCCACCAGTCGTCCGAAGACTGCTCAACTAAAGTTACTGTTTCCCCTTTCGCCGCTTTTCCTACGATTGCTGCATCTGTAGACGGTTCCTGACGGATGTTCAGGTTAGAATCTTCAGTAGCAACAGTTAAAGAAGCTCCGTTCGCCAAACCTGCAACCTGAACATCAATGTTGATGTCTGATGCAGAGTAAGTAGAATCAATTGCTCCCAAAGCGTTCCAAACAGCGTCTTTTGCGGCAGTAGAGCCAGCATTTCCGGAAACGTAAAGAATTCCGTCCTGCTCTCTAACCTGCAGCCCACCGATTCCTGCAGACTGTGCTGCGGAAATCACACTTGAATATTTATCCTGTAGTGCACTCATTATTTCGAATTGTTTAAGTTAAAAAATGATTTGGTAAATTACTTAACTGTGTAGTTGTAGTTTACTTTTCCAGCCTGAAGAGCATCTACAGATTCCTTGATTTTTCTTGCCTGTGCAGGAGAAACATCACCTGTAAGCGTAAGCTCACCGTTAACAACTTCCACTTTCACAGAAGGGAAATCCTTCACAGCGTCTGTAACTTTTTGCTGAACAGCAGGATCAACAGCTGAAACAGTTTCAACCGGAGCTGGCTCTGCAATAACAGTCATGTCCATAACGTCCTTAATTCCAGGAATCGCTTTCAACTGAGTAATCATAGCATCTCTTGAAGCAGCATCGCTGAACGATCCGCTAAGGTGAGCAGTTCCGTCCTTTACTTCAACCGAAGCACCAGGATTGGAAGTTACAACTGTAGTTGCCTGAGTCTGAAGGTCAGCGTCAGAAACTTTTTTCTTACAGGAAACAGATCCCAAAGACACAGCAAGTGCCAAAGCAGCCATTGCAATTGTTTTTTTCATAGTAGTTTATTTAATGTTTTAACAAATTAATTTGCTCAAATTTAATAATAAAATCTGTACCAAAAGGGTTAAAAACAGCTAAAATTTTCTTAAAATCTTCAGAACCGGTCCAAATTCAGTACTGTTATTTTCGCTGATTCCATCCAGTAATCATTCTTTCAGTGTTCCTCCAAAAAAAACAGTTTAACTCTTCCGATTCAGTAGAAAAGACAATCATTTGCCCGATTGCGTTTCTTAACACATTTTTAACAAAAAAACATATATTTGTGCCACATTGAAAAATTATGAGTCCAAAACTTCTCAGAATATTCCCTCTGTTAACCCTAACTGTTGCGGTAATCCTTCACGGAATCAATTTCATCAGTCCATTACCGAATGATTATCTCGTTTTCGGGCACTTGCTGCTGATTCTGGGTATGATTACCTATGCACTTCGCCGCAAAAACCTTACAACATGGATTTTGGTGAGTATAGTGATGGGTGTAATTGTCGGCCGCGATTTTCCCGGCATTGCACTGGCACTGCAGCCGCTGAGTCAGGGTTTCATCCGTCTGATTAAAACCATTGTCGGCCCGATTCTTTTTGCAACGTTGGTGTACGGAATTGCCGGACATTCCGATCTGAAACAGGTGGGAAGAATGGCCTGGAAATCTTTGCTTTACTTTTATTCCGCTACGACTATTGCACTGTTTATCGGTTTGGCCGCAATTAATATAACACAGGCAGGAAAAGGAATTGATGCATCAAAAATCCCGCATCAGGAACTTCCCAAAACTTCCGCAGTTAAGGATGCTGATATCAAAGCGCTGGAAAACATACCGGATGCCAATCACTGGCTTTTTAAAACAACGGCTTTCTTCAGAGATATTTTCCCTGAGAATATTGTAAAATCCATTTACGAAAATCAGGTTCTGCAGATTGTAATTTTTGCTGTAATCTTCGGTATCGGTTTGGCACAGCTTTCAGAAAAAAAGAAGAAACCTTTGGTGGATTTCATGGAAAGTCTGTCCGAAACCATGTTCAAGTATACGCACATCATCATGTATTTCGCTCCGATTGGAGTAGGTGCTGCAATGGCTTATACGGTAGGACACATGGGAATTGATATTCTGAAATACCTATTCATGCTTCTTCTCACACTGTACTGTGCGCTTATTGCGTTTATTCTGTTGGTTTTGCTTCCCGTTGCGCTGTATATGAAGGTGCCGATAAAGAAATTTGTTGAGGCCATTAAGGAGCCGGTTTCCATTGCGTTTGCAACGACCAGTTCCGATGCGGCGCTTCCTGTTGTGATGCAGAATATGGAACGGTTTGGTGTACCGCGAAAAATAGTTTCTTTTGTTGTGCCTACCGGTTATTCCTTTAACCTGGATGGCACTACTTTATATCTTTCTCTTGCATCAATATTTGTGGCTCAGGCGGCAGGCATGGATCTGTCTTTCGGGCAGCAGCTTTTAATCTGTCTTACCCTGATGATTACCAGTAAAGGCGTGGCCGCAATTCCGCGGGCATCACTGATTATTTTGATTGCCACTGCAGACCAGTTCGGGTTGCCTACTTTTATTATTGCTGCAATTTTAGGAATTGATGAACTGATGGACATGGGAAGAACCTCCGTAAACGTTATCGGAAACTGCCTGGCGTCAGTCGTTATTGCCAAATGGGAAGGTGAATTTGATCAGGAAAAAGCCCTCGCATTTGTTGAGGAATAAGACAAAAACTTCGGAACCTTCCGAAGCTTTTTATTTATATCTATAGGAATCGGTCTCAGTTAACCGATATTTCATCAATAAATATATAAGCATCATTGCCGGCGCCCTGATGCCACTGCGGAAGTTTACCGAAATTGAATGCTTTCACTTTGAGGTACCGTGCCTCCGTCGGAAGTATTTCTGCATCGAAATTTTTGATGATGTGATCAGTGTTTTTAGGATCTACAGTGTTGTTAGCAGTCGCAACCAGGAAAAAATCGTGGTTATTGGAAGACAGCCAGTATTCTACTTTATTCGGCATCAGAATCCACGACCGGCTGTCCTGAAGATACGTTGAAGACAGTTTAGTAATATGCTGCAGCATTTTCAGGTCTACGGTAGCTTCAAAATCCTGTCCCTGAAATCCCTGCCATTCGCCTTTACGCCAGTTTTCTGTGCCGCGTATGCCGTCAATCAGTCCCTGTTTCCCACCTGCATCGTATTGCGTGCTGTAAGTGCTTTTGGTTTCAATGGTCCAGTGATTGGGCCTTTTTGTAAAAACAGCTCTAGATGGTCCGCTTTTCTCTCCTTTTCTTGAGGAATAGGCCAAAACCGTTGCCGAACTGCTCAAAACCAGCGGCTTTTTGTATCTCGCAAACTTAACTGTTTTTTCATCCGTTCCTTCATTCACGACAGCGAAATAAAGTTTATCCTTTGGATTCATTACTGAGAATTCAACGGGATTGTTGACTTCAAAAAGTCTGTTTCCGTCAATCAGCGGAGCGGCAACGAGTTCCGGATATTTTATATGCGGTTTCGGATTCACCGATTCAAAGCCAAGTTTATTAAGCTCGGATGGAGTGGAATTTTTTGTTATGGTTCTTGTGCTTCCGTCTTCAAGATGAATGGTGATTTCGTCGAAATACGGCGTTGTGGTTTCCCATTCGGGCTTACCGGGTGTCACACTGTAAAGTCCCATGGCGCTCAGAACGTACCACGCGCTCATCTGGCCGCAGTCTTCATTTCCGATTAACCCATCCGGTGAATTTTTATAGAAATTATCCAGAATATACTTTACTTTTTCTGCAGTTTTCTCAGGTTTTCCGATATAATTGTAAAGGTAGGCAATGTGATGACTCGGTTCGTTGCCGTGGGCATACTGTCCAATTAACCCGGTGATGTCAACCTGTTCGCGGCCTGTCGTTTTTTCCGGCGCAGTAAAAAGTCCGTCCAGGAATTTTTCAAAATTTTCCTTTCCGCCATGCGCTTCAATTAAACCTTCGATATCATGAGGAACAAAGAATGAATACTGCCACGAATTTCCTTCAGTAAAATTATTATTGACTTCGCGCGGTTCAAATGGCTCCAGCCAGTTTCCGTTTTTACGTGCCTGCATGAAACCGGTTTGCGGATTGTAAAGGTTTTTCCATGATTGTGAGCGCTTCATGAAATACTCATAATCATCTTTTTTGTTCAGAATTCTAGCCATTTGGGCAATGCACCAGTCGTCATAAGCATATTCCAGTGTTTTGGAGACGCTTTCATGTTCATCATCCACAGAAATATAAAAGTTCTTTTTGTAGGCCTCAAGCCCGAAGATATCCTGCATGGCAGAACTCTTCGATGCTTCATAAGCTTTTTCATAATCAAAACCTGTAATTCCTTTCGCCATTGCATCTGCAATTACGGATACGGAATGATAACCGATCATGCATTCAGTTTCATTGGCAGACAGTTCCCAAACCGGCAGTTTTCCGCCTTCTTCATACTGTCTGATAAAAGTATTGATGAAATCAGCGGTGCGTTTTTTATCAATTAGAGTCATCAGCGGATGCGCGGCACGAAAAGTGTCCCAAAGAGAGAAAACTGTGTAATACGGGTGCGTTGCAACATGAATCTGGTGATCGCGTCCACGGTATTTACCGTCAACATCCTGATAGATATTCGGTTGCGTGAACAGATGGTACAAAGCGGTGTAGAAAATGGTCAGTTTGTCTCTGTTGTCCGATTTTACCTGGATTTTCGACAGTTCTTTATTCCATAATTCTTCAGCATTCTGTCTGATTTTTGAAAAGTCATCAGACGCTGCTTCAACGGCCATATTTTGTGCTGCTCCTTCATAAGAAACCGGTGAAATCGCTACTTTGATTAAGATTTTTTCTCCTTTTTTTACTTTTGAGGAGAAGGCGAGCGCCAGTTTCTGGCCTGTGTAGGAAACAGGTTTTTTGGTGGCATCAGACATTGTTTTTGTACCGTCAAAGGATTCCTGAGTGATATTTACCGCTTTTGAAAACTCAATGCGTGCGTAAACATGCTGATTTATGGCCCAGGCTTCACTCTGCCTGAAAACTTCAATGGTTTTGTTATCAATAATCCGTACTTCACCGTTCAGAAGGTGATCACGGTGATTCAGATCCAGAACAATATTGGCCTGTCCGGCTTTGTTAAAAGTATACTGATGGTAGCCAACCCTTGCAGTAGAAGTCAGTTCGGCTGAAATATTATCATCCAGAAGTTTTACCGAATAATAACCGGCCGCGGCCTTTTCCTGCTTATGTGAAAACTTTGAAGAATAAACTTTATTGCTGAGATTGGCTTTTCCCATGGTCGGCATCAGCATAATGTCGCCATAATCAGAAACGCCGGTTCCGTTGAGATGTGTATGCGAGAAGCCGTAGATTACTGAATCGGAATAATGATAACCACTGCAGCCGTCCCAACTGCCGTCGATTCTTGTATCAGGTGAAAGCTGTACCATTCCGAACGGAACTGTAGCTCCGGGAAAGGTGTGGCCGTGTCCTCCGGTTCCGATGAAAGGATTCACATACTGAGCAAAATTTTGAGCAAATAAAAAAGGACTGACTGCCATCAGCAGTAAGACTGTGAGAGAATTTTTGATTTTCAAGATTTGAGTTTTTTGGTTGGTGTAAATGTAATTAAAAAGTATTGCATAACATCGTTTTTTGCTTGCTCTCAAAGCGATTTTTAATTAAAATATTAATTATTTCTGTATTTTTTCAGAAAAAATTACATTCAGCCGTGCTTGAGCAGTCTGTAGTGACGGAACTGACAAATCTCTTATTTTTATTAAGTCTAAATTGTAAAAATTCCGTAAATTTGAAAACTTAAAACAAGGTAAGATATTATGTTGACGAAAGCAAAGGTTCAGGATTTTCTGAAGGAAATTGAAGTGGATGATTTGGTGCACAATGTTCAGGTGATGGGTGATGATGTGTATATTGACATGACGGCACATTCACCGGCAATGCACGAGAAAAAGAAACTTGAAGCCGCTATGAAACAGGCGTTTGCCAGTGAATTTGGTGAACATATTAATCTTAAACTTAAGATTGCTTCTCCGGAACCTGGCGAAGTTCAGCAGAATCATATCAAAGGAAAACAGATTCCCGGCATTCAGAATATCATTGCCATTGCTTCCGGAAAGGGTGGCGTTGGAAAATCCACCGTTGCTGCAAATCTGGCGGTTACACTTGCAAAAATGGGTTTCAAAGTCGGTTTGCTGGATGCTGACATTTACGGACCTTCAGTACCGACAATGTTTGATACCGAAGGCGCAAAACCGTTATCTGTAGAAGTTGACGGAAAAAACCTGATGCAGCCCATTGAAAATTACGGTGTGAAAATGCTTTCCATCGGATATTTTTCGGGAGCAAATCAGGCCGTAGTATGGCGCGGACCGATGGCTTCAAAAGCTCTGAATCAGATGCTTCGCGACGCGCATTGGGGAGAACTTGATTTTCTTCTGATTGATCTTCCTCCGGGAACCGGCGATATTCACCTGTCTATTATTCAGGAAGTTCCGGTAACCGGCGCCGTGATCGTTTCCACTCCGCAGCATGTTGCGCTGGCCGATGTTCGTAAAGGAATCGCGATGTTCCAGATGGAAAGTATCAGCATTCCTGTTCTTGGACTGATTGAAAATATGGCTTATTTTACACCGGAAGAACTGCCGGAAAACAAATACTATATTTTTGGAAATCAAGGTGCACAGTATCTTGCTGATGATATTGGAATACCGGTTTTGGGAGAAATTCCGATTATCCAAAGCATCCGTGAAGCAGGAGATGTCGGAAGACCGGCGGCAATGCAGGAAGGATCAAAAATTGAAGAAATCTACACAAAAACTGCTCAGAATATGATAGAAAGTCTGGTGGAGAGAAACAAAAACCTGCCTCCGACTGAAGCCGTGAAAATAACAACCATGGCCGGCTGCTCGCCGAAAAAGTAAGATAACAGATATCAGACTTCAGACATGAGATATCAGATGTAGGAATCAGGAAACTATAAAAAGGTTGTTATTGATTTCGGTTGCCGTAAATACAAATTGTGAAAAAATATGAAAACAGATACTAAACACGAAGCTACCGTAACCAAAGTTTTGGAAGCGCTTGAAAGCATCCGCCCGTTCCTTAAAAACGACGGAGGCGATATTGAGCTGGTAGATGTAAAGGAAAATAAAGTGTATGTTAAACTTCAGGGGAACTGCCTTGGGTGTCCAATGAGTTTTTCCACAATGAAACTGGGTGTGGAAAATACAATAAAGCAGTTTGCGCCGGAAATTACTGACGTTATCAGTGTAGGCTAGTTTAAGAAATAGGTTTGATAATAGTTTCGGCG
>JAEXBA010000061.1 GCA_023457935.1 Bacteroidota bacterium | reverse complement strand
CCGAAACGTTCTTTATTAAAATCAGCTTTCAAAAAATTCCATTAAATCCAGATAATTTTTCTGGTTCACTCCGTGTCCGCTCATGTATTCCCGGAACGTGAAATAACAACCCAAATCGTACAGCATTTCTGCGCCTTTCTGTCCCCATTCCAACGGAATAATGGCGTCATCGGTTCCGTGCGAAACGAAGAATCTTAAATTTTGAAGCTGTTTTTTATCTTTTACAATGTCTGTCAGGATTTTTTCTTCCGGATAACAACTCATGCATGCTACTTTGGAAAAAAGCTGTGGGTTCTGAAGCGCCAAAGCATAACTCAGAATTCCGCCCTGTGAAAATCCACAAAGATGCGTTTCATTTTCGGTGAGTCCGTAGCGGTTGGTAATTTCCATCATGCTGCTCAGCAGCGCATCTGTTGCTTCTTTTGCCTGTTCTGCATTGATGAATTTCTCTTTATCCATGAAATCGATATCGTACCACGAAAATCCTTGATAATCGGTGTTTCTGGGCGCACGGTAGCTTACGATGAGCCAGTCTTTTGGAAGCGTCGGTACAAAAGAAAAAAGATCTTCCTCGTTGCTTCCGTATCCGTGAAGCATAAAAAGAACGGTTGTTTTAGATGTGATGTTTTCGGGTTCGCGGACAAGATAGCTTAATTCCATAATTTCTTTTCGGTATTGAAGTGATAAATTTACCAATTAATCAGCGGTGGACAAATTGTCTGAAATCTTTGAATAAGAATTGGTTGTGATTCCCTTTTCCGCAACAAAAGACATTTTTTTTGAATATTACACATAAATCGTCAAAAAAAACTATATTTGAAAGATCAATAATTAATCAAAAATGAAGAAAAGATACTTTTCATCCCAAATTATGAGAAACGCTCTTTTTCTGGTACTTGGGGTAACCTTTTTTGGAACAGCACTTACTTCCTGCAAAGATGACGAAGTTGATCCTTATCAGGATGTAACGGTGCAGTTCAAAGTGTCAGCCAACACTGATGTGGAGATTAAATCTGTAGTGGCCCAGGTCGGAACTCAGCAAAGTACCAATTTTGTGGTGCCGGGAACAAGCTGGCAAAGTGCGCCACAGGTAGTGAATACTAAAGTAGGAGCCGTTCATCTTGCTTCTACGGCAGACGGTATAGATCCACAGTCGGAACTGATTGTACAGATACTGGTTAACGGAAATATCAAAGCTGCGGATACGGCAAAAGGAGTTGCCTTAATGGCAAAAACCATGTACGACTTCAGCCAGTTTTAAACTGCGGGAATATAAAATTATAAGAGGCCTGAATTTTCAGGCCTCCTTTTTTATACTGTTCTAAGAATGAAGTAATTCTTTTTGCCTTTCTGGAGGAGAAGAAATTTACCGTCTATCAGGTCTTTTTCTGATGCGCTGTACGTGTCTGTCACCTTCTCTTTGTTGATGGAAATGGCGTTGCCTTTCAGTTCTCTCTGTGCTTCGCTTTTGGATTTCAGAAATCCGGATTTCTCAGTAAGAATATCAACGATATTCGAGCCAAGAACTTCATTTTTTGGTGCTTCTTTCTGCGGAACTCCGTCGAAAATATCCAGGAACGTTTCTTCGTCAAGATTTATCAAATCTTCGGCTGTAGATCTTCCAAAAAGTATTTCTGAAGCTTTCAGTGCTTTTTCGTATTCTTCTTTTCCGTGAACCCAAACAGTAACTTCTTCAGCAAGTTTTTTCTGAAGTTTTCTTTCGTGAGGCGCCGTTTTGTGTTCTTCTGTTAACACCCCAATTTCCTCTTTTCCAAGGAATGTGTAGAACTTAATAAAACGCTCAGCGTCTTCATCGGTTGCATTCAGCCAGAACTGATAGAAACGGTATGGTGAAGTTCTTTTTTTATCCAGCCAGTAGTTTTCACCACTTTCTGATTTACCGAATTTCGAACCGTCGGATTTCGTAATCAAAGGAACGGTAAGCGCAAATGCTTCACCCTGTGCTTTTCTGCGGATCAGTTCTGTTCCGGTAGTGATATTTCCCCACTGATCGGAACCGCCCATCTGGAGCTTCACATTTTTTTCTCGGTATAAATGAAGAAAATCATAACCCTGCAGAAGCTGATAAGTGAATTCTGTAAAGCTCATTCCTTCCGCGCCGCCTTCTCCGGTAATTCTCTTCTTTACGGAATCTTTTGCCATCATGTAATTCACCGTAATATTCTTGCCTACATCACGGATAAAATCAAGGAAACTGAATTCTTTCATCCAGTCATAATTGTTCACCAGTTCAGCTGAATTGGCTTCATTTCCGTCGAATATAAGGAAGCGGGAAAGCTGTTCCTTGAGACAGTCTACATAATGGTTCAGTGTGGCTTCGTCAAGCAGGTTTCTTTCAGAAGATTTTCCGGAAGGATCACCAATCATTCCTGTTGCACCGCCAACTAAGGCAATCGGCTTGTGGCCATGCTGCTGAAAGTGCGCGAGAATTTTAATCTGAACCAGACTTCCGATATGAAGTGAATCCGCTGTCGGATCAAAACCGATATAAGCGGTCGTGATTTCCTTGTTCAGCTGTTCATCAGTTCCAGGCATCATGTCGGAATACAGTCCGCGCCATTTCAGTTCTTCAATAAAAGGATTCATACTTCAAAAAATTTGAGATGCAAAGATAGAAAAATCGGCTAAGAATGAAGAATGAATGCTTATTTAAGGCGTTTTAGCCAAAGCATTTTCCTTCTGCAATCTTTTGTAAACACGGTTGCTCATCAAAACTGAAAATTCATACAGAATCAAAAGCGGAAAAGCCGCAGCCAGCATACTGAAAACATCGGCCGGAGTTACAATTGCTGCCACAACCATAATCAGAACAATGGCATGCCGGCGGTAAGTTTTCAGGAAAATTGGTGTGAGAATTCCGATGGCGGTAAGGAAATAAACAATTACCGGAAAAAGAAATATAAGTCCCATTCCCAAAACCACCTGTAAGAACAATGTTGTATAGTCGGAAAGATCAAAAAGCTGCGTAATGGAATCCGATATTGAAAACATCAGCCCAAAATTGATGGCCAACGGCAGAATCAGGAAATAACCAACCAGAATTCCCAAAAGAAACAGAATCCACACAAAATTAATGACAAAAGTGGATTTTTTTCTTTCGTTGGGATGAAGGGCCGGACTGATAAACCGCCAAAGTTCCCAGATAATATAAGGAAAAGCGAGAACCATTCCGCCGAAAATGGAAACCGACATCATGACGTTGAACTGCTGCATCATTTTCTTCTGCTGAACAGCAAAATTGTCCGGTAATTTAAAACTGTCCGTTCCTAGGTATTCCTGAGTAAAATCGTTGATTACCTTGAACGTAACAAAATCATTCCTGGTCGGACCAAAAAAAACATGATCCATAATCCAGTTGATGTTGAACCCAACGATAAAAGCTCCGATGACAATCGCAATAATGCAGCGGATTAAATGTCCGCGCAGTTCGCCAATGTGTCCCCAGAAGGACATGTCTTTTTCGTTGCTCAATTTTCTGAGGTTTTTAAGAAGTTGCGAAATTAAGAAATTAAGACTTAAATTTCAGGTTGCTCCGCTTTTTATTTATGCGAAAAAGTTCAAGGTTCAAGATTCAGAGTTTAAAGTTCATAACTCATAACTCATAATTCATAATTCAAAACTAGTTAATCCCTTCATCCAAAAGCCGGTGCAGATCCACGATTCCGAAATATTTCCCCTGATCGGTTACAATAAGCTGTCCGATGTTCTTGTCTTTCAGAATTTTCATGGCTTCTTTGGCAAGTTCATTTTTATCGATGCTTTTCGGGTTCTTGCTCATGATTTCTGCGGCTGTAACATTGGAAACATCGTCGTTGTTGGTCATCAGCATACGGCGTAAATCTCCGTCAGTAATCACTCCGAGAATTTCTTCGTTTTTTGTAACAACCGTCACACCGTGCGTGGAACCGCTTACCGAAATAATAACATCGCGGATGTTGGCTTTCTCCGAAACCTGTGGCTTTTGCGAGGAAAGAAACTGTTCCACTTTTGCCGTAAGGTTTTTTCCCAGACTTCCGCCGGGATGGAATTTCGCAAAATCAGTTTCTTTGAAATTTTTAATTTCCATTAAAACTACTGCCAAAGCATCGCCCAAAGCCATCTGAACTGTGGTTGAGCTAGTAGGAGCGAGTTTGTTCGGACAGGCCTCTTTTTCAACAAACGTATTCAGAACCACATCCGAATTTTCCGCCAGTTTTGAATGCAGATTTCCCGTCATTCCGATTAAAGCCGATGAATATTCTTTGAGATATGGAACGAGGTTGACGATTTCGGGAGAATTGCCGGAATTGGAGATGCACAAAACCACATCCTGTTTCTGAATGACGCCCAAATCACCGTGAATGGCTTCTGAAGCGTGAAGAAACTGCGCAGGTGTTCCCGTTGAATTCAGTGTTGCAACAATTTTATTGCCGACATGCGCAGATTTCCCGATTCCCACGATAATCAGTTTGCCTTTTGCGGATTTTATGAGATCAACGGCTTTTACAAAGTCGGTATCAATACGGTTTTTAAGACTTTCAAGTTCTGAAATTTCAATTTCCAGTGAGCTTTTGGCAAGCGCAATAATAGCCTGATTTTCCAAAATATAAGGATTTATTTTTTAAAATTTAATCTTTTTTTAAGTTGACTTTAACTTCAAAATTAATTAACTTTGGTTAAATGCAAATTTAGCAAACTAATTGAAGAACTGTCGTGCAGATTAAAGAAAGCTCCTTTTCTGGACGCACAAAATAAATTCATAATCCAATATGAAGGCAAAAAACACCGATTTATCCAAAGAACTCAAAAAATATTTCGGTTTTTCTAAATTTAAAGGGCAGCAGGAAAAAATTATACAGACTTTGCTCAGCGGAAACGATGTTTTCGTGCTTATGCCTACCGGTGGCGGCAAATCGCTCTGTTATCAGCTTCCTGCATTGATATCTGAAGGAACTGCAATTGTGGTTTCTCCCCTGATTGCACTGATGAAAAATCAGGTTGATGCCGTGAACGGCCTCTCATCGGAAGAAGGCGTTGCGCATGTTCTGAATTCTTCATTAAATAAAGCACAGACCAACCAGGTTTTCAGTGATATTAAATCAGGAAAGACAAAACTGCTTTACGTTGCACCGGAATCGCTCATCAAAGAAGAATATCTTGAATTTCTGAAAGAAGTAAAAATTTCTTTCGTTGCCATTGATGAAGCACACTGTATTTCCGAATGGGGACACGATTTCCGTCCGGAATACAGAAACCTGAAACTCATCATCGATAAAATTGCTGAAGTTCCGGTTATTGCTTTAACGGCAACCGCGACACCCAAAGTTCAGGATGATATTCAGAAAACATTGGGAATGACGAAAGCGGTAGTGTTTAAGGAAAGTTTCAACCGGCCGAATCTTTTTTACGAAGTACGCCCGAAAATCAATATTGACAAGGAAATTGTAAAATTCATCAGTCAGAACAAAGGTAAATCCGGAATCGTGTACTGTTTGAGCAGAAGAAAAGTGGAAGAGTTTGCCCAGCTTTTACAGGTAAACGGAATCAACGCATTGCCTTATCACGCCGGACTCGACCAAAAAACCAGAGTGGCCAATCAGGATAAATTTCTGATGGAAGAATGCGACGTTATCGTTGCAACCATTGCTTTTGGAATGGGAATCGACAAACCGGATGTTCGTTTTGTCATTCATTACGACATTCCAAAATCGCTTGAAAGTTATTATCAGGAAACCGGAAGAGCCGGAAGAGATGGCGGCGAAGGATATTGTCTGGCTTTTTACGATCCTAAAGACATTGAAAAACTGGAGAAATTTCTGGCGCAAAAACCCGTTTCAGAACGCGAAATCGGTCTGCAGCTGCTGAATGAAGTTGTTGGTTACGCCGAAACTTCTATGAGCAGACGGCAGTACATTCTTTATTATTTTGGTGAACAGTTTGATCCTGAAACCGGAGACGGTGCGAAAATGTGCGACAATTCCGTCAACCCACCAAAACTTAAAGATGCAACTAAAGACCTGAAACAGATTCTTGAAATTGTAAAAAAGCTGGATCAGAAATTCCGTACAAAAGACCTGATCAACATTTTGGTCGGCAAGGAAAGTTCCGTCACAAAATCTTACCGTCTGGAAACCCACAAACTGTTTGGAATCGGTAAAAATGAAACCGATAATTACTGGAAATCCATTATCAGACAGGCAACGGTTCAGAATTATCTCTTAAAAGATATTGAAACTTATGGTGTTCTGAAAATTTCGGAAAAAGGACAGAATGTAATTGACGGAAATTCCACAGATGTTTTTCTGATTGCTGAAGACCGCGAATACGACCTTGAACAGATTAAATCAAGTTCAGAAAAAGTCGAAGTTGCAGCAGGCGGAGGCCTGGATCAGAAACTTTTTTCACAGCTGAAGGAACTTCGTAAAAAAGTCGCCAAAAAACACGGAATACCGCCTTATACAGTTTTCATGGATCCAAGTCTGGAAGATATGACGACGCAATACCCGATAACGGTTGAAGAAATTGGGAAGGTTTACGGTGTGGGCGAAGGTAAAGCCAGAAAATACGGTAAGGAATTCGCTGATTACATTGCAAAATACGTTGAAGAAAACAATATTGAACGTACTCAGGATATGGTTCTGAAAGGCGTTGCCAACAAATCTTCACACAAGGTTTTTATTATTCAGAATACGGATAAAAAAATTGATCTTGAAGATATTGCCAAAGCAAAAAATCTTACCATGGAAGAACTACTGAAGGAAATGGAAAGTATTGTTTATCAGGGAACCAAACTGAACATCGATTATTATATTGAAGATAATTTTGATGAAGATATTGTTGAAGAATTCATGGAATTTATGGGGGAATCCGAAAGCGACAGCATGAAAGTTCTCACTTCCGAATTCGGTGACGATTTAAGCGATGAAGAACTCCGGATGTTGAGAATCAAGTTTATTTCAGACGTAGCAAATTAATATTTATGAAGAAATTTTTCATCACAACAATAATTTTAGTTGGAACTGCAGTTTCTGCGCAAGTACCGGATTATAATCCGAACCGTGATCCAATTCAAAAGCAAGATCAGATTAAAGAAGGTCAAAAACCTACTTTCAATATTATTCAAAGAGACGGTGTTCCAAGAGTCGATCCGCTTTATATTCTGGATGGAGAGCAAATCACTCAGGAAAAAATGTCAGAAATCAATCCGGAAACCGTTGAATCAGTCACTGTGTTGAAGGACAAAAGCGCAACAGCGGTTTATGGTGAAAAAGGTAAAAATGGCGTCATCATTATTAATTTAAAACGAAAACCGGAGTCAGATTCTCTGATTTCAAAATAAATCTACAAACAGAATAAAGTCTTTTTTGCATTTTTGCGGGAAAGATTTTTTTGTTGAAGTTCATGAAGAAGATTTCCATTATTTTTATTCTTCCCGATCTCGAAACTGGCGGTGCAGAACGAATTGTGACTACGATTGCGAATCATCTGCTGCGCGAAAAATTCGAGCCGAAAATCATGCTTCTTCGTAAAGAAGGCGGTTATCTGGAATTTCTGGAAAATGATGTTGAAATTATTGACTTGAAAACCCAGCGAATCCGAAACGGTTTAAAACCGATTCTTTCTGAAATCAGGAAAAGAAAACCGGACATTGTTTTCAGCGGTTTTGGTGAAGTGAACGCCTATCTTTCGATGTTTCTGAAGTTTTTTCCAAAGACGAAATTTATTGCGAGGGAAACCAATGTGGTTTCAAAACATGTGACGAGAAGGGAAATCCGTTTTTTCTATAAATTCTACAATAATTACGATAAAATCATTTGTCAGAGCGATGATATGATGAAAGATCTTCTTGAAAATTTCAGTATTAGAAAAGAAAAACTGGTGAAAATTAACAATCCGGTTGATTTCGATTTTATTGAATCCAAACTTGCTGAATCTGAAAAACCTGAAAGTTTTAAATCTGATTTTAAAAATATTGTCGCCATCGGAAATCTTTCTTCCAGAAAGGGTTTTGATAATTTGCTGAACGTTTTTTCTCATCTTAAAAATGAAAAAATTCAGCTTCATATTTTAGGCGACGGTCGCGACAAAGAACTTCTTCATCAAATGAAATCTGATTTAGGTTTAGAAAATGTCATTTTTCACGGACAGCAGAAAAATCCGTATCAGTTTCTGAAATTTGCGGATCTGTTCATACTTTCCTCGCGGTATGAAGGATTCCCGAATGTTCTTCTGGAAGCAGGAGCGTGCGGAACTTACGCTTTGGCAAATAATTGTCCGGGAGGAATTCAGGAAATTGTTCAGCCGAAAATCAACGGTGAAATTGCAGATATCGAAAACCATCAGGAATTCGCGGAAAAAATTGTTGAGGTTTTAAGTGAATCACATAATTCTGAAGAAATCCGAAACTCAATCAAGTCAAGGTTTTCAAAGGAAATTATTCTGAAAAAGTACGAAGATTTATTGCTTTCTATGGCAAATGAGAAGTAGAACGAAACTGTTATTTTAAGATCTCTACTTTTCAAAAATTTAAAACTATATAAATTTTTAATTTTCAAAACTTGTCAACTTTTTTAAATTGTGGAAAAGTTAAATTATTGATAATCAAATATTAACAATAAAAAAGTTGTAAACTTTTTGTCATCATTTATTATTGGCGTACATTTAAACCGTTAAGAATATTTATGATGGAGAGTTCAGTTTCAACAAAAAAATCACACACAGTTTCGTACGATACAGCCAATGCTGAGACTTTAAAATACTTTAAAGGAGACGATTTGGCAACCAGAGTTTGGGTAAATAAATACGCTTTAAAGGATTCTGAAGGCAACCTTTACGAATCCACTCCGGACGATATGCACTGGAGAATTGCGAACGAAATCGCCCGCGTTGAAAAAAAATATAAAAATCCGCTTTCGGCTCAGGAAGTTTTCGATCTTATTAAAGATTTCAAATACATCATTCCGCAGGGAAGTCCGATGACAGGAATCGGAAATAATTTTCAGATTGCATCGCTGTCAAACTGTTTCGTAATTGGTAACGGCACGAATTCAGATTCTTACGGAAGTATTATGAAAGTGGATGAAGAGCAGGTTCAGCTGATGAAAAGACGCGGTGGCGTTGGTCACGATTTGTCTTACATCCGTCCGAAAGGTTCTGCGGTGAAAAATTCGGCGCTCACTTCAACCGGATTGGTTCCGTTCATGGAGCGCTATTCCAATTCCACGCGCGAAGTGGCACAGGATGGTAGGAGAGGCGCTTTGATGCTTTCGGTTTCCATCAATCATCCTGATGCTCAAGATTTTATCAATGCAAAACTGGAGCAGGGAAAAATCACCGGAGCCAATATTTCGGTGAGAATTGATGATGAATTCATGAAAGCCGTAAAAAACGATTCTGAATACAGGCAGAAATATCCTATTCACAGCAAGAATCCAAAGTTTTCGCAAACCGTTCAGGCAAAAGAAATCTGGAATAAAATTGTACACAACGCCTGGAAATCTGCCGAACCTGGAATTCTTTTTTGGGATACGATTACGAAAGAATCGGTTCCTGACTGTTACGCGGATTTGGGATTTGAAACGGTTTCTACCAATCCATGCGGTGAAATTCCGTTGTGTCCATACGATTCATGCCGTTTGTTGGCAGTGAATCTGTATTCCTATGTGGAAAATCCGTTTACGAACAAAGCGAAATTCAACTTTGAACTGTTCAAAAAACACATTGCTTTTGCACAAAGAATGATGGATGATATCATCGATCTGGAAGTGGAAAAAATTGATGCGATTCTTGAAAAAATTGATTCCGATCCTGAAAGTGAAGAAATCAAAGGAACGGAAAGAAATCTCTGGATTAAAATCCGCAAGAAAACTTTGCAGGGAAGAAGAACCGGCGTGGGAATCACGGCTGAAGGCGATATGTTGGCTGCTCTCGGAATGCGCTACGGAAGCAAGGAAGCGGTAGATTTTTCTGTGGAAGTTCACAAAACTCTGGCTTTGGCTGCGTACCGTTCCTCGGTTGAAATGGCAAAAGAAAGAGGCGCTTTCGAAGTGTACGATA
>JAEXBA010000060.1 GCA_023457935.1 Bacteroidota bacterium | reverse complement strand
GTTGGTTCCATTTATATATTGGATGAACCTTCGATTGGTCTGCATTCCAGAGATACGGAAAATCTGATTCAGGTTTTGAAAAATTTGCGCGATTTAGGAAATACCGTAATCGTTGTAGAACACGATGAAGACGTGATGCGCGCGGCAGATTACATTATTGACATCGGTCCGGAAGCCGGATATTTGGGCGGTGAACTCGTCTTTGCCGGAAATTTCAAAGAACTGAAAGGCGCAGATACGCTGACTTCAAAGTATTTAACAGGAGAACTTGAAATTAAAGTTCCTTCCACGCGAAGAAAAGGGAAAGAATTTATCCATATTAAAGGTGCGCGACAGAACAATCTGAAAAATATTGATGTGGATATTCCTCTGGAAAGTCTGGTTGTAATTTCGGGTGTTTCAGGTTCCGGAAAATCGACTTTAATGAAGGAAATTCTGACCAACGACATCCAAATTCAGCTTGGAATGGGCGGAAAAAAAGGCGATTACGATTCGGTTGAATTTCCGAAAAAACTCGTCAAAAATATTGAGCTGATTGACCAGAATCCAATCGGAAAATCTTCACGCTCCAATCCTGTAACTTATCTGAAAGCGTACGACGACATCCGAGATTTGTTTGCGAAACAGAAACTTTCGAAAATGATGGGTTACAAAACCAAACATTTTTCCTTCAATGTTGACGGCGGAAGATGCGAAGACTGCAAAGGTGAAGGCGTTATCAATGTTTCGATGCAGTTTATGGCCGATATTGAACTGGAATGCGAAACCTGTAAAGGAACCCGTTTTAAAACCGAAATTCTTGAAGTCAAGTTCGACGATAAGAATATTTCGGACATTCTTCACATGACGGTTGATGAAGCGCTGGAATTTTTCCAGGACAATAAGGAAGATAAAATTGTAACCAAACTGAAACCGCTTCAGGATGTTGGTTTAGGTTATCTGCAATTGGGACAGTCTTCCTCTACTCTTTCCGGCGGTGAAGCGCAGCGTGTGAAACTGGCTTCGTTTCTTGTTCGTGGCGTAACTACGGAAAAAACGCTGTTTATTTTTGATGAACCTTCAACAGGACTGCATTTCCACGACATTCAGAAACTGATGAAATCGTTACAGGCTTTGATTGATTTGGGACATTCTGTAATCGTAATTGAACATCAACCGGACATAATTAAATCTGCAGATTTCGTCATTGATATCGGTCCGGAAGCCGGAAAACACGGCGGTGAAGTTGTTTTTGCCGGAACTCCGGAAGATTTGGCGAAAAATAAGAAATCACATACTGCAAAATATATTGGGGAGAAACTGAAATAATAATCAGAGCATCATTTTAAACCATGAATTCAACTCAAATCTTTCGCGACATACGAACCGAAATAGAGATTTTTTTAAAATATATCAGGAAACCGTTCGAGCATTTTAACGAAAAACTGTCTTTCGCGGAAAAGCAGAAAATCCTGACTATTCTTCTTTTTGCCGAACTGATTGTTACGGTTGCTGTTGTAATTCCCGTATATGAACTGGTGGACGTGATGATTGAGCTGCAGTACGCGGATGATCTGATGAATCTTGGCTTTTATATGATGCTTTTTCTTGGAGCTGTTATAGCGCCAATTATGGAAGAGTTTATTTTTCGCCTACCGCTTAAATGGAAACGGAATTTACCTGCAATAATTCTCAATTCAGTTTCGTCAAACGATAAAGTAAAAAAAGCTTGGAACCGATATTATCACATCATTTTTTATATTGTAGCGATCCTTTTTGGCTTGGTTCATCTAACCAATTTTGATAATTCCTGGACACCTCTTTTTATTTTGCTCATTCCTTTCATTACGCTCTCTCAGCTTATTGCAGGCCTTACATTTGGTTATATACGTAACCGTCTTGGTTTCTGGTGGTCTTTTCTTTACCACGCTCTGTTCAACTTTATTCTGATTGCGGTGCCGTTTCTGATGTACGACAATACTAATATTTTTAAAATTCAGGAAAAGGGATTCACTGCAGAAGCAACTTTACACGCATACCGGGAGCCACGAACTGAAATCACTATTGGTAAAAGTCCAAACGGTAAGATTCAGGTTGTTGATGCAAAAAATATAAAGTTAAGTGTTCTCACCGAAGCGGTCCTGCAGGAAAAATATCAGTCGGATGAAGTTGAGTATCTTGATTTTTATCTGAATTCCAAAGGAGGCATAACAGAACAGGAACTTTTTGAACTGTTGAATAAAGAGCTTAAACTTGAGCCATTAACAAAGCAAGAATAAAATGAAACTCGTTCACACCAAAACATTCACGATTACCGAAGATCATCTTGATAAAAATAAGCATGTGAATAATGTGCAGTACGTTCACTGGATGGAAGATGCCGCTGCAGAACACTGGAATTTACTGAAAGATCAAACGGAATACAGAAACGATTACTGGGTTTTGATGGATCATCATATTCAGTATAAAAAACAGGTGTATCTGGGTGAAGAAATGACGGTGAAAACCTATCCCGAAAATCCTGAAGGTCTGCGGCAGCCCAGAAAAGTTGAATTTTACGTGGATGATGTTCTGGTCGTAGATTCGAGAACTTTATGGGTATTATTTGATGCCGAAACGCAGAAAATCAAAAGAATGGCTCCTGACTGGCTGGACAAGATCAAATAATTGCTGAAAATGCCGGTCATCGAATCTTCATACCGTCCAAAACCGATTTTCCGCAACGGCGATTTCTCAACGCTCTATTCTGCATTGCTGCGCAGAGTGAAAGGTGTTCATCAGATTCGGGAGCGCCTGGAACTGGAAGATGGTGATTTTCTGGATCTCAACTGGAGTTTTGCCTCAGAAAAAACGAAGAAATGTGTGATTCTGCTTCACGGTTTGGAAGGTTCTGCAACACGCTCTTACATTTTGGGAGCCGCAAAAATCTTCAATGAGAACGGTTTTGATGCTTGTGCTGTAAATTACCGTGGCTGCAGCGGAGAACCGAACCGAAATTATTTCTATTATCATTCCGGGAAAACCGATGATTTGGAAACGGTTATTGCGCATTTAATTCAGGATAAAAAATATTCGGAAATTGTGATCAACGGTTTCAGTCTAGGTGGAAATATCGCCCTGAAATATGCCGGTGAAAACCATTCGGTACCAAAAGAAATAAAAGTTTTGATTGCAGTTTCCGTTCCGTGTGATTTAAGCGGTTCTTCTTCTGAACTTCTGAAACCAAGGAATCTGCTGTATTCGATAAACTTTCAGAATACTTTAATTCAAAAAATCAAATACAAGCAAAAGCATTTTCCGGATAAAATTGAACTTGCCAGGATTAAATCCATCCGGAATCTGAAAGAGTATGATGATGTGTATACTTCAAAGACCTTCGGTTTCAAAGATGCAGAAGATTATTACGAAAAGTGCAGCTGCAAGCCGTTTATGAAGAATATCACACTTCCAACGCTGATGATTAATGCAAAAAATGACAGTTTTCTTTCCGAAAGCTGCTATCCGATCTCAGAAGCGGAAAACAATCCGTGTATCCATTTGGAAATTCCCGAATTTGGCGGACATGTCGGATTTGTAGATGAAAATAATGTGTATTATACTGAAAAACGAAGCTTGGAATTTATCAGGAGTTTACAGTTGTAAATTTATCTGCCTGAAAATCAGACTTATCCACTTAAAATTGTGGATAACCTGTGAATTTTAACATTTGGTTCACATTTTGTATTAAAAAAAATATTAGATTTACTAATGAATAAAGAATCAAAGTGAAAACAGTTTTACTTTCTTCCGTTTCAGAACTATTAATACTTAATATAAAAATTTAAGAGAAGGATTGTCGCCTTCTCTTTTTTGTTGTTGTCTAACTAAAAAAATGAGATGTTTTATCTACTGAATCCGCTTCTAAAGAGCGGATTCTTTTGTACCCCGAAATGCACAGATTTTTTTCAGAAACAGATTTATTATTTTGTACATTTGAAAAAAAAGTAACGAATATGAAGAAAATACTATTCTTTGCCCTGGTTCTGCTTCTGCTTTCATGCGGAAGAGATGAACCGAGTATCGTACAGCAGTCTTCCGAACCGAAATACACGGCAGAAAATATCGCGGGAACGTGGAAAGCTACGCATTACGATTCTCCGAACGACAATCTGGGTTGGGTTGCAGAGCCGGATCCGCCGACAAGACAGATTGTTTTTACAAACTCCGGTACCTTCACAACTTCAACAATGCCGGTAATGTGGAACAACGGTTATGTCTATACAGGCACTTTTGTAATCGAGCTTACGGGCAAGCTGCACGCTACGACGTTAAGCCAGCAGGGAATTGATTTCAGTGTTGAGTTTTCTGATGAATCACACGGAATCATTACCTTCTTTGATGCCAATTCCTACCATAACATCATGCAGTATAAAATTGTAAAATAAGCTGTTTTTCCAGAAAAAATAAAACCTGCGCTGTTGCAGGTTTTTTTATTGCAGCCTCACCGGGAATCGAACCCAGATCTAAAGTTTAGGAAACTTCTATTCTATCCGTTGAACTATGAGGCCGGAAAATCAAATTTATTAATAAAAAAATCCTGTTTCAAGTTTTGAGACAGGATTTTTAGTTGTATGAAACCCATTACCGGGTATTTTTTCCGTCCACAACAATTCTTGCGTCGCGGTTGGCCAGTTCCCAGGCAGTTGCAAAAATCAGCTGGGTCCTTTTTTTCAGCAGTTCGTAATCAATTTTTTCGGGGTCGTCGGTTGGTTTGTGATAATCTTCGTGAATGCCGTCGAAGAAAAAGGCCACCGGAATATTGTTTTTGGCAAAATTATAATGGTCGGAACGGTAATACAGCATTTCAGGATCATTTGGCGCATCGTATTTGTAATTCAGCTCAAGATTCTGAGTCGCTTTATTGGCTGCTTCATTAATTTTCTTCAGTTCCGAAGAAAGCATTTCAGAACCGATGACATAAACATAATCTTTCCCTTTGTTTTCCGCATCGCTTCTTCCGATCATATCGATATTGAGGTTTGCGACGGTGTTGGCTAAAGGAAATACCGGATTTTCCGCATAATACTTTGAACCGAGGAGTCCGTGTTCCTCACCCGTGACATGAAGTAGCAAAACCGAACGTTTCGGAGCTTTTCCTTTGTTTTTTGCCATCTGAAAAGCTTCTGCAATTTCCATTAATGCAACTGTACCGCTGCCGTCATCATCGGCGCCATTGTAAATCTGGCCGTCCTTCCCTATTCCAACATGATCATAATGGGCAGAAATAACGATAATTTCGTCGGGCTTTTCTGTTCCTTCAACAAAAGCAAGGATATTCTCGGAATCTGGTAATTTGCCTCTTCTTCCGTTCAGTGCTTCTTTTGGAACATGCTGATAGTAATCTTTAAGTGATTTTGGATGCGAAACACCCATTTTCTGATATTCGGCAATCATGTACAGTCCGGCTTTCTTCTGGCCTTCGGAACCGGTTTCCCGCCCTTCCATTTCATCGGAAGCAATAATCATCAGATGTCTCTTAAGATCATTGGAACTGATGGATTCATAAGAACTTTTGAAAGCGGAACCGTCGTATCCAAGATTCACCGCCGCACAGGAAGTAAGTAAAATTACTGCTGCAGCGGGAAAAAAAAGTCTGTTCATGTAGTATTAATTTCGATAAAAATAGTAAAAATGGCTGTTATAAAGGGAAAAATAACATAAATTTAGTTTATGAAACTTCCACGCAAACACTCAGGATCAGACCTTACTATATTTTCAGAAATGTCGGCGCTCGCGCAAAAAAACAAAGCAGTAAATCTTTCGCAGGGTTTTCCGGATTACGAAATTGATCCGCGTCTTAAGAAACTGCTTGCAGAAGCTGCAGATAGAAACTTTAATCAGTACGCTCCGCTGTCAGGAAATCCGGAACTGATTGATAATCTGATTACCTTTAATTCAGACCGCCCGCAAAAGCTGGTTTTCAACAAAGAGGAAATAACGGTGATTCCGGGTGTAACGTACGGCATTTATGCTGCGCTCACAGCTATTCTGCAGCCCGGAGATGAAGTGATTGTTTTTGAACCCTGTTACGACAGCTATGTGCCTTCCATTGAGATGAACGGTGGTATTCCGGTTTTTGTTCAGCTGAACGAAAATTTTGAACTGAACTGGAATGATCTGAAAAATGCGGTTACTGAGAAAACGCGCGCCGTCATCATTAATTCACCGCACAATCCAAGCGGAAAAATATGGAATGCTGAAGCTATCAACCAGTTTTATGAGTGTATTAAAGATACCGACATTATTGTGATTTCTGATGAAGTATACGATTTGCTGGTGTACGATGACCATGAATTCGTAAGCGCCTTTCATCATCCGGAACTGCGCAAGCGCAGTTTCAGTATTTTCTCGTTTGGAAAAATGTTCCACATTACAGGCTGGAAGATTGGCTATATCATTGCCGAACCGGAACTGATGAATGCCTTCAGAAGAATTCATCAGTACATGACTTTCTGTGTGAATGCTCCGGCGCAGTACGCTCTTGCCAGATACCTTGAGGTTTTCGATGTGCAGGAAAACCGCCGTGTGATCCAGCAGCGCAGAGATCTTTTCGTGGAAATGATGAAGGATACGCCATTCAAAATAAGCGCGCGGGCTAACGGCAGTTATTTTCAGACTGCAAATTTCAGAGGGTTTCACGATGCTGTTTCTGATAAGGAATTTGCCGTTTGGCTTACCGAAAAATATAAGGTGGCCACTATACCCGTTTCGGCATTTTACCATGATCAGAAAAACACAGGGAATATCCGGTTCTGCTTCGCAAAAAAAGAGGAAACGATCGTAAAAGCAGTAGAAAATCTGAAGCAATTAATCTGATTTTCAATCCCCTGTGTGAAGAATAGATTTTGCAGTCTCAAATAAACTTTCTACATTTAGAAAAAGTAATATCTGGATTAAATCTATTTTCTGCAAATGAATTTCAGAAAACTTCATACAAGAAATGAAGTCAATATTTTTACAGAAATCGGTCTGCTGGCTTCCGAATTCAGTGCTGTGAACCTTTCCCAGGGCTCACCGGATTACGATTTGAGTGATGAAATGAAGCAGTTTCTTATTGAAGGTATTCATCAGGACATGACAAAGTACGCTTCAACGGCAGTTTTGCCCGAACTGGAAGAAAATCTGATGAAATTTGTGGCGAGAAGACCCATTCCCTTACAGGTCAGCTGCAGCGAAATTGCTGTAAGTATCGGTGCTTCGTACGGTCTGTATGTTTCTTTGGCGACATTTCTGGAGGCCGGCGACGAAGTGATCGTTCTTGAGCCGTGCTATGAAACTTACGAACCGGCAATCGGCATACGCAATGCCATTCCCGTGTACGTTTCCCTTGATGAAAATTTTAACCCCGACTGGCAGAAAATAAAAGATGCTATCACCGATAAAACTGCAGCGATTATCGTCAACTCTCCGCATAATCCCACCGGAAAACTTTGGAAAGAGGAAGATTGGAACCAACTTTGGGAAATTATCAGTAATACCGATATTATTGTGATTTCCGATGAAGTGTATCAGGTAATGACCTTTGACGGAATACCGCATTACAGCGCCTATCATCATCCGCAGATCAAGGAAAGATGCTTCTGTATTTATTCCTTCGAAAAAATTTTTCATGTCTCGGGATGGAAAGCCAGTTACATTATTGCCAATGAAAAATATGTGAAATTTTTCAACGCCATTCACCAGTATCTTTCGTTCAGCATCAATGTTTATGCACAGTTTGCACTGGCCAAAGGTTTAGCGGTTTTTGACATTAAAAAGAATATTGATTACTTTGAACAGAAGCGTAATCTTTTCTGCGACGTAATTCAGGATACACCATTCCAAATTACTGAAAAAGCACAGGGCGGTTATTTCCAGACAGTTGGCTTCTCAGACCGTTTTCCGGGCATCTCCGATAAAGATCTTGCACTTTCGTTGATCAGAAACCATCAGGTTGCATCCATTCCTTACTCGGCTTTTTATCACGATCATCACGACACAGGCAAACTGAGGTTCTGCTTCGCAAAAAAAGAAGAAACAATACTGCAAGCCGCAGAAAACCTCCGGAAACTCAAATAAAAAAGCGCCACAACTGTGACGCTTAATCATTATTCTGTATGTTTCTTAAATCGAAAGCACTCTCACATCAATTCTTCTGTTCTGAGCTTTACATTCGTCAGTATCATTGGCTGCACAAACCGGGAATTCCTGCCCGTATCCTTCCGCTTCAATTCTGTCCGCCGCAATACCTTTTTCAATAAGTTTCAGTTTTGCGGTCTGCGCTCTCAGATTGGAAAGAGATCTGTTGGAATCCGGATTTCCGGTATTATCCGTATAGCCACCCAATTTCACACGCATTGCCGGATAAGCATTCATCATTTTTGCAAGATTATCAAGCTGAAGGTCAGATCCTGGTTTCAAATCGCTGCTGCCGCTTGCAAAGTGAAGGTTTTCAACCGTGAACCATCTTTCTTTATCCAAAAGCGTTTGATCTTTTAAACGAAGACCTTCAGAAAGATTAATCAGCTGACTGTTTTCACCAATTGTCATGATTTCTCCGTTCGGCAGTTTAACCTGAGTATCCTGACCAAGTACATAAACGTAATCCCCGTCAGCGTTTACAGTTCCAACCGGTGCGATAACATCATTTGTCATCGTCGGATCATAAGCAATTCCGTTTTCATCTACAGCTAGGCCATTTGAAGTTCCAACCAGCGTTGCACCGGTTAGTGACGCAATTTTTGCCTGTCTGTTCGCTTCAATCGTATCTGCATGAACAGAAGCCAAAGTTGGTGCAATAACCAGAGAAACTATGGACATCAGTTTAATGAGAATATTCATGGAAGGCCCTGAAGTATCTTTAAACGGATCACCCACTGTATCACCGGTTACAGAAGCTTTATGTGGTTCGGAACCTTTATAGTATGTTTTTCCGTTGATGTCTACCCCTTTTTCGAATGATTTTTTTGCGTTGTCCCAAGCGCCGCCGGCGTTATTCTGGAACATTCCCATCAAAACACCGGAAACTGTTGCGCCGGCAAGGAAACCTCCCAATACCTCAGGTCCGAAGATGAATCCCACCAAAAGCGGAGATACAATTGCAATCGCACCCGGAAGCATCATTTTCTTAATGGAAGCATCGGTAGAAATAGCAACGCATTTTTCATATTCAGGCTCTCCTTTTCCTTCAAGGATTCCAGGAATTTCGCGGAACTGTCTTCTTACTTCCTCTACCATCGCCATCGCAGCTTTTCCTACAGCCGTAATCGCCAGTGAAGAGAAAATAAACGGAATCATTCCACCGATGAAAAGTCCGGCAAGAACATCAGCTCTGTAAATGTCGATACCGTCAATTCCTGCGATACCTACAAAAGCTGCAAATAACGCAAGAGCAGTTAACGCTGCGGAAGCAATCGCAAAACCTTTACCGGTAGCGGCAGTTGTATTTCCAACGGCGTCAAGAATATCTGTTCTTTCTCTTACTTCTTTCGGAAGTTCACTCATCTCTGCAATTCCACCGGCATTATCAGCAATCGGCCCGAAAGCATCAATGGCCAGCTGCATTGCTGTTGTTGCCATCATTCCCGCTGCTGCAATCGCCACACCGTAAAGTCCGGCACACAGATAAGAACCGTAAATACCGCCAGCAAGAACCAGAATCGGAAGCAAAGTAGATTCCATTCCGACAGAAAGCCCACCGATAATATTGGTTGCGTGTCCGGTTGAAGACTGTCTTACGATACTTGACACCGGTCTTTTGCCCATTGCGGTATAATACTCTGTAATAATTGACATCAAAGTTCCCACCACGAGACCAACGATGATGGCACCGAATACACCGTTTTTCGTGAATTCATGTCCTCTCAGAGTCATTGTTTCCGGCATCAGATAATTTACCAGGAAATAAGAGGCGATTGCTGTAAGGATTATACTTCCCCAGTTTCCGAGGTTCAGAGCGTTCTGAACATTCGAAGTTGAAGCGCCTTCATTATCATTGATTTTTACAAATAAAGTTCCGATGATGGAAAAAACAATCCCAAAACCGGCAATGAGCATCGGAAGCAGGATTGGCGCATAACCGCCGAACGCGTCCTGAGAAAAAGTTTCTCTACCCAAAACCATGGTTGCCAAAACGGTTGCCACATATGAACCGAACAGGTCGGCACCCATTCCCGCAACATCTCCAACATTATCTCCTACGTTGTCGGCAATTGTTGCCGGGTTTCTTGGATCATCTTCAGGAATTCCGGCTTCCACTTTTCCTACAAGGTCAGCTCCAACGTCGGCAGCTTTGGTATAAATTCCGCCTCCAACTCTTGCAAAAAGTGCAATAGATTCCGCACCGAGTGAGAAACCGGTAAGAATTTCGATGGTTCGTGCCATTTCGTGCGTATCCACTCCTGAATCCGGAGCAAATATCTGTTTAATAATGATGAAAAGTGCACCCAAACCTAAAACGGCAAGTCCGGCAACGCCCATTCCCATCACAGATCCGCCTGTAAAAGACACTTTCAGCGCTTTGGAGAGACTGGTTTTGGCAGCTTCTGCAGTTCTTACATTTGCTTTTGTGGCAATTTTCATCCCAATGTAACCCGCAAGAGCGCTGAATACGGCACCAATAACAAATGCCAGACCGATACTCCAGTGAGAAGTTTCATGAGATGCGCCCATCAGGCCAAGAAGTACTGCTACAATAACCACGAAATAAGTAAGAATCTTGTATTCAGCTTTAAGGAATGCCATTGCACCGTCTGCAATGTGTCCGCTGATTACCCGCATTCTCTCGTTTCCGTCATTTTGTTTTTTCACCCAATTGCTCTGCAGGAAGGTGTACAGCAAAGCCACCACACCAAATACAGGCACTAAATAGAACAATTCCATATAATTCTTTAATTTTTATTAATGTAAATTAAAATTAATAAAAAACTCCGAACTGCAGCTATGTTTTTGGTTTTTTCGTGTTATTAGCATTCCATTTTGTGAGGAAAAACAAAAAAGACAGATGCTGAACACCTGTCTTACGTTTTAATAATGCAAAATTCGGATTATCCGCCGAACTTATTGGCGTAATCTTTCTGGGAAGCTGCGATTACCTGTTTTGCATGATCTGCACCGTACACTTCCTGAATACGGCATTTTGCAGGTTCATCCGGAAGGTTTTTATAGGTAAGGAAATAATGCATCAGTCTTTTCACTTCTGCCTGCGGCAATTCTGAAATATCTCTGAAGTGTCCGAATGCATGGTCGCCCACCATCACTGCCACTACTTTATCGTCTGCCTCACCTTTATCAATCATCTTGAAACCGCCAATCGGAATAGCTTCCATCATCAGGCCACCTGCATGAATGCTGTGTGAGCTGAGAACGCAGATATCCAACGGGTCATGATCGCCCATTGTAACATCGTCAGCACCACTTTCAATGGCAAGTTTCATTACATTGTCATGGCAGTACGTTCTTGGTATGAATCCGTAAAGTGCCGGAATGATGTTTGAAAACTGCTGCGGACGGTCTACTTTAAGATAACCGCTCTGTTTGTCAATTTCATATTTAATGGTATCAGCGGGAACAATTTCCACGAATACATTTACAACGTTTGGAGCTTCAGGACCTGCACTGATTCCGTGCCATGGATGAGCCTTGAAATTAGGTATCATATATTTCTTAATTTTTTAAGTTACGAGTAAAACCTCTCTGCGAAGCAACTCCATGGTGGATCCGATAAAATCTTCACCATTCACATAGTTCATCAGAAAAACGGTTTTATAATCTTCGAGTGTAGCGTTATCACTCAGGTTTTCGTAGGTTTCCCGAAGCAGTTTCAGAATCTCATTTTTTGAGTCTACCACGTTCTGCCACGAATTTTTAGTTAAATACAGCTGCTGGGAACTGTTGTATTCGTATTCTTCGGTAATGGCTTTCTCGGTAAGGTATACAAACTCGTGCGGTGCGAGATTTCTGTCGAATTTTGCCACCAGATTGGCAGGTTTAATTCTTTCCAAAAAAAGGATCATCCTTTCGTATGCCTGGCTTTTGTTTGCGGCATTTCCTTTCACGGTAAGCATTTTCAGTTCCTGATCCTTCATTTTGATATACTCAAAAATAAAATGCCTCAACAGTACGAGAAACGGCACTGCGAGAGCAATTGCGAATAGATACGGAAACCACGGCTGGTTGATGTAATGATTAACTGAAAACATACCTGTTTGAGGCTGCAAAATTAATGTTTTTATTTGTAAATTAAAGTTATTCCATTAAAAAAGGAGCTGCCGGACTGAATTCTGGATGACAGGAAACGGCCGGTTGCCGGCACCGAAACTCTTAAAGAAAATCTCGATTCCCCGGATTGAGCTTCCCATGAAATTCACAGACTT
>JAEXBA010000059.1 GCA_023457935.1 Bacteroidota bacterium | reverse complement strand
TAAGTGCCAACAAACCGTTTTCAACAAGTCTTACTCCGGTAGATGCAGCTTCTTCCGCTACAGCGGTTGCAGTGGACAACAATGGAAATGCAAAAATGTCAACCGGAGGATATTTCGAATATCAGTTCCTGGATCAGGAATCGAATGCGCTTCCATACAAAGTGGGAACGTATTTAGGAACGAAAAAAGTATTCAATATTGGAGCAGGTTTCTATCATAATGCAGACGGAACCAAAAGCTCTGTAAACGGAAACCTTGATAAGCACGACATCAGTCTTTTATCAGTAGATGCTTTTGCAGATATTCCGATGGGTGAAGCCAAACATAAAATGGCTGTTACCGGTTACGCAGCGTACTACAATTACAACTTTGGTCCGAATTATCTAAGAAATATCGGAATCATGAATCCTGGAGTTGCAGATCCTGATTTCACGGGACAGAGAGCCATTGCAGGCGCAGGAAATGTGCAGCCAATGATTGGAACAGGAAGCGTTGTACACGTTCAGGGTGGTGTTTTACTGCCGAGTAATGCAGAGAAACCAAAAATCAGAATTCAGCCTTTCGTGGCATTAACGCACAAAAATTTCGAAGCTTTGGATAAAGCTTCCAACCAAATCGACGGCGGTGTAAACTGGTTTATCGACGGCCATCATGCAAAAGTTACTACGCAGTATTCTACAAGACCTACCTACACTTCACCAACTGCAGATCCTGAAAGCAAAGGTGAGTTCATCGTTCAGTTTCAAATTTATCTATAAAAAAATTAAATAATTATGAGTAATAATGACAACAACAAGTACTGGCGCGAGAACGTGAAATATCTCGTGATCCTCATGTCACTGTGGTTTATCGTTTCGTACGGCTTCGGAATTATTCTGGTTGATTATCTCGATCAGTATTCAATTGGCGGTTTTCCGCTCGGCTTTTGGTTTGCGCAGCAGGGATCTATCTACGCATTCATCATCATCATTGCAATTTACCTGGTTCTGATGAACAGACTCGATAAAAAATATAACCTAAACGATTAGAATAATATGGACGGAACAACTTGGACCTGGATTTGGGTTATCGGAACATTTGCGCTTTACCTGGGAATCGCTTTCTGGGCAAAAGCAGGATCAACAAAAGAGTTTTACGTTGCAGGTGGCGGTGTATCACCTGTAATGAACGGAATGGCAACAGCAGCCGACTGGATGTCTGCAGCTTCATTTATTTCAATGGCCGGACTGATCTCATTTATGGGATACGACGGCTCTGTATTTTTAATGGGATGGACCGGAGGTTACGTTCTCTTGACACTGCTTTTAGCTCCTTACTTAAGAAAATTCGGGAAGTTTACAGTTCCTGATTTTATTGGAGACAGATACTATTCAAAAACGGCGAGATTATTAGCAGTAATATGCGCACTGATTGTTTCATTCACCTATGTTGCAGGACAAATGCAGGGAGTTGGAATGGTATTTTCCAGATTCCTTGGTGTTGGCGTTGAATGGGGCGTTGTTATCGGAATGGTCGTTGTACTCTTCTATGCAACTTTAGGCGGAATGAAAGGAATTACTTACACTCAGGTTGCACAGTATTGTGTACTAATCTTTGCTTTTATGGTTCCTGCATTTTTTATCTCTTTCCAGATGACAGGAAATTTTATTCCACAATTAGGTATGGGTGGAACAACTGAAGACGGAATGTATATTCTGAAAAAACTGGATAACCTTTTGGTTGATCTTGGCTTTACTGAATATACAAAAGGTACCAAAAGCAAACTGGATGTATTTGCTATCACTGCAGCATTAATGATGGGAACCGCAGGTTTACCACACGTAATTGTAAGGTTTTTCACAGTACCAAAAGTGGCAGACGCCAGAAAATCCGGATTGTATGCATTGATTTTCATCGCAATTCTTTACACCACTGCTCCGGCGATTGCTGTTTTTGCAAGAGTAAATTTATTCAACACAACTCAGGATAAAGCTTACAGCGAAATGCCTGCATGGTTCAAAACCTGGGAAGAAACAGGACTTTTAGGATGGTTCGATAAAAACGGAGATGGAAAAATTCAGGCAGCTCCCGGAGATGTTGTTGTTGGTCCGAAACCGGTTTTCTCTGACCAGAAAGGTGTCCATGGTGAAAGAGTTCTTACAAACGTGAATACTGAAAACAGTAACGAACTTTACGTAAACGGTGATATTATGGTACTTGCAAATCCGGAGATTGCCAATCTTCCGGCATGGATCATCGGATTGGTTGCTGCAGGTGGTTTAGCAGCAGCATTATCAACAGCTGCAGGTCTTTTAATTGTAATTTCCTCTGCAATATCTCACGATTTACTTAAGAAAACCATCAATCCAAATCTTTCTGAAAAAGGAGAATTGAGAGCTGCAAGAATCGCTTCTGTGGTTGCAGTTTGTATAGCCGGATATTTCGGTATTAATCCGCCGGGATTTGTAGCTTCCGTTGTTGCGATAGCATTTGGATATGCCGCTGCAACGTTCTTCCCGGCTATTTTTATGGGAATTTTCTCCAAACGTATGAATAAAGAAGGTGTTGTTGCAGGTATGGTGATTGGACTTTTATTTACCATGTTCTATGTACTGAAGTTCAAACTATCCGGAATTGCAGGTTTCACATGGGTGGAAGCACTTTTGGGAAGCAACAAAAAAGAAGACTGGTGGTGGGGAATTTCACCTGAAGGAATTGGATTTATTGGTATGTTACTGAATTTTGCAGTAAGCATCATCATCTCCTATCTTACTCCTCCGGTTCCGCAGGATGTTCAGGAAATGGTTGAAAATATCAGAATTCCATCCGGAGCTGGTGAAGCTACGCATCATTAACAGATTTTATTTAACTTTAGAATGAACAATTCTAATTAAATGAAAAAAAGACACAAGCAAAAACTGGCCGTATTAAGCATTGCACTTCTCGTGATGTTCAATACGCCGGTTTTGCTTCTTTTTAGTAAATCGCAGGAGAGTTTCGGTTTTCCTGTGTTTTACATTTATGTATTTACAGTTTGGCTTATTTCCTCAGTGTTTTCATTTTTAATTTTCAGAAAATTCGGTGAGTAGTTCGTTAATTTTTGTGATTATCATCCTGTATCTGGGACTTTTGTTCTTCATCGCTTACTGGGCGGAGAAGAAGAAGAGTAATTTCTGGACGAATAATCCTTACGTTTACGCGCTTTCCATTGCAGTTTACTGTTCTGCCTGGACATTTTACGGAAGCATCGGTGTTGCCGCCAAAGAAGGTTTGCATTATATGGCCATTTACATTGGTCCGGTCATTATTATTCCGGCGTGGATTTTTATTCAGTCGAAAATTATACGGATTTCCAGAGTGAACAAAATTTCCAGCGTTGCCGATTTCATTTCGCTGCGTTACGGAAACGGAAGATTTCTCGGCGCTTTGGTGGCGGTGGTCTGCATTCTTGCGGTAATTCCGTACATCGGACTTCAGATTAAAGCCATTTCAGAAACTTTTCATTTGATTTCCGACACGTCGCATTCAGAGAATATTTTTCAGGATACCGCAACGTATGTTGTTCTGTTAATTGCCGTTTTTTCCGCGTATTACGGAACGCGTTACGTTGATGCGTCCGAAAAAAGAGCCGGAATTATCGCCGCTGTTGCAACCGAAAGTTTCCTGAAACTGGTGTTCTTTATCATTCTCGGACTTTTTGTGGTTTATGGCGTTTTCAACGGATTTGGAGACATTTATTCGAAAGCTTCGCAACTTCCGGATTTCGACAGAATCAATTCGCTTTCCACTTTGGACAGCGGTTTCAATTGGGCGATGCTTACCATGCTTTCAATGTCCGCAATTTTTCTTTTGCCAAGACAGTTTCACACCGCAATCGTAGAAAATAAATCCGAAAAACATCTGAAAACCGCCATCTGGGTTTTCCCGCTTTATATGCTGATTTTCAATCTGTTTGTTTTTCCGGTTGCTTGGGGCGGAAATTATCTTTTTCAGGGACAGAACATTAATGCAGATTTTTATGCGTTGCTAATTCCACAGAAATTCGGGAACAGTTTTATTTCGCTGATTGTGTTTTTGGGCGGATTAAGCGCATCAATTTCCATGATTATTATTTCGAGTATTTCACTGTCGGTAATGCTTTCCAACAATGTCATTATTCCTTACGGATGGCTCGAAAGTTTTAAAATTGATAATGTAAGCAACAACACAAAAACCATCGTCAACATTAGGAAAATCAGTATTTTAATGTTGATTTTGATCGGATTTCTGTTCTATAAATCTTTAATTGCAACGAACTCACTTTTTTCAGTCGGACTGATTTCTTTCGTTCTTGTTGCGCAGTTGGCGCCCGCATTTTTTGGCGGACTTTACTGGCGACGCGGAAGTTATAAAGGCGCAGTTCTGGGAATTATTGCTGGAGTTGGAATTTGCTACGTAAATCTAATCTTACCGAATTATTCAGATACATTCAAAAATCTGGTCGCGGAAAATTTTGTATTTCAGTTTCTGAAAATACCTTATCTAAGTCCAATTTTCAACACCTTTTTCTGGAGTATTTTGATAAATGCCGGCATCTACGGAATTGTTTCTGCAAATACCGTTGGTTCATACAGAGAAAGAAATTACGCTGAACTCTACGCTGATATTGACGATTACATCCGCAATCACGAAAACGCCTACATCTGGCGCGGAACAGCACACGTTTCCGATATTCAGAAAATTCTGGTGAAATTTTTGGGTGAGAAAAAAACGCAGCAGGCACTAAAAATATTCAATCTGAAATACAACATCACCGATGACGATGACACTGCAGATGCGCGTTTCATAAAGTTTTCCGAAAATTTACTGAGCGGAAGAATAGGAACTGCTTCGGCAAAAATTCTAATTGAAGGGGTAACAAAAGAAGATAAAATCACGCTTCCTGAAGTACTGAAAATTCTGGAGGAAAGCAAGGAAAACATCAACCTGAACCGGCAGTTGACAGAGCAAAGTCAGCAGTTGCGTCTGCTTTCCGAAGATCTTCAGAACGCGAATAAAAATCTGGTTTTCAAAGACAAACAGAAAGATGAATTTCTGGATTCTGTTGCGCACGAACTGAGAACTCCGATTACTGCGATTCGCGCGACAAGCGAAATCCTGATTGATGATGATGAAATGCCGACTGAAATCAAGAAAGAATTCCTCGGAAATATTATTTCAGAAAGCGACCGTCTTGCAGAAATTATCAACGATATTCTTTATCTCGACAAGCTTGAAGCAGGATCGGTTTCGCTTCATATTGAAGAAAAAAATATTATTGAAACGTACCGAAAAGCCGCAAAACCTTTAATTCATCTTTTTGAAAAGCGCGGTCTGCACCACTCTGAAGTGAATTTACTTCAGAATGAAATTTTCCATTTTGATGAAATGAAGATGATTCAGGTTTTTCAGAATATCCTCGGAAATGCTTTGAAATTCACCAACGATCAGGGAATGATTCAGGCAAAATTTCAGGAAAAAGACGGTGAACTTAGGATTTCCATCTTCAATACGGGAAAAACCATTCCGGAAGAAGACCTGGAATTTATTTTCGAAAAGTTTTATCAAAGTCAGAATCAAAATATCCGAAAACCTGTCGGAAGCGGACTTGGACTTTCCATCTGCAAAAAAATTATCGATGCGCACGGCGGAAAAATCAGTGCAAAGAACAAGGAAATTGGAGTAACGTTTGAGGTTGTTTTACAGACATCAGATGTGAGATATCAGATGTCAGACAACGCTGAAAAAATGAAAACTGAATCGTAAAGATTTTATCATATGCACAATTTTGAAAAGTTGCTTTTCTGGCAAAAATCGATCTCAATGAAATCCAGAAAATGGTTTACACTTTCAAACATAATATTAAAACAAGTTTAATTTGGTTTCAGTTGAAAAATCTGAAATCTGAAATCTGAAATCTCATGTCTAAATATAAAATATTAATTGCTGATGACGAGCACAAAATAGTAATGACGCTGGAATATTCTTTCCGGAAGGCGGGTTATGAAGTTTTTATCGCAAGAGACGGTTCCGAAGTGCTGGAAATCCTGAAAGAAGAAACTCCGGATGTAATTCTTCTGGACATCATGATGCCGAATGTAGACGGTTACACTACCCTTTCAGAAATCAGAAAAAATGAAAAGTTTAAGGACACAAAAGTAATATTCCTTTCTGCAAAAAGTGGTGAAAGCGATATTGAGAAAGGACTGCAAATGGGAGCAAATGCGTACGTCACAAAACCATATTCTATAAAAAAACTGCTGGAAAAAGTTGAAGAATTGGTAACTTAGATAGAGTAAAAATCAGTTCAACCATCCACTTTTCAAAACCAAATTATTTATAAATCTAAAATCAAATTAATATGAAAGCGCAGGAAATGTTTAACGAAAGCATCGAGAACAAAGAGAAATTCTGGGAAGAGCAAGCGAAAGAAATCAAATGGTTCCAGTTCCCGAAAACCATTCTTTCTGAGGATGAAAACGGTTATCCGCTTTGGTTTAAAGACGGAAAACTCAACATGAGCTACTTGTGTATCGACAAGCATATCGAAGACGGTTACGGAGATCAGGTTGCTGTAATTTACGATTCGCCGGTTACAGAAAAGCAGCAGAAATTCACATTTAATCAGCTGAAAGAAGAAGTTTCAAAATTAGCGGGCGGACTGAAATCACTCGGACTGGCAAAAGGTGATACAGCCGTAATTTACATGCCGATGATTCCACAGACTTTATTCTCGATGTTGGCGTGTGCAAGAATCGGTGTTATTCACAACGTAGTTTTCGGAGGTTTTGCACCGCACGAACTTGTGGTAAGAATTGACGACTGTAAGCCAAAAGTAATGATTACTTCCACTGCCGGAGTTGAAGTTGCACGCAGAATTCCATATCTTCCTTTGGTGTCACAGGCAATTGAACTTGCGCAGGACAAAGTGGATAACATCATTGTTTTTGACCGTCAGTTGATTGACAATAAACACGAATATTTTGAGGGAACCATCGATTATCAGGAACTTGTCGATAAATCTGAACCAGCAGATTATGTGGAAGTTGAAGCCACACATCCACTTTATTTACTCTACACTTCAGGAACAACAGGAAAACCAAAAGGCGTTGCAAGAGATACCGGCGGACACGCAACAGCACTGAAATTTTCTATGAAATACCATTACGGAATGGAACCTGGAGAAGTGTTTTGGGCAGCTTCTGATTTCGGTTGGGCAGTTGGTCACTCGTTCATGGCATACGGACCGCTTCTTCACAGAAATACAACAGTAATTTTTGAAGGAAAACCGGTAATGACTCCTGATGCAGGAACTTTCTGGAGAGTAATTTCTGAACATAAAGTGAATACAATGTTCACCGCTCCAACCGCCATCAGAGCCATTAAGAAAGAAGATCCGGACGGTGAATTCATCAAGAAATATGACCTTTCCAATTACAAGAAGCAATTCCTTGCAGGTGAAAGATGCGATGTTGCAACGCTCGACTGGTTTGCAGAACACATCGGAATTCCTGCAATTGATCATTGGTGGCAAACAGAATCCGGTTCGCCGATGCTTGGTCTGATGACGTATTTTGATGATTATAAAATTAAAAGAGCATCTGCCGGAAAACCAATTCCGGGTTACGATATTATGATTTTTGATGAAAACGGCTACGAGCTCGATCCTCACCACGAAGGTTATCTTGTCATCAAGCTTCCGCTTGCTCCGGGCGCAATGTTAGGAATCTGGAACGATTTCCCAAGATTCCAGAAAAGTTATCTGTCTCAATACCCTGGTTATTATTTCTCCGGAGATGGCGCGATTAAGGATGAAGACGGTTATATTTTCGTAACAGGCCGTGTGGATGACGTCATTAATGTTGCGGGTCACAGACTGTCAACTTCCGAAATGGAAGAAGTGGTTTCCGGCCATCCTGATATTGCGGAATGTGCGGTAGTTGGAATGGAAGATCAGCTGAAAGGACAGATTCCTTTTGCCGTTGCAGTAACGAAAGCTGGCGTTAACAAGGATGAAAAAACCATTGAAAAAGAAGTGATTGCCTTGGTAAGAGAACAGATTGGTGCCGTAGCTTCACTGAAAAATGTAATGGTAGTAAACCGTTTGCCAAAAACCCGCTCCGGAAAAATCCTGAGAAAACTGATCAGAACAATGCTCGACGGAAAAGAATTCCAGATTCCTTCCACCATTGATGATGAAGCAATTGTAGGGGAAATTCAGGAAAAGATTAATTTCTATAACAGTTGAAAATGGAAAGCTGAAAGTTGAGAATTGACTGAAATTTGGTTTCCGGCGCTGAAACATAGCCCTGATTGAAGCGGCATCCTTTTTTGGTTGTTGAGCGAAAGCGAAATAACCAAAAAAGATACAGCAAAAAGCAGGTTCCCGGCTCCTGAAAAATAAACTTTGAACTTTGAAATTTAAACCCTGAACATTAAACCTTGAACATTAAACAAATAATATTATGAAGAACTTTTATATCGACGACTTGCCCGATTATTTTAAGCAGTACAAGAAATCAATAAAAAATCCGAAAAAATTCTGGGATAAGGTTGCAGATGAGGGCTTTGTTTGGTATCAGCGCTGGACGAAAGTTGTAGATTTCGACATGGAAGAAGCCAAAGTAAAATGGTTTAAAAACGCCAAACTGAATATCACCAAAAACTGTCTGGACCGTCATCTTTCGGTTCGTGGCGACAAAACAGCAATCATTTGGGAACCGAACGACCCTAAAGAAGAAGCGCAGCATATTTCCTACCGCGAACTTCACGAAAGAGTGTGTAAAACAGCCAACGTTCTGAAAGAACTTGGTGTGGAAAAAGGTGACCGTGTCTGCATTTATCTTCCGATGATTCCGGAATTGGCTATTACAATGTTGGCGTGTGCAAGAATGGGCGCGGTTCATTCCGTTATTTTTGCAGGATTTTCCGATACGGCCGTTGCATCGCGTGTGAACGACTGTGAGGCGAAAGTAATCGTTTGTTCCGATGGAAGTTACCGCGGAAGCAAAGCCATCGATCTGAAAGGAATTATTGATAAGGCCGTTGAAAAATGTCCGACGATCGAGAAAGTTCTGGTGGTGAAAAGAACCGGCGGAGAAGTAACGATGAAAGAAGGTCGCGATGTCTGGATGGAAGATTTATACGAAAAAGCTTCTCCTGATTTTGTTTCGAAAATCATGGATGCCGAAGATCCGCTTTTCATTCTGTACACTTCCGGCTCAACCGGAAAACCGAAAGGAATGCTGCATACAACAGCGGGTTACATGGTTTATACAGGTTACACTTTTAAAAATGTTTTCAATTATAAAGAGAACGATATTTACTGGTGTACCGCCGATATCGGCTGGATTAC